>NC_012526.1:1838333-2164166 GCF_000020685.1 Deinococcus deserti VCD115 | reverse complement strand
AATTCGTGGATGAGGCATCTACGCTTGGCACGACTGAGAACTACGCCAAGGAACTGACTAAGGTTGTGGCAAAAGTAGTCAACTTTCACGCGGGCATCAAGTCGGCCATTAGCATCAGGAATTCCGCCGCAAAGAAGAAGGATGAACTGGTTAACACCGTCAACAAGCTGGCATTGATGGAAGGGGTAGACGTTGCTGCCTTCATTGCCGCCAACGCTGAGAAGCTTGCCGAACTTGACAAAGAGATTGCCTTATCCAACAGAATCATTGCAGAACACAAGCAGAAGGCTGAAAAGCTTGAAGCCATGTTGAAGGCTTCTGGTCTGGAAGTGACAGAAGAATTGATTGAATCACTGAACCTAGTATTCAAGAGGGTATTGAGACAGCACACTTCCCTCTCTAAAGGACGTGAAGGTACCTTCAGTGGTGTCAGGGTATCTTCCCCCAGACGCGCTGCTGCTAGCCCCTTAGAGGGCAAGCCAGAGGACTTGCTGACCGCTTACCTGCCTGAGACTGTCACCCGTTTGGCTGGTGAACTGGCAGAGGGTCTGGCAAAGCTAAGAGGGCTGGTTGAAGCAGGTGATTGGGACGGGGTGAACACGGTGCTGTTCAGGCTGGGTATTCGGTTCTATGCCGACTTCAACGCGCCGCTGGGTAAGGGGAATACCGCTGATATCAAGCTGGTGGTGAACTTGGCAGAAAGTGACCTACAAAGGGTGATTCCTGAGAACACGACCCGGGGGCATGCCTTAAAGAACATTCCCATGCTGCGCGAGGCTCTCAACGCGCGCGGGGTGCCGGTTCGCGCGCCTGATCCGCCCGAGACTGACCCCGCCGATTCTGGTCGCCTGCTCTAGGGTCGGTGCTCAGCGCAGCTGCCCGCCGCGCCTCCCAGGTTTTGAGCTCTGAAACGATCAGAAATGCCACGACCATCAGCAGGGTCCAGGCCAGCCACTTGCCCGGATGGACCGGCTGCCAGCCTTGCTGCTGGTGTGGATAGACCCAGGCACCCAGGTAGGTGGCTGCGGTTTCAGCGATAAATACGAAGAGTCCGATCAGCGCGAACGCTATAAGGAGCGGCATCTGCCGGGCATACCCGGCTACGTTGAACCTCACCTGAGCACGGCGGAAGGCCACCATCAGTACCACCGTCAGCGCATACCTCAGGTCGGGCCCGAAGTGGTGCGTAAAGAAATTGAGGTAGACAGCGCCCGTCAGCCCGATTTGCACCCGGAGCTGGGAAGGCCCGACAGGTGCAGCCCGAACTGCTGCCATGCCTGCGCCATGTCACTGCCTACACTGGCGTACATGAACCCCGCGTAGAGCGGGACGGCAAGGATTTTGCTGTGAGCTTTTTCAGGGTAGGCCCAGCTGCCCAGCCAGACCTTGAAGACCAGCAGTGCAAAGCCCAGAGCGTGGAAAGCTAGCACCACAGCTGCCTCGCGCTGGGACTCGATGCGCGCCCAGAGCAGTCCTAGCTGGGCCAGCAGAATCCCGCCAGCAGGGCGTCATAGCGGGCAATCCCCCAACTGCTCAGTGGCCACGCCGAAGAGGCCCACAGCAGACCAACGATCATCAGCGCAAAGACACACCAGCGCAGATACAACAGTGCAGCTGCCGGCTCACGAACACTCCAAGAATGACCGCCGCGCTTCGCCACCGAGCCATACCTTCAGCCTTTCGCACAGCTCTGAACCAGGTCGTCCGCCGAAAGATGCGGGCCGTGCCACGGTAGGTATCCCCTGGTTGAGGCAGACTGGAGTCCATGAGACAGGTGGTAGTAGGCGTGGCTGATAGTGGAAAGACCACGCTGGGCCGCGCTCTGGTTGGATCGTTCCGCTGGCGGTGTACGGACACGGAAGACGTCCACGGCCCGGCAGCTCTGGAGCAGATGTTCCACGGCAGCGGATGGAGTGCAGGGCAGAGGCAAAATCATCCTGCCGACCTCATGGTGAAATTGTCACACCTCACTACCCTGGAAGTGTCCGGAGCCCCGGAACCGCAGGTCCTGACCTACAAGCCCTCCTGTAACACGGCACATGAGCTCCATAGACACGCGCAGCGAACCCCGGAGTGGCCCCATGGCTGAGAAGGGCACATGGCCTGAAAAAAGCTTCGGCGGTGGGCGCAGGCCGTCTGAGCGGCCCAGCAAGATCTGCGCCGGGTGCGGGCTGCCGTTTACCTGGCGGCGCAAGTGGGCGCGTGACTGGGATCAGGTCCGGTACTGTTCCGACCGCTGCCGCCGCGCGGCGCGGAGACCAGCATGACCGGGGCGCCGGCCTACGGACTGGTATGCCTCACGGTGGGTCCGGAGGTGCGCTTCCGGACCGTGACCCTCAGCCGTTACCGGATGCTGAGCCCGGCGGAGCGCGAGGCGAAGCTGCTGGACCTGTACTCCGACAATATTGCCCGGTTGCGTGGCGCCGCCGCCTACTGCGCCGCGCGCGGCATCCGCCTGTACCGTATGAGCTCCAGTCTGTTCCCGATGCTCGACCTTGCAGGGGACGACACGGGCGAGGCCGTGCTTTCCTCATTGGCCGGGCCGTTGCGCGAGGCGGGGGAAGCGTTCCGGACAGCCGGAATTCGCGTCCTGATGCATCCTGAACAGTTCATTGTGCTGAACAGTGAGCGTCCCGAAGTCCGGGCCTCCAGTCTGGCGGCGCTGACCACCCACGCCCGGGTGATGGACGGCCTGGGGCTGGAGCGCAGTACGTGGAACCTGCTGCTGCTGCACGGCGGCAAAGGTGGGCGCGCCGCTGAGTTGCAGGCCCTGATCCCCGACCTGCCGGAATCGGTCCGCCCACGCCTGGGCCTGGAAAATGATGAGCGCGCTTACGGTCCCCAGGACCTGCTGCCGGTGTGTGAGGCCACAGGCACGCCATTGGTCTTTGACGCCCATCACCATGTGGTCCGTGAACGGCTGCCTGATCAGGAAGACCCCAGCGTGCGCCTGTGGGTGCTGGCTGCCCGAAATACCTGGACGCCGCCCGAATGGCAGGTCGTGCATCTCAGCAATGGCATCGATGGTCCGCAGGACCGGCGGCACAGCCACCTGATTACGCAGTTGCCCAGTGCGTATGCCGACGTGCCCTGGATTGAGGTGGAAGCCAAGGGCAAGGAGGACGCGGTGAGTGCACTTATGCAGGCGCATATGCCCGCCGGCATCTGAAGCTCTCTTTCGGCTGGTCGGCAAGGCCGCACGCAGTGATTTGATGGTCCAGTCCAAGAGTGAGCACCGTACCGAGATCCACGCATGAATCCGGTACGAGCCCGGATTTGTTCAAAGCGGCCAGGAGGTCAGAGCACACCTGCCGGACAAGGAGGTGTGGTTGCTGGTCGGTACACCCCGTCGGCTTCCCCTTTCTCGCAAGACGGCCGGACGGTGAAGGTCAGAGTCAGCTTGGAGGACAGGAGCGTCTCAGGTCGCCAGGAGGTCAGTCTCTGCACAGCTGCCAGTCTGCCTTTGCCAACGGTGCCGTCAAGACCGCCTACGAGCCGTTGCCGGTCCGCTGATCTGCTCCAGACCCCTCGCGCGTCTCCTGCGCGCTACCCTGCAGGCGTGAACGTTGTCGTGTTCGACCTGGAAACCACCGGCCTCTCCCCGGAACGGGACGGGATTGTGGAGATCGGTGCCCTTCGAGTCGTGAATGGGCAGGTGCACGAACACCTCAGATACGAGACGCTGGTCCGGCCCACCAACGCCGCAGGCGAGCGCCTGATGATTCCCTGGCATGCCCAGCGGGTGCATGGCATCAGCAACGAGATGGTCCGCAGCGCACCAACAATCGAGGAGGTCCTGCCGGAATTCCTGGAGTTTGTGGGGGACTCGGCTGTGGTGGCCCACAATGTGGGATTCGACTGCGGGTTTATGCGCGCCCAGGCCCGCCGCCTGGGAATGGTCTGGGCCCCGGCAGGCGAGCACTGTACGGTGCAGCTTTCCCGCAGAGCCTTTCCCAAAGAGCGTGCCCATAACCTGACCGTGCTGGCCGAGCGTCTGGGGCTGAATTTCGCGCCGGGCGGTCGACACCGCAGTTTCGGTGACGTCCAGGTCACCGCGCACGCCTACGTGCGTCTGCTGGAGTTGCTGGCAACGGCGGAGCCCCAGCAGAGGGTTTCGGGAAAGCGGGGTCGTACCTTGAGGGGAATGACGAATTGTAGCGGTGAATAAGCGTCAGGCGACTGTTTCCAGGAGAGATTGACGCCAGCAGAAAAAGAGGAAACGGCGTATCAAATGCGCCAGCTGGGCGCGCAGCGTTCATGCAGCCTAAAAACACGCTCATTACCTACGGTGTCCCGGCCAGCGGTGCAGACCAGCGGTGCGACCAAATACAAGAGGCACGTATCAATTTAACGACGTTTGGATCACCCTTTTTTTTGTAGCTCCTCCGATTCAACCGGCTTCTCAGGAACCCGGATCACTTTGTCCTGTGCACTTTTGACGCACTTCAAGCTGTTTCCTCGGTTTCATGCATCTGGATATATGAGCATGGGTTGCTCAACACCCAAGGTGGCGGCTGATTCTCTCAACGTCACGCCACCGGCAGCGCGCACCATAGGTCACAGGAGGAACCACCATGAACAAGACCAAGATCATGACCGCCCTGACCGCCCTCGCCCTCAGCGTTAGTGCTGCGTCCGCCGAGACAAGCAGCAGCGGCAATGTGGATGTCAAAGTGGGTGCAGGCGTAACCACTGTTCTCAGTGGGAATGCCCAGAGCTCCAGTGGACAAAACGGAGGCCAGAGCAATGCCAGTCTCCTGGGCGCTGTGGGCGCAGGGTTAAGCGCTGAAGTCAGCGCCAGTGGCCAGAGCAGCCACAGAAATGGGGATGGCAGCATCTCCAGCAGTGAAAGCCGACTGAATGTGGGTACGAACGCCGCACTGGGTGCCGCGTTAGGGCTGGCCAGCAGCAGCTCGAACGGCCCGAGCAGTGGCAGCCTGATGGGTGGCCTGACCAGCGTGCTTAACCTGGGCTTGAATGCCAGCGGAAGCTCGACCAGCTCGAAATAACAACGACAACTGAGCTTGATCACATGAGCAGGACAACCGCTCAATAAGGATAAAAAGCCCGCTTCAAGCGGGCTTTTTCTTGGCAGCATCAGGGGTGAACAGCGGACTTATGGGTCGTACCTTGAGGGGACGTGATGCCCAGACCATTGACCGCACGTGCCATCAGCCTCTGATCGGCCTGGGCCTCGCCGACCTGCTGCGCTTCCCTGAACGCCTGATGTGCTTCGGAATACTTCGACTGGAAAAACAGCGTGGCCGCATAGCTGCACAGTCCCTGGCCGTAGCCCTCCTGGTCACCGGCGTCATGAGCCAGGGCAATGGCCTGCTCAGCCGTGGTCATGGCCAGCTGTGGGTCCGTCACCACCAGCGAGTCCGCCCTGGCAATCAGAGTTCTGATTTTCTGGTTCTCAGGGTCGGACATAAAGGGCTCCTGGTGGGCTCTGCAATGGCTCAACGCGCCTGTCTGTCCTGTGACCTGCGGGCGGGACAGGCACAAACAGGCGTTGACACTGCGACATCTCTGGAGCTCGTTTCAACTCCAGCAACTTGGTGCTCAGGCGAATCTGGGCGGGATAGAGGAGGCAGCTGGCATGCACGAGGCGGCATTTGGGGGCGCGCCCGAAGGCAGCACCCTCATGCTGCGGGCGCCTGCCTCTGCAGGGGAAGCGACTTGTCGTTCAGAAGCGCTCTGCTGAAAAGACTGGCTCTGAGGCTGCCCTCTACTTCGTCCGCGCAGTATTCGTTTTGGGCACGAACACGATCGCGTTCGGCACTGGGCGGCTCCAGACTGTATTCAGGTAGCCTCCCAGATCGGCGTAGCCGCCAGACAGGTATGCGGTGGCGCTGCTGCCACTGTCGAGACGTACGGCGTCCTGCATTCCGGCCCTGGCCAGCGCTGCGGCAAAGGCTTCCGGTGTGCCGTGTTCCAGATACGCAATGGTCGGCTGACCATTCAGCGTGCCAAAGGCCACCTGCCGGGTCGGCCGCCAGATGTTGGTCCGGGTGTCAAAATCCTCGCGTGCCGGGTTCAGAACCACCCGGCCACCCTGCAGCAGCAGCGGGCCGGCGCTCAGCGCGTCCTGGGCGGTAGGCCAGGGGGCGTCACTGGCCTGCCAGTTCAGGGCGGCACTGAGCGGCTGCCCGGCAGCACGTGGCAGCTGCGGGTACCGGGCCGGGTCAAAGGTAAAGGCCAGTGTGCCGGCTGGAGGAGTATTAACGCCGCTCAGCGCCCGAGTAACGCTGGTCGCCCCTGGCTGCAGATACAGCGTGGTCAATGTATCGGCTCCCACGGCGGTGCGTCCGTCTCCCACGAAGGCCGTCAGCAGGCTGGGCGTGGCCCGGCTGCGCACAGCATTGACGGTGACGGTTCCCCAGGAGCCACTGAGCACATAGCGGGGCCGGGGGTACCCAAAGAGGGGCTCGCCCTGTGCGGTAAAGCCTACGGTGGCGCGTTTTTCGAGGCTGCCGGCGGTCATCAGGCCCCCGACAGCCACCAGATCCACCGGGAGGCTGCTGGCCGGGTCGAAGTACCCGCCGTTGACCCCAGCAACCGCTCCAGCCCCCTTGACCAGCTGGGCCACGTCCATGGCGCGGCCCTGCGGGGCGCTGACCACCCGCGCCTGGAAGCGTGCCGGGTCGAAACTCAGCAGGTGCAGGTTGCCGCTGTGCCGGTAGGTCACCCCGGTCGGCAGCTGGTCGGGGTTGATGGGCGGCGGCACCCGGGTGTCGGTGTAGGTGGTCGTGTCGATCACCACACGGTGAGGGTTCTCCAGCGTAAAGATCTCGCTGCGGCCGCCGCCTGTGGCCAGGGCCACGTTGGTGCCTGTAGCGGTCTGGGTGACGCTCAGCGTGTCGCCAGAGGGCAGGGTCTGGACGCTGCTCTGGGCGCTCACGCCAGGCAGCGACACCCTCAGGCCGCGTGCCTCCCGGGTGACGCTGTGCGGCGCCAGCCCACTCAGCTCCAGCACCACGCGCTGCACCTCTACCGTGCGGTGGAGTGTCCGGCTGATCCGTACGGTATCCAGGCGTGCAACAGGCGTGAAGGCCGGTGCGGGCGGGGCCACAGGAGCCGCAGAGGCCGGTGGGACGGGCGCCGGAGCGGCCGGGGAAGGGGACACAGGAGTTGTCGCTACAGTCCCTGGGGCCGGCCGGGTAGGCGGCAACGTTGTGGTGGGTACACTGGCCGGCGCCCTGATGTCCAGCAGGTCAGGGGTGTCGGCCAGCACGCCAACGTTCAGGGCCAGGAGGGCCTGCAGCGGAACATACAGACTGCCATCGGTAATTTGCGGCACAGGCAGCGGTGCGCTCAGGGCAAACCCCAGGGCCTGCCAGCCGGTGTCGGGCGAGTAGCGCAGTTCGCGGCCTCCGAGCAGCAGCCGCAGGTCCAGCGGGTCGTTGCGGACGCTGACCCCAAGGCGCGGGAGGGTCCATACCGCCAGCATCTCATTGCCCCCGATAACGCGGGTGCCTACGCTTGCGCTTTGCAGCGCGCCGCCAATGGCCAGCGGACGGGCCGCCGCCGTGGTCAGCAGCAAAGTGCCGGAAAGCAGCGCCAGCTTCAGAAGCCGGCGCCTGCGGAATGATGATGTGCCCTTCACGCGGGCGAGTGTAACGTCCCCTCCCTGACAGACGCATGAGCATCCGGCCTGCCCCGGTGCTTTTACTCACAACTGACAGCAGGCATGTGACGGTCCTGTATGAAAGTCACTTCTATACTCCGGGGGACATGATTGAACCTTCACTTGCACTGTACGGTGACGCCTATGAACGTGTAGATCAGCTGATTCAGGACCTGCTGGTGACCACTGGCGTCCGTTACGGTCTGCTGGTAGACCGCAAGGGCTTCGTGCTCTCCCATAAAGAAGCGCTCTGGGCGCCCCGTCCTCCGGCCCTCGACAGCGTCGCCACACTGGTGGCCAGCAACGCCGCTGCCACCGCTGCTCTGGCCAACATGCTGGGCGAGCGTACGTTCAGCGAGCAGATCCACCAGGGCGAGAACGGCACCCTGTATGTAGAGTCGGTCGGTGACTCGGCCCTGCTGACACTGATCTTCGACGGCAGCGTGCCGCTGGGCAAAGTGAAGGTCTACGCCAAGAAAACCATCTCGCAACTCGCCGCCATTCTCGAGGAGCTCAAGGATGTGCCGCCAGTGCAGTTCACGGACGACTTCAGCAAAGGCGCCAGCGCCCTTCTCGACGACCTGCTGGGTTGACCTTTTTCATACAGGAGTAACTGCATGAGCACCATCAACTTCGCGGCCCGAGAAATTAACTGCAAGATTGTCTACTACGGCCCTGGTATGAGTGGCAAAACCACCAACCTCAAGCATGTGTTTTCCAAGGTTCCTGGTCACCTGCGCGGTGAGATGGTCAGCCTGGCCACCGAGGACGAGAGGACGCTGTTCTTCGACTTCCTTCCGCTGGACCTGGGCACCGTGCAGGGGTTCAAAACACGCTTTCACCTCTACACCGTGCCTGGACAGGTGTTTTACAACGCCAGCCGCAAACTGATCCTGCGTGGCGTGGACGGCATCGTGTTCGTCGCAGACAGCGCGCCCAACCGCCTGCGTGCCAACGCCGAAAGCATGCGCAACCTGCGCGAGAACCTTGCAGAGCATGGTATCGACGTGCGTGACGTGCCGATCGTGCTGCAGATCAACAAACGCGATCTGCCCGACGCCCTGTCGGCCGATATGATCCGCGCAGTGGTGGACCCCAAAAAGGAACTGCTGCTGTTTGAAGCGACGGCCCATACCGGCGGCGGCGTATTCGAGACCCTCAAGACGGTCAGCCGTCTGGTGCTTGAGCGCCTTTCCCAGAACAAGTAAGGCGACAACAAGGCCCCGGCACGCACTGTGCCGGGGCCTCCTTTGTCTGTGCCTTTACAGGTCGCGGTTCTCGAACAGCAGCGCAGCGATCAGGCCAAAGCCCAGGGTGTAGATCAGCAGCAGAATCAGTGATTCGGTCAGGTTGCCCTGCTGCACGTACAGGTTGAGGTGGCTGGTCAGCAGAATGCGCTGCAGGCCTTCTGGGAACACCACCAGCAGCCGCATGACGCTCAGGGCCGCGATCGTCGCCAGGGCCGCAGCAGCCGTGTTGAGATACATCACCCCGAACAGCAGGGCCAGAGCGGCAGTCGGCATCAGCATCACGCCAGCCAACAGGGTGCCGCGCACGACCTGCCCCAGGGCCTCTGCGCTGCTCAATTCACCCACGCCGACGAACAGTCCGGGACCCAGCCCGGTGCCGCCGGTAAAGGTCCCGAAGCCCAGGGGAATGCCGGCCAGGAGCGCTCCCAGCACAGTACTGGTTACCAGGATAAAGGGGTAGGTCAGCGCCGCGATTAGTTTGCTGAAAATGACGCGGGTGCGGTCCACGGGCCGCAGCAGCAGCGGAGCCAGCGTGCCCTGCGAGATCTCGGCGCCGATCAGTTCCGCGACCGTCACCGCCAGAAACAGCGGAATCAGGGTCTGCACGGCGACCCCCAGGCTGACCGCCGGCAACTGCCAGCCGCTGATGATGCCGACCGGCACCAGCACGTTCAACCGGGGTGCGAAAGCCCACACCAGTGGCAGAGAAAAGGTGACCAGCAGCGCCAGCTTCGCGCTGCGGGCGCCCAGCATCTTGCGGAATTCCAGAGACAGGAGGCTCAGCATCGCGCCTCCGGGGCGGGGATCAGCAGGGTCTTCATCAGGGGAGCTCCACACGTTCGCGGTAGTACTCGTACAGGTCAAACAGGTCTGGGCTGGCCTCAAGCACCCGGATGCCCAGGCTGCTCAGGTGCGTCAGGGTCTCGGGCACGCGCGACTCGCTGTCCAGGTACGCAATGGCATACGGCGTGCGGGTACTGGTCTTTTTCACGAACGGCAGGCGGTCCAGGATGGCCGCCGCCGCCACGGGATCGTCCACCCGGAAGCGGTAGGCCGATTGCCGGGCCCGCAGGTCCACGGAGTCCACCAACCGTCCGCCCGTCAGGATGCCCACCGTGTGTGCATAGGTGGCGATCTCCCGCAGGTGGTGGGTGCTGAGAATCACTGCGCAGCCGCTGGCAGCCATGTTGGTCACAATCCGGTGGATCAGCCCGATCCCAAGGGGATCCAGGCCGCTGGTGGGTTCGTCCAGGATCAGCACCTTGGGTTCGGCCAGAATGGCGCTGGCCACACCCAGCCGCTGCCGCTGCCCGAGCGAGAACTCGGAGACCCGCCGGTCAGCCATGCGGGTCAGTTCCAGCAGGGCAAGCACTTCCCGGACCCGGGCGCGCGTGATGGGCTGGACTCCCGGAGCCATACCTGCGAGCCGCGCGTGGATCATCAGGTTATGGGTGCCGGTGAACTGCCCATAGAACCGCGCCGGGGCTTCCACCACCGCGCCAAGGTAGGCGCGTGCATGAATGCCTTCCTTGTGAACACTGCGGCCCAGCAGCTGGACCTCCCCGCGGGTGGGAAAAGCCAGACCGGTAATGGTCCGGATCAGGGTGGTCTTGCCCGCGCCGTTGGGGCCGGTCAGGGCGTACACCTCGCCTGGGCTGACGGTCAGGTTGACGTCTTCCAGAACAGTGTGGGAGCGGTACTTTTTGTACAGCCCCGTCACCTCAATGGACGGTTGCGCAGAAGCGCCGGGTGTGGTCACCCGCTCAGCCTAACTCAGCGAGTCCACACTTTCTTTACATTTCCCATCGTTTTCCCACGCAGTCCCCATCAGCTCCCGTGAGGTGGTGTAACAAAGAGTGGTTGGGAACCTGGACGCACGGCGCCGGCTTCCACAGCCCGGCGGTACAGTTCGCGCACGGCCTGTTCTCCTTCGGCGCCCACGTCCAGGCTGAAAGCGTTGACGTACAGGTCGATATGGGCCTGCATGACCTCGTCGGACAGTTCCAGCGCATGCTGGCGCACGTAGTCGCGTGAAGCGCCGGGGTGTGCGTAGGCGTACTCCAGGCTCTGGCGCACTGCGGTGTTCAGCGCCCAGGGCAGGTCGCCCGGCAGGTCGCGGCGAACCAGAATGGCGCCCAGCGGCAGGGGCAGGCCGGTGTCCTGTTCCCACCACGCTCCCAGATCCAGCTGCTCTTTCAGGCCATGTTCGTGGTACGTGAAGCGCGATTCGTGAATGATCAGCCCCGCGTCCAGCGGCTGCCCCTGATACTCACCGCGGGCGACGGCTGGCATCACCTCGTCGTAACGCATGCGGACCACCTGAACTTCAGGGAAGACCAGCCTCAGCAGCAGTTCGGCGGTCGTCAGGGCCCCCGGGGAAGCGACCCGACGTCCGTTGAGGTCCTGTGCGGCTCCACGCGTCACGATCAGTGGACCCACGCCGCGCCCGAGGGCTCCGCCGGCGCGCAGCGCCACGTACTGGTCCATGACCTCGAAATAGGCCCGGTAACTGATTTTGGTCATAGGAAGCCGGCCGCCCAGAGCCCACTCGTTGAGGGTCTGGACATCCTCGAGCACTTCCCGCACGGGCAGCGGGCCGCGCACCAGCCCGGCGTGCAGGGCATGAAAGATAAAGGTGTCGTTGGGGCACAGCGAGTAGCCCAGGTCCAGTACGGCTGGCAGAGGGCTGGGATTGGTGGCGCTCATGCGCACAGGGTACGCCCCAGGCAATTTGAGATGAAGGGTGTCTTCCGGTGACTGCTGCCAGACCCTTGTGCGCAAGGCGCGGGGGCCACCGTGACCGGCAGGTACGAGGGGTGGAGCATCTGCCGGTGAAGACTGCTGCGCCTTATGTTGAGACCTCTGAAGCTCAGTCGGTATGGGCCAGTGCAGTGCGGGCTGCCTGGGCGTCAAGCACCAGCTGGGCCTTCAGGGCGTCCAGGCCGCTGAACTTCTGCTCGCCGCGCAGATGCGTGTAGAACTTGACCTGCAGCTCCTGACCATACAGATCATCCTGGTAATCGAACAGGTGAACCTCGAAACGGCGCTCATGGCCGTTGACGGTGGGACGGAAGCCGACGTTGGCCATACCAGGCCAGGCGTCAAGGCCCTCACCCGCGACGGTGACCGCGAAGACACCCAGCGGCAGCGCCTTGCCTTCCGGCACCTGGATGTTGGCGGTAGGCCAGCCGAGCGTGCGGCCCAGCTGATCACCCTCGACCACCACACCCTGGGCTTCGTAGCGGCGGCCCAGCAGGCGGCGGGCACCGGCCACATCCCCGGCACGCAGGTACTCGCGAACCCGCGTGCTCTTGATGTCCTCGCCGCTCAGGCCGTGAATCGGGACCACCAGAACCTCAGGTGCGACCAGCCGCAGGTCCTCGACCGACCCCGCCCGGCCACGTCCGAAGTGAAAGTCCTCCCCGACCACAATGGTTCGTGGCCGCAGCAGCCGCAGATCCTCCAGGAAGGCGTCTTTGGGCCGGGCCGCGAATTCTGTGGTGAACGAGACGGCCACCGTCTCGTCGACCCCATAACGGTCCAGCAGATCCAGCTTCTCTGGCAGTGTGGACAGGAATTCCACGCCCTGCGTAAGGACCCGCGTCGGCGGGTCAAAGGTGTAGACCACGCTCGGCACCCGGTGACGCCGGGCACGCGCCTTAAGCTGCGCGATCAGCGCCTGATGACCCAGGTGCACGCCGTCGAACGAGCCGATGGCCACCACCGTGGCGGTATCCGGCCGCTGGGTGGGGGAGACGTAGGTCTTCACTCGGCTGCCCTGGCCAGGCTGGTTGTGGCATACAACGCAGCCGTGACCGTGGAGGCACTTCCCACCAGCGTGCCGTCTTTCAGGCCGTCCAGAACCTTCTGAGGCGCCATCCAGACGATCTCGATCTCCTCGTCCTCGTCCTGCGGCAACCGGCTTTCACGCAGGTTGCGGGCCTCGAACACGTACAGCTGCTCATCGCAGAAGCCGGGGCTGGAGTAAAAGCGGGTCAGCAGGGTCATGTCGCCGTCCAGCCCAGCTTCCTCCTGCAGTTCGCGGTGCGCTGCCTGATCCGGGGTTTCTCCCTCGTCGATCAGGCCCGCGGGCGCCTCAACGGTCATAGCGCCGATCGCGCGCCGTTCCTGACGCACCAGCAGCATCTCTTTGCGCTCATTGAGCACCAGGATTGCCACCGCGTCAGCATGGCGCACAATTTCCCACTTGCCATCCAGCAGTTCCAGTTGCACGATCCGCCCCTCGTACACCATCCGCGTCTTCCCACTCATGCCGGCCACTGTAGTGCACCCGCCCGCGAAGGCCTGCGCAAGCTGTACCGCCCGGTGTGCAGCCTTAGACTGCCCCTATGTTCAGCCGCACTGACCTGGAGGCGCGCGAGGCAGCCACGCTGTGCCCCTACGCCACCCTCAGCCGCGATACGCGCGGACGCGAGTACCCGGAAGCCGAGAGCGCAACCCGCACGGCCTTTCAGAAGGACCGTGACCGTGTGCTGCATACCACGGCCTTTCGCCGGCTGGAGGCCAAAACACAGGTATTTCTGAACGTCTCCTACTCCGGACATGCTGACCACTACCGCACCCGCCTGACACATACCCTGGAGGTGCAGCAGGTGGCCCGCTCGGTGGCGCTGAACCTGGGCCTGAACGAGACGCTGGCCGAGACCATTGCGCTGACCCACGACCTGGGCCACCCGCCGTTCGGTCATGCGGGTGAGCGGGTGTTGAACGCCCTGATGCACGACCACGGCGGGTTCAACCACAACACCCAGGCCCGGCGGATCGTGACGCATCTGGAAAGCCGTTACCCTGACTTTCCGGGCCTGAACCTGACGCTCGACACCCTGGACGGTCTGAACAAGCATGACCGCGCCGGAATAGGGCACGCCAGCCTGGAAGCGCAGCTGGTCGATGCCGCCGACGCTCTGGCCTACACTGCCCACGACCTCGACGATGGCCTGCGCAGCGGCCTGATCACGCCTGCACAGTTGCAGGAGCTGCCTCTGTGGCGGGAACTGCTGGCGCGCGTTCCAGGCACCCCTGCACCGCTCACCTCCCGCGAGCGCCGCATCCTGCACCGTGAACTTCTGGGCTGGCTGATCCGTGACCTTACGCAGGCCAGTGCACAGGCCATTGCCCAGAGCGGCGTACAGACCGCCGCAGAAGCCCGGGCCTACCCGGAACGCCTGATGACCTATAGCGGGGCTATGCGTGACCTGCTGCGCTCGGCGGGGACCTTCCTGCGTGAGCATCTGTACCGGCACTGGCGTGTGGAAATGCAGGTCGAGCAGGCCGAGCGGGTGCTGACCACCCTGTTCCGCGCCTACACAGCGCGTCCGAGCCTGCTGCCGCCGGCTGCAAGCGCGCGCGCCGAGCACAGCGGCCTGCCCCGCGCTGTGTGCGACCACATTGCGGGCATGACCGATCGCTACGCCCTGGAGACCCACGCCGCCATTACGCCTCCAGGAGCTCCCACAAGTTGGCCACATTAAGGGGACAGCGGCCTTGTCCCAGGGCTTCCCCCACCGGCCCCGTTGACACCTTACGTCTTCACTGGTAAATTAACTCCCGCTGCTCAAGAGGCGGCGTAGGCACGCGAGTGTAGCTCAGCTGGTTAGAGCGCACGCCTGATAAGCGTGAGGTCCCCAGTTCAAGTCTGGGCATTCGCACCAAAAAACCCCTGCTCCGGCGGGGGCTTTTGCTGTTCATGCAACTTCTGCCTTTTCAGGTGCGTTATGTCACCGGAACCTGCTCAGTGAGATATTCCATTGCCAGGCGGTACCCCAAGAAGCCCAGGCCACTGATCTTGCCGTGACATACGGCGGCAGTGACAGAACGGTGCCGGAATTCCTCGCGCGCGTCCACGTTGCTGATGTGGACTTCCACCACGGGAAGAGGCTGCCCGGCAATGGCGTCGCGCAGGGCGTAACTGTAATGCGTCAGGGCACCAGGATTGATCACGATGCCGGTAAAGCCCTGCTCCTGGGCCTCATGAATCCATTCGAGCAGCTGGCCCTCGAAATTGCTCTGACGACAGGTGACGCTTTCACTCAGTTCTGCGCCCCAGGCCTCACACTGCCGTTCAAGGTCTTCCAGGGTCAGTGAACCATACACCTGGGGTTCACGCAGGCCGAGGCGGTTAAGGTTCGGGCCGTTCAGGACCAGCAGCATGAGAGCAGTCTAGCTGGGCTGAACTGTTGCAGAAGCCACTTTGACAGGAGAACGGATGTCGGCAAGCCAGCCCCCGAACTCAGCGCGCAGCACTGCTTCCGGTACCCGCGTCAGTTCCGGCTGGGCCAGGGCACGCAGCAGCACAAACCGGACTCCTTCGGAATCGGCTTTCTTGTCGCGTGCCATAAAGGCGTTCAGGTCGTCAAAGTGCAGTTCAGGCAGGGGCGGAGGCTGCTGCCAGCGCAGGAAATTCAAGGTAGAGGCAGGCAGGTGCTCAGCCCCTGATCCATACACGGCCCGGCTCAAACGCGCGGCATAGTGCATCCCGTACGCCACAGCTTCCCCATGAGGAATGCCATGCTGGGTGACTGCCTCCAGCGCGTGAGCCAGGGTATGACCGAAGTTCAGGAAGGCGCGTTCCCCCTGCTCGGTCAGGTCACGGCTGACCACGCCGGCCTTGACTGCAATGGCGTCAGCCAGGGTGTCTTCCAGCAGCGGCCCGTCAGGACGGAAATCCGGATGCACCACCCGGTCCAGCAGGCTGGGGTCGCTGATCAGCCCATGCTTGAAGGCCTCGGCGGCGCCCTCCCGGAACACAGCCGGGGGCAGGGTGGCCAGCGTGTCGGTATCGCACCACACAGCTGCCGGGGGCCAGAATGCCCCGACCAGATTCTTGCCTTCCGGCAGGTTCACGCCGGTCTTGCCACCGACTGCCGCGTCCACCATGCCCAGCAGCGTGGTCGGCATGGTGTAGAAGGCCACGCCCCGCAGGTAGCTGGCTGCCACGAACCCTGCCAGGTCCGTCGCCGCGCCGCCGCCCAGGCCAACCACAGCGCCGTCACGAGGCAGGTTGGCCTGGGCCAGTCGTGAGAGCACCCTGGCCATCACCTCCAGCGTCTTGCAGTCGTCACGCGCCGGTACAGCCACCGTCACGGTGGGGGAGAGGCGGCGCTGAACCCGTTCCACGAATTCGGCCGGCAGGTCTTCCGGGTAGATCAGGGCAATCTGACGCTGGGATACGGCCACCTGATCCAGCAGCCCCGGACCCACCTGCACGGTGTAAGGCGGTGACCCGGCAACTTCAATCTGACGCACGGTCACCGCCTCCCAGCAGGCTGCTCCGCTCTGCCCAGGCGTGCTGGGTATCTGACCAGGCCCAGAGACGCTCCACGATCTCCTCGACAATTTCCTCGCTGGGACGGCCGTCACTATGCACATGGATGGTGCCCTGCTTGTAGACCGGCTCGCGCTCGTCCATCAGGTGGCGGATCCGCGACAGCGGGTCGTCGCTGGCCAGCAGTGGGCGGTCACTGTGACGGGTGCGCTGATAGACCGTCTCCGGTGTAGCCCACAGCACAACTACGGGCCCACGCTCCAGCAGAATGCGCCGGTTTTCCTCGTGAATAAAGGTCCCGCCGCCCAGGCTGATCACCGCGTGCTCCAGGCGGGTCACCCGGCGCACCACCTCCTGCTCGCAGGAGCGGAAATACCCTTCGCCTTCCTCCGCGAACACCTCGGGGATGCTCTTGCCCACGACCCGCGTGATCAACTTGTCGGTATCCACGAAATGCATGGCCAGAGCCCGGGAGAGTTCCCAGCCGATCCGGCTTTTCCCGGTCCCCATGAAGCCTGCCAGCGCAACCCAGCTGACGGGGCGTTCAATCAGGCCCGCAGTGAACATGGGGCCTAGTGTACGGGAATTCACGTCTGGCGGCGTAACCAACGCACCTTGCAGCGGCCCCGCACCGCCGTCGAGCTCGGCGCGCAGGCACTGTTCCAGCTGTTCGGTCCAGAAGCTCAAGGCGCCGCTTCCGTGGTCAGTAGTCGCGTGCAAAAGTCCGTGACTGGGCGACACGCTCCTGCAGTTCCGGCAAGGTATCGCCGCCAAATTTTTCCAGAACGGCCTCGGCCACCACCCAGCCGATCACGCACTGCAGGATCACGCCGGCGGCCGGCACGGCAGTGGTGTCACTGCGCTCACGCGCTGCGTCGGAGGGTGCGTGCGTGACCACATTCACGGTGGGCAGAGGCTTCATCAGGGTGGCGATGGGCTTCATGGCCACCCGCACGATCAGCTCCTCACCGTTGGTCATGCCGGCTTCCAGGCCACCTGCGCCATTGGTGTCGCGGGCGTAGGTGCCCTCGCGGTAATGGATGGCGTCATGCACGTTGCTGCCAGGGCGCACCGCGTTTTCAAAGGCCCGGCCGATCTCGACGCCCTTCATGGCCTGCACACTCAGGCAGGCCTGGGCGATGCGGCCATCGAGTTTGCGGTCCCAGTGCACGAAGCTGCCCAGTCCCACCGGAAGCCCACGGAAACGGACCTCCAGAATCCCGCCGAGCGTATCGCCGTCCTTCTTGGCCTGGTCGATGCGCTCGCGCATCCGGGCGGCAGCGTCTGCGTCCGGGGTGCGCAGATCCGAGTCCTCAATGGCGTCCAGAGCGTCCCAGGAGAATGCCTGCCCGGTCTCGATACCTGCCAGGCTGGCCACGTAGTTGGCTCCTTCGATCCCCAGTTCCGAAAGCAGCTTCAAGGCCACGCTGCCCACCGCCACGCGGGCGGCCGTTTCGCGGGCACTGGCGCGTTCCAGCACATCACGCAGGTCCTTGTGGCGGTACTTGATGCCGCCAGTCAGGTCAGCGTGTCCAGGCCGCGCATCGGTCAGGGCCTTCTTCCGGGGCTCGCCGCCGGGTTCCGGCGACATGATCTCGGTCCAGTTACGGTGGTCCTTGTTGGCAATCACCAGGGTAACCGGGGCGCCGGTGGTGCGTCCCGCGCGCACCCCACTGAGAATTTCAGCCTCATCCGTCTCGATGACCATGCGCCGGCCGCGGCCATAGCCGCCCTGCCGGCGCCGCAGCCAGGGGTCGATGTCACCCTTGCCCAGTGGAACCTGAGAGGGCAGCCCCTCAATAATGGCCGTCAATTGCGGCCCGTGTGACTCCCCGGCGGTCAAGTACCTCATCTCCAGGACTCTAGCGGCTTCCGGGTCTGCGTCCGGCGTTCCTGACCAAACAAAGGCGCCCCCCGTATGGGGGACGCCTGGAAAAGCCGGGGTGTTTAGCGCAGGACGTTGCCGGTGATGACCACCAGCAGTTGAGTCTTCTGGCTCCGGGTGGTCTGCTGCCCGAACAGCGCGCCCACCACAGGAATGCTTGACAGGAAGGGCACACCGGAGTTGGTGCTGGACTCCTTGGTCGCCAGCAGGCCGCTCAGCAGCAGCGTCTCTCCATTCTTGAAGGTCAGTGTGGTCTGCGCTTCGCTGTTGGTGAACTGCAGCAGGTTGGGAATGGTGCTGGCGTTGATCGCAGTCTGCAGATCATTGACCTGTCCGCGCACACGCAGGGTGATCGTGCCGTCGGGCGCGACCTGGGGGCTGAAGAAGTCCAGGTTGACGCCGTAGTCGATCTGGCGCTGAATGGCCGGCACGTTGGCTGCCTGAGAGGGAATATTGATTTCCAGACGCCCACCGCTCTTGATGCTGGCGGCTGCCGTGCTCGAGGCGTTCTGCGCGTCGGTCGTACTGCCCAGCGCACGCTGACCGCTTTGCATGGTGATGGTGCCGTCGTAAATGCTCTTGCTCAGGCCCTGGTTCTGCAGGGTGTTGAGCGTGGCGCCCAGGTTGAAGCCCACGAGGCTCTGGGTAGGATCAAACGCAGCGCTCAGGCCACCTGCCCCCGTCGAGACGTTGAAGCCTCCAAATCCGGCTTTGAGGTTCACGCCCAGGCTGCGGGCAGCCGACTCGGTGATTTCCTGAATCCGGACCTGCACGTTGATCTGGGGCACGCGGCTGTCGAGCTGAGGAATCAGCTCAGCCACCTGGGCGACCTGTTCAGCCGTGCCGCGCACGATCAGGGTGTTGGTGCGCTTGTCGGCGATGATCGATACCGCCGTGGCTGCAGCGGGGGTGCTGGGGGCAGCGGCGCCCGTCGTTGCGGGTGCTGCACCTGGAGCTGCTGCAGCCGCACTCACCGGAACATTGGCCAGAGGGCCAGTGGTGTAGGGCTGACCGGTCAGTGGGTTGATCAGTGTCGCGTTCGGGACCAGATTGCTGCCGGTGTTTGTGCTCAGATCCCGCGACAGGGTGCCTTCCAGCGTAGCCTTGACCTCCTCAGCGCTGGAGTTCACCAGGGTAAACACCCGTTGCACCGTCTGGTCTTTTACTACAACCACGGGCGGCGTCGGCCGGTCAACCTGACCCAGCAGCGTCAGAGCAGCGTCGAGCTGGTTCTGAGGCCCCGTGATAACCAGCTGACCGGTCTGTCCGACAGCAGTCACCTTCAGCCCCGGATACTGGGCGGCCAGCAGCGCGGTGATATCCGCCTGCTGACCCTTGACCGTGTAGACGCGCTGTACAGTCTGCACTTCAGCCATGGAGGCTGTGCCAGCGGTGGTTGTCGCTGCGCCAGGGCGGTCGAGCTGTGCCAGGAGACGCTCGACCTCAGCCACTTCCTTGTTCGTGCCACGCACGATCACACTGTTGCTGCGTACATCTGGAACCACGCGCAGCGTCGGAGAGTCGAGCTTGACGTCAACCAGTGCCCGCGTAACGCCGGTGGTGTTGCCCTGGGCATCGCGCTGGGGTGTTTCGCTGTAGGTCGGTGTTCCGAAGAACAGCTTGACCTGATTGGCTGCCTGGGTGGCGTCTGCGTTCCTGAGCGCCACGATGCGCTGAATGGGGGTGTTGCCAACACGCAGCACCGGCTGTCCGCCGAGCTGCACAACCTCGTAGCTCAGGCCATACACGTCCATCAGCAGCGGCCAAACCTCGTTAAAGGGCTTGTTCTGGAACGAATAGACGATGGGCCTCGTGGACTCAGCCGCAGTGGTTGCACTTGGCGTGGTGCCGGTAGCTGGCGCAACTGTAACTGCACTTGCGGCACTTTGCAGGCTGTCCACGTTGGCATCGAGAATCAGTCCGTAGCCGGCAGCCTTGGCAATCGCGGCCAGCAGGCTGGAAAGCGGCCCGCCGTAGCGACCGATTTCCACCGTGACATTCGCGCGGGACAACTGGGGGTCTGCCGCAGCGGTAGCGGTCGTGGTCTGGGCTGGGGTGGCCGTCTGGGCCGAAGCGGTGTGCGCGGCGGCCATGCCGAGCAGGGCGGTCAGGAGAAGGGCGTGGCGTTTAGTCATGGCTCACCTTTTGTCCAGTTCAAGAATTTTGGTTTCGTTGCCCAGTGCCAGCGTGGCGCTGTCCGCGCTGACTTCCTTCACGGTGACGTCGGTGTCTGGCAGTTTCTGGCCGACCGATACCACCAGGAAGCCGTTACGGCTGCGGAAGATGGCTGTATTCACCGGACCCAGAACCACTGCATTGAACGCCAGATCCTGAGTCTGTACCAGCTGATCGAGTTCACTTGCGGCCGTCATGGGGGCTGCGCCGGATGCTGCTCCCAGCTCGGTGATGACCTGAGGAGTGGTGGTCGCCGGGACGTTGCCTGCGCCGTCGGTGCCCGCCACACCACCAGCTGCGGCGCCGTTCTGTCCAGCGACTCCGCCAGGACCCGTAGATGTGCTGCTGAAGGCACCGGGTACTGTGGGCACGCTGGGCACCCGCACTCCAGCAACTGGAGGTTTGACTGCAGGTGGCGTCACGACGGCAGGTGGGCTGACAGCCACCGAGTTGCCGGCCGACGGGTTCCCCGTCACTGAGGGCGGACGAACCGTTACTGAAGGCGGGCGGACTGTTGCACTGGAGGTGGGCAGAGGCGTCACAGCCACGCCGGGTACAGAAACTCCTCCGGCGGAGCCTGTGCTGCCGTCGGCCCCGGGGATGATTGGTGTGGGCAGTGCTCCACCACTGACCGACGCGGAGGGCACACTCACAGCGCCGCCTGCGCCTGGGATTGGAGTGATCGCAACTGGGCCAGAGGAGATGTCGCTGCCTGCTGCGTTGCCTGTGCTGACCGGACCCCTTGCTGGATTGACCGGCGGATTAAGCTCCAGATTGTCGGGAGCCTGCGCCGTGTTGTTCTGGGTGGCCTGGGCGGGCGTGGCGCTTGCTGTAGTGCCCGAATCCCGTGGGTCCAGCCGAAGGGGCCGGAAGGGGTTGCTGCTTGGAAGGCCTGCCAGCGCCGTATCCGGATTGATTCCCTTGGGCACCACCGGCACATCTGTCTGCGCACTGCTGCCCACCTGTACAGGGAACGGCGGGATGACTTCCACATCTACTGGTCCGTCCGGGCTGACCCCCAGCGGAGCGTTTTCTGGCGTGGCTGCTCCGGTTTCGGAACCTGTGGCGGCGCCGCCCTGCGCCGCTTCGCTGCTGGTGCTTTCCGTGGACGCGCTGCCTTCAGACGTTTCCGTGGTGCTGGTCGTGGTGGATACGGTGGACTCGTCCGCACTGCGGTTGCTGGTCCACACGTACCACAGACCGATCAGGGCGACCATCAGCAGCAGCAGCAGCAGCAGCTTCATTTCGCGGGAGAGTTTCACGGGCGCGCGCGGGGTCACTGGGTGCCTCCTGAGGTGCCGCCGGCGGGCGGGCTGGCGGGCGCCGCAGGGGCTGCTGGCGGCGCGCCGGGGGTATCGCCAGCCGCACCGGGTGTGGCCTGTGCAGGATCAAAGGTGTAGACCGTCAGGGCCATGGTGCTTTCCAGGTTGGGGTTGAAGCTGTCGGCCTGAGGCAGTTGCAGGGCGATCGTGTTCACATTGGTAAAGCGGCCCATGGTCTCCAGGGCACGCAGGGTCTGGAACAGTTCTGCGAAAGTTCCGCTCACGCTCAGGTTCAGTCCGATCGGCCGCACGCCGGCAGGAAGCCCCGCCGTGTTGCCACTCTGAACACTGAAGGTGGACATGTCGGCGCCGGTCGCCGCTGTGGTACGGCGGACCTCGTCAAGCACGGTGCCGAAGTTGGCGGTCTGGGGCAGCGCGCGCACGAACTCGGCCTGCTCGACCTTCAGCCGCTCGACAGTTTTCCGCAGTTCCGGAAGCTGCGCCGCTGCCGAGCGCAGCTGGGCCACGCGGGTCTGGGCGGTATCCAGGTCGGCGCGCAGCAGGCTGATTTCCTGCTGGCGCGGCTGGAAGCGGAAGGTATACCACATGGCGATCACAGCTAGAGCAAGCCCCAGCATGAGCACAAAAAGATTGCGGGGAGCGAGCTTACTGAACACCGCTGGTGCCTCCTGGGCTGGTCGGGGCGGCAGGCGCTGCAGTGGTAGTGGTCGGAGCAGCGGCTGGCGGCTTGCCAACGATCCCGACCGTGGCGGCAAAGGTGTACTGGCCGCTTTCTTCCTCGCGCTGCAGATTCTTGAAATTGACGCCGAAGTTAGGACTGTTCTCGAAGGTGTTCAGGAAGTTCACCACCGCCTGCTGGCTGCTGGCCGTGCCGGACAGATCAAACTCACGCACGACATTCTTGCCGACATACACGCCTCCCTGTTGCTGGGTGGACAGGGCGGTGGCGTCCACCGGGCGGACGCTCATGCTCTTGACCGACACCCCGCTGCTGGTGGGAAGTTCGGCGCTGAACGCCGCGATGTCGTTGGACCAGTAGGTTTTCTGGTCGCGGAGCTGGCCGGCCACTGCCGTAACCTGCTCGAGGGCCGTGCGTTCCTGGTTCAGGGCATCGAACTCACGTTTGGCCGGTTCCAGCGCCATGATCTCGCCGTTGAGCTGGTCGAGTTGCGAGCGCAGATCGCGGATGGTGCTGGCGGTCATGGCCTCGGGAATTGCGATGGCTGCCAGGGTCAGGGGCAGCAGCGCATAGGTGGCGTAGCGCCAGACGCTGGGTTCGGACTGGCTGCGGTATTGCTGGGGCAGCAGGTTGATTTCAACCACGGCCAGTCACCCCCCGCAGGGCCAGGCCCAGCGGCACCGTGAACTCGGGGGCGTTGGCCTGCAGATAGCCGGTGTCCACGTTGGCCTGATCCGTCTGCACGATCAGCCAGGGACTGGCGACCTCGACCCGGAATCCCAGGGCGTCGCTGATGGCGGCGGCCAGACCACGCATCTTGGCGCCGCCGCCGGCCAGGAACGTCCGGTCGATAACCACATCACCGCTCTGAACGCGGTAGAACTCGAGGCTGCGGCGCATTTCGGTAATCAGGTCGCCCAGCACCGGGCGCACCACTTCAAACACCCGGGCGGGGCTGTACTGTTCGCGTGACTGATCGAAGTTCAGCAGATCTTCCTCGTCTTCGGTGGGAGTGGTGGCTGTTGCGTACCCCAGTTTGACTTCCTCGGCTGCCGTAAAGTCCAGGTCAAAGGCTTTTTGCAGTGCCGCCGTGAAGTCATCGGCTGAGACATTGATGTTGCGGGCCATCAGCACCCGCTCACCCCGCACCAGATTGATGACGCTGCTGCTGGCGCCGATCTCCAGGACCAGGGCGACCTCGCCGGATTCGGTGTAATTGCTGCCGGTCAGGGTGCTTTTCGTGAGATGCTCGCCCAGCAGGTTGCCGCGCAACGCACGCAGGGTCGCAAAGCTCTTGAGGTCTACGACGGTCGGCTCCAGACCTGCCAGCCGCAGCACCTCGACCTGCCGCGCAACAGCTTCAGTCGGTGCCGCGGCAATCAACACTTCCATCTGGCCGTCATCAGGCACCGTGTCCGGGTCATCAAGCAGATCGAAGTCCAGGCTGACCTCATCGATGGGATAGGGAATGTAACGCTCTGCTTCCCAGCGAATGGCCTCCCGAAGGTCCTTGCGGTCCATCTTCGGCACCATGATGTTACGGGTCACGGCTGCCTGGTTGGGAACCGCCGTGACCGCGTGCCGGGTGGTGATCCGGTGCTCGGCCAGCAGATTTTTAAGCTCTGTGGCCACCGCCTGCGGTTCCACGACGAGACCGTCGCGCATGCTCCCAATGGGAGTAGGAACCATCAGGGCGTGCTGGAGGGAAGGTGGTGAACCAGGACGCAGCGCCACCACTTTGATGGAGCTGGTTCCGATTTCCACACCGAGAGCATTGGGGCGCGGGTTGAGTAGACGTTGAAACAGACTCGACATTGTCCCTCCAGGATCAGCATGATTTTAGCATTCACTCATCCGGTGGAAATCAAGAATGGCGGGAAGGCAAGCTGAAAGTCCGGTTAGCATAGGCAATAGCTCAGCTGCCGTCTATGCAAACATTCATGCCCACACGGAATTCTGACACGCCCGGAAATTGACCCTGACAGGCTTTTGAAGTCCACTTTGACTTGATAGAGAAGGCGTAAGCCAAAATTAGAAACAGGCTCAAGAAGTCATAATGTCGAGCTCCGCAGCGCAGACGTGGCCATCGACGCCGGATGAACGGTGCCGCGACAAATTGGCAGAAGGATCTATCTTCTGCCTGAGTTGTCCTGTCGGGCGGATAAGACGAGGCTGGCTGTGCTCTTCCTGTCTAGAGCCGTGACCGTTCCTCAAGCTGCGTATCAAACAGGCGCACGGTCCCGGCCGGGCTGACCGTAACCACCCATTGACCCACAACACCAACCTGGCCGGGACCGTGCGGCACGGCATGGCGTACCTGCCCCAGAGCATCTCGTGCTTCTAACCGTCCGTTGGCCAGGCGGTACGAACCGAACTGCCCCACAACTTCCGGCGCTTCCTGCGTGCGTGCCCCGCTGGGCAGCGCGACAAGATACGGTCCCGCTACCCGCTCAAGTACTACACCGTCTGAGACCCGGCGTAGCGAACCGTTCAGCAGCACATAGTCTTCACCCTGGCCGTCGGTGACTGCCTGGGTGGGGGCACCCATGACGCCCCGCGCAGCGGCGCCTGCAAAGGTCGTGGCGCTGCCGTCTTCCCGGTAAACCCGTCCGGCGCTGAGCGTCACCACCCGGCCCACCGGCACACTGCGCGGCGCACCGTCCAGGGTAACCACAGCGCCGACTGCCGGTACTGCTGCCCAGGCTTCACCTCCGTTCCAGGCGACATCAGTCACTGCTGGCAGACGCGGGCAGACCGCTCGGAACGACGGCGCCCTGGCCACACAGGCCTGTCCTGCCGTAACCCACGCGACGCCGTCGTTGCTGAAAGCTGCCCGGAAGGCCGTGTCTGCCGCTGGCCGGACCGGCGCCGCTGCGGGTGTGGTGCCCCTGGAGAGGGCTCCGGTTGCGGCAGGCGCACAGGACATCAGAGGCAGGAGGCACAGGACCGGAAGCAGAAAGCGGCGCATGGGGCCATTGTCTGGCAAAGCGCACTGAGCGGCGTGAGGCGCTTGCCAGCGGTCCGACTCGTGAAAAGCCGACTCGTGCAAAGGAAGGAACCCGGGAAAGCGCTTCGGCCCTCCGTGAAGAGCAAAGATGGACAGCCGTGCAGGGACCTTCACGGGAAGGGCTGTTGTTCACCGCTCTGCAGGCCAGAGGTCGCGCGCCCAGACTGGCGTGCAGTCACCCGACCCATTCCTTCAGGCCGCAGCGGCCTCAGCCGTTGTCGCGCGCCTGCAGCAGGGCATTGACCACCACGTCCAGTCCCACCCCTTCCTGGGCGCGCTGCTCAGGTGTCCAGCTGATACCGCGGCTGGCCTTGATCAGCACCACGTCGCCGTCACGGACTTCAGCAGTCAACGCACCGAGCAGTTCCGGCACCGTGGCAAAAGCCCGGTCACCCAGCTCGGCGGCAAAGGGGCCCACACCATAGGTCAGGTCGGCCCGCTCACGGGCGTAAGAGCCGACCTGGGCATGCAGTTCGCGTTCGGTCGGCCCCAGTTCCAGCATGCGCCCAAGCACGCTGATACGCCGTCCAGGCAGAGCACCAAGCGCGTCCAGGGCAGCCTGAACCGCCAGTGGAGAGGCGTTGTACGCGTCGTCGATCACCGTGTAACGCCCCGGATGCACCCGGTAGCGGCCCCCGGGAAGGCTGACCTGGGCCAGCCTGCTGGCCGCTGCCTCCAGTGGAATTCCCGCTTGCTGCGCGAGCACCATGCCCAGCACCGCTGCTTCTGCCTGAACCGGCGCGGCCAGCGGGAGAGCAACGTCCACGCCGCCGTAGGAAAAGCCTGCGCCTTCCGGCGTGACCTGCAGATCCTGACCGGCATGGGTTACGTTGCCGAAGCCGTAGCTTTCCACGCCTGGGTTCTGGGAATAGTAGGGCGCTGCCTGGGCTCCCACCAAGGCGCGCCTGCCCTGCAGAATCACGCCTTTTTCCCGTGCGATACCTTCAATGCTTCCGAGCTGCTCCAGGTGCGCCGGCCCGATAGACGTGACCACGCCCACATCCGGCCGGACCAGATCAACGAGCTCAGCCATTTCGCCGATGCGGTCAATGCCCATTTCAACCACCAGAGGCCGGTCCGAGGCGCCGTACTCGATCAGAAAGCAGGCGATGGCCGGCATGGTGTTGTACACCGGCATGTAATGGGCTTCCAATGCCGCCGCCGCGTAGCTTTTGGCGGTGGTCTTGCCCGCACTGCCGGTGATCCCGACCACCAGTGAATTCCGCGCCCGTTCCTGGCGGGCCCAGGCGAACAGCGCGTCCCTGGCGTTACTTTCTTCCTGGCTGGGAACCCGCAGGGCGCGCGGTACGTCCAGATCGGTCAGGACGAACGGAGCGCCGGCGGCCAGGGCGGCTTCCACAAAAGCGTTTCCATGCATCCGCTCGCCGGGCAGAGCGACAAACGCCACGTCGGGGGAGGCCTCCCGCGAATCCCAGGTGAGGCGCCGGGCCGGGCGGGCCTCCGGGTGGGGAACAGCAGCAAAGGGAAGCGTTGCGTGCGGGTCGAGCATGACGCGAGGCTACCAGAGGACCAATAAGAAGAGGGGCCCGGGCGCTCCTGGCACCGGGCCCCCGAACTGGCAGTGGGTTTACTCCAGGGTCACCAGGTAGTCATACAGGTCCGGTCCGCCGGCATGGGCTTCGACCTCCACCATCGGGAAGGCTTCCTGAATGCGCGCCACGAGAGCGTCCAGGTCTTCCTGGGTTTTTTGCGGACCACCAAAGACAGTCACAATCTCCTGACCGCTATAGCCCTGGTTGAGCATCGCCAGCACGCTGTCCTCCGGCGAACCGCCAGCCTGGACCAGCTCATCATCCTGCAGACCGATCACGTCACCTTCTGCAATGGCCAGCGTGACGCCGGTTTTTGTGGTGATACTGGTGGTGCGGCTGGCCCGGGTCACCTCAAAGGTGGTCACGGCCCGCGAGGCACCTTCCATGACCTCGCGCAGGTCCTCGGCAGGTATGTCGGGGCTGAAGGCCAGCGCCGCTCCGATGCCCTGCCCCAGCGTGCGGGTGGGGATGACCACGGCGCGTCCGTCCATCAGCTCCATGGCTTTCTCGGCGGCCATCAGGACGTTCTTATTGTTGGGCAGGATCACGACCTTCTCGGCGCTTACCGACTTCACGGCGTCCACGATGTCCTGCACGCTGGGATTGGCGGTCTGTCCACCCGAGACGATACGCGCGCCCAGCGAGCGGAACAGCTTGACCAGCCCGTAGCCGCTGGCCACCGCCACCAGCCCGGAAGGAGAGACTTCCTCCTCGGCACGGGCGGCGGCGCCGGCCATCCCCAGGATCTCGGTGTGCTGCTCGCTCATGTCCTCGACCTTGGTTTTCAGCATGCGTCCATGCCGGCCCACGGTAGCCAGCAGCTGGTCGGGCTCGTTGGTGTGGATGTGGCCTTTGACGTAGCCCTCGGCGCCGACCACCAGCAGGCTGTCTCCGAACGGACTGACCAGTTCGCGGATCTCCTCGATCGGCTTGGTGGCGTCGCTCATCAGAAATTCGGTGCAGAAGCCGAATTCCTCGGTTTCGAACTGCTGCTGGGCGTAGCTGGTGATTTCCGGGGCTGGCGGCAGCGCCTCGCCGCGTAACTGGGCGAGCATGCCCTGCACGATATACAGGTACCCCTGACCGCCGCTGTCGATCACGCCCGCCTGCTTGAGGGCCGGCAGCATCTCGGGCGTCTGGTCCAGCAGGTCCTGGCCGCGGATCAGGGCGCTTTCCAGCACCTGCGCGGGGGTGCCGGTCTGCTGCAGCAGAGCGCCTTCGGCCACACCGCGGGCCACAGTCAGAATGGTCCCCTCCACCGGCTTCATGACGGCTCCGTAACCGGTTTTCTGTGCAGCCTGGAACGCCTGGCTCAGCAGCGCGCCGTCAATTTCCTGGGCGTCACGGATGACCTCGGCAAAGCCCTTGAGCAGCTGCGACAGAATGACGCCGCTGTTTCCGCGTGCGCCCAGGAGGGCGCCGTAACTGATGGCCCGGGCCACTCCCGGCATGCTGTTTTCATCACAGGTATCGAGTTCACGGCGCACCGACTGCATCGTCAGGTGCATGTTGGTGCCGGTGTCGCCGTCGGGTACGGGATAGACGTTGAGGGCGTTGACCTGTTCGCGGTAGACCGCGAGCCAGTCGGTGGCGTAGCGCAGCATGCGAGCCAGATCGGCGGGTTTCAGGGTCTGGGCGTCAGACACGCTGGACTCCCACCGCGTGAACACGCGTGGCAGCCAGTTCGATGCCTGCCTGAGTGCGGACCACGTGCTCGACCCGGTCGGTGATGTTGCGAGCCACCGTCGGAATACTGACGCCGTAGGCCGCCACGATATAGAGGTCAGCCGTAAACTTGCCATTGTCCTTGCCGATCACCACGCCGTCACTGGCGTTGGCGCGGCCCAGCACACGCGACAGGCCCTCTTTCAGGTTGGCCGGAGCCATGCCGACCACGCCCGGAATCTCATGGGCCGTCAGGCCAATCAGGGAGGCCAGAGCTGCCTCCGTAATGTGTATAGAGCCACTCACAATACCCTGGAGTATAGGTGACGGGTCTGCCGATCTCCGGACAGTCAGCGCCCGGCGCCTTCATGCTTTACTGCAGACCATGCAACTTCATGCTGGAACGGAGCTTCACGGTGACGTGGAGCACTCAGAGCTGTCGGTGGTGTTTTCAGGCGAGGCGTTCCCCGGGCGCCTGACCCGGGGGCTGAAGCCCGGTGAGGTGCGTCTGGCCGCGCGGACGGCCCAGGGAGACGAAGCCCTGGCACTGCTGCCGTCGGACACCACGCAGGCGCGTGAACTGGGGGCTGCCATCGCCAAACTGGCCCGGGATCTCAAGGTCACGGCCGTGCGGGTCGCGCCCACAGACCATGCCCAGGCGCTGGCCAGCGCCGCGCTGGCAGCCGGCTGGCAGGACACCCGCTTCAAGGGTGACGACGCGGAGCAGGCCAGAGTTCCCACCCTTGAGATGACCGGCCTGAAGGCAGAGGCTCAGGCTGCGGTGGAGGCTCTGAGTGCTGGCCTGAGCCTGGCCCGTGAACTGGTCAGCGCGCCGGCCAATGTCATCAACCCGGCGACCCTGGCCCGTGAGGCTCGCCTCCTGGAAGCGTTTGGACTGGACGTGGACGTCTGGGACGGCGCGGAGATCGAGGCCCGGGGAATGGGACTGCTGGCTGCCGTGGCGGCCGGTAGTGTGACCGGGCCACGCCTGATCCGCGTGACCCTGCCGGCGCGTGGAGAGGTCACGCGCGTCGTGGCACTGGTCGGCAAGGGCATCACCTTCGATACGGGCGGCTACTCCATCAAGACCACCCAGGGCATGTACGGCATGAAGAACGACATGGGCGGCGCAGGGGCCGTGCTGGGGGCCATGCGGGCCCTGGCAGACCTGAAGGACCGTATTCCGCAGGGCGTCGAGGTGCGCGCCTATGTGGCGGCAGCCGAAAATATGGTTGGTCCCCATGCTATGCGTCCGGGCGACGTCTACCGCGCTGCCAACGGCAAAACGGTAGAAATCGTGAGCACCGACGCCGAAGGGCGCCTCGTGCTGGGCGACGCGCTGGCCGTGGCCTGCGACGAGGGGGCCACTGAACTCGTGGACGTGGCGACGCTGACCGGCGTCAAGATCAGCGCCCTGGGGAATGACATCGCCGCAGTGTTTTCCAACGACCGCGCCCTGGCCGACCGCCTGCGCGCCGCGGCGCATGAAGCAGGCGAGCACATCTGGGAACTGCCCCTGCACGCGCCCTACCTGAAGGCCTACCAGAAAAACACCGTGGCTGACCTGAAAAACAGCGACCTGAACCCGGCCGGTGCAAGCATCAAGGCGGCGCTGTTTCTCTCGCAGTTCGTTACAAGGCCCTGGGCGCATCTGGACATTGCCGGGAATGCCGAGAAAGAAGGCGTGGCGACGGGCTGGGGTGTGGGCACCCTGGTCGAGTACGTTCTGGGCCAGCCTCAGTAATTCACACTTGGGAGGGGGGAACGCATGTGCACGCGTTCCCCCTCCTTCTTACATGGTTGGCCGCAGCTGACCGCGCAGCAGCAGCCTGACCCGCTGACCGACCCGCTTGTACACGGGCGGCGCGTGACGGGCGCTGAAGTCCATGGTGGCTTCCTCACTGCCGACGTCATGGCCATCCCTCTGGCTCAGGAAATAGCGGTGGTCCATGATCCACAGGTACAGGTCAGCTTCGGTGCGTCCGGGGAAACGCCGCATGACGTCGTGGGTTTCCAGGTTTTCCACGACCCGCAGGTACAGGCGCCGGTACCAGCTTTCCACCGCCTCCTCCCAGGTTACCGGCGGCATCCCGGCACGTTCGGGCTTACGGTCCATAAAGTACTGGCGGGTGCGGATGTGCTCCAGCAGTTTTTCGTAGCGGCCTGGGGTGGTAAAGCAGATTGGCCGGTGGTGGGGAACGATCTCGTGCAGGCGGGTGTTGCGCAGGAACCGGGCGTATTCGCCCTTGATGATCAGGTCGCGCAGGGTGTCATTTTCGTCGGGTGCGAAGGCCACGCTGAGTTCGATCACGTCGGCCTCGATGTATTTCTGTCCCTGCCGCCGCGCCACGCTGGTACGGTGGTTGCCGTCCTTGACGAAGTACTTGTCGCCTACCTTGTACACCTGGATAGGTGGCAGTTCGCGCCCCTGAAGCTGCGCGGCGCGCACGCCGATCCAGCGTTCGTCAAGGTGGGGTTCCTTGGGCAGGTAATGCCGGTCGAATTCGCGGTAGCGGTCAACCGACCCGATGATGTCCTCCACCTCGATGGTCTGCACGCCAAGGGCGCGCTCGCTTTCCGGGCAGAGGTGGCGCACCCAGTCAAACGGAAGCAGTTCGTTGGGCTGACGGCGCACGAGAGCGAGCAGATCCCGCAGGTCACTGAGGTGACGTGCGCGTTCGACTTCATGGCGTGCCTGGTCGTGAACTTGCATTCTCGGACTCTCCTTCGCGCCTGTGCGCGGAGAGCCGGGGTTTCGGCGTCGGGGGGATAGAGGACCCCGGCCTTCGTGTATATTCTACACCACATGGTCCCCTTTGGAATGGACGCCTGTCCCGGCCAGCCACCGCTGGGCAGGAATCTGAAAGCTTAAGGCACTCTGGGCCGCTACATACCTCCTGCTCCGGCAGGCGGGTGTGTAGTGAGCAGCATGCTCGGCAAGTTCTTTAAGAAGCCTGAAAACGACATGGGCGGCCGGATTCCTCCCGGCCAGACGCTCACCACGCGCTTCCCGGTGCTGACCTACGGCCCCACCCAGCACTACCCGGCGTCCGAAGCCCAGGTCCGTATTTTCGGGCTGGCCGGTGAGCGCACCTTCGGCTGGGAGGAACTGCTGGCCCTGCCCCAGACGACCCTGACCTACGACATCCACTGTGTCACCCACTGGAGCAAGCTGGACACCACCTGGACCGGCGTGCGCGTGACTGATCTGCTCCCTCTGCTGGACCTGCAGCCCGGCGCCACGCACGTGATGGTGCACAGCGCTGGGGGGTACACGACCAACCTGTCTTTAGAGGATTTCGCGCGGCCAGAGAATCTGCTGGCCCATACCTTCGATGGTCAGTCGCTGGAAGCTGAGCATGGCGGCCCGCTGCGGCTGGTCGTGCCGCACCTGTTCTTCTGGAAAAGCGCCAAATGGCTCTCCGGGCTGGAATTCATGGACGGGGACCGTCCGGGCTTCTGGGAGCGCAACGGCTACCACATGCGCGGTGATCCCTTTCACGGGCAGCGCTACGACGATGACTGACCCGCTGTTCGAGTTGCCAGTCCCTGACCTGACCGGCAGCGGTGAGTACCTGGTCCCTGACGTGCTCCAAGAAGGCCTGACACTGGTGCTGGTGGGGACTGCTCCCAGCCGCATCAGTGCACGGGCGCAGGCCTACTACGCCAACCCCAAGAACAAATTCTGGGCAACGCTGCACGAGGTGGGCCTGACCCCCAGGCAGCTCGTGCCCCGGGAATACCCGCTGCTGCCTGCCTTCGGGATTGGACTGACCGACGTGGCCAAGCGCCACAGCGGCGTGGACGCCGCGCTGCCTGGCGAAGCGTGGGCACCTCATGAACTGCGTGCCAAAGTCCGCCGGTATCGCCCACAGCTCGTGGCGTTTACCAGCAAGCGCGGCGCTTCCGAAACACTGCGGGTTCCGACCGGGCAACTGCCCTATGGGCCTCAGACTCAGCTTCTGGAAAGCGCTGAGGTCTGGGTGCTGCCCAGTACCAGTCCGCTGGGACACAACCATTTTCAGCTGGCGCCCTGGCAAGCTTTGAGCAAACGGTTTCACGAGCTCCGTGCCTGAACTGCACCTGCTCAGGGTCCAATGCAACGACTTTCATACACGGCGCGTACTGTGAAGTGTATGGCGCCGCGTGTTCGTGCTGGTTTCAAGGCGGTCCGCACTGGCTCCCGAGTGGTGCGTGGCCTGCTCCGTTCCCCGTCTCCGGGATTACCCCGTCTGGCCCAGCCTGACCCGTGGCTGAGGCCGCGCGGCCCGGCGTGGCATCTGGAACGAGGCCGGAACCTGAGCCGGCGTGCGGCTGGTCTGCTTGTCCTGGTCCTGCTCAGCCTGCTGGGCGCTGGTGTTGTGGGGCTGGCAGTCCTGCTCCTGGGTCTGGGCGTCCTGCAGGGCAGTGATCTTGCCGGCTGGCTGCTGGCCCTGACGCTGCTGCTGGCCCTGCTGGGACTGCTGTGGGCTATGCGGCGCGCCGGGCAGCTGATCCGCACTGACTCGCAGGTTTCCGGTGGAACTGCCGCTTCTGACCTGCCGCAGGACGAAGAGCAACTGCTCTCGGTCCTGCGTACCCATCAGCGCGCACTTCCACCGCCCACCCGCGCGGCCTTTCAAACGACGGTGCTGGCCACCCGGGACGCACTGCGCCTGACGGCGGGAGACACGACGCTGGAGCGAGACGTCTATGACGCCCGGCAGGCGGCGCGTGAGGACCTGCCTGAGCTGATGCAGGCGTACCAGTCTGCCCCCAGGGATGCCCGTACGGATCGGGAACTGCTGGATCAGCTGCGCCTCATTGAGGACCGCATGCAGCGGGTGGTCCAGGTACGGGGTGAAGCTAAGGGACGTGCGCTGCGTGCGCACGGGCGCTATCTGCAGGACAAGTACGATCCTCGGGCCGATCAGGACGAGACATGAGTGCAGCTGCTCGCATGAGCTGAGCCCTCAGGGAAGCTCTGGGCGGCCTCGGGACCGCGAGACCTAGCATCGAGGCATGTGTCTGTCTGCACGCTTGGTGCTGGCCCTGTCGCTGCTGCTGGGGACAGGGGAGGCGACACAGGCTCAGACCACAGCTTCGCCTGCCAACACCATCAGTGAGGCAGTCCTGAGGGCAGTTCCAGCGGTCCGGCATGTCCGCCCCGGTGTGACTGTTCCTGGCACCCCACCGGACCTGAATGCCAGTATCACTGTCCGCTACGGGACCGAGCGCCCCCGGGCAATTCTGCTGCTTATGCCCGGGTACCTGGGCGGCGCAGGGAGTTTCGACCGGCTGGCACGCCAGATCGTCGCGCTTGATCCGGGTGTGGCGGTCTGGGCGGTCGACCGCCGGGGCAACCTGCTCGAAGAGCATGCACCCCTGGCACAGGCGGGAAAAACGGAGCTGGAAACAATAGTTCGCAGTGCCCTGCCGGTACGTCCCATCCGACAGCTGAGCTTCATGCGTGACTGGGGGCTGGACACCACCCTGCGTGACTGGCGGGTGGCTGTGCAGGAGGCCCGTACCCTGACGCCTGAGGTCTACGTCGGGGGCCACTCCATGGGGGCCAGTCTGGCCGGGCTGTACGCTGCGTATGACTTCGACGGTCAGCCGGGTTACCAGGACGTGCGGGGGCTGGTGATGCTTGACGGCACCCCTAACCTGCTCAACGGGCGGCTGGTCAGCGCCCAGGAATACCGCCGCGGCTTCTGGGGGACCCTTGGACCGATCACCGGCCTGGACGCTATCAACCGCATGCCCTATGTCAATACGTTCTATTACAGCCCCCAGCGGGCTATCCGGGGCAACGCGCAGGCGCGGCTGGCGCAACTCGCTCCCCAGGAACCTGCCCCGGACGGCGGCCTGACCACACTGCCTGCGACCAATCTGGCCGCGGCGATGCTGCAGATTGAGCAGCGGTACGCCCTGCTGCCATTTCTTGCCGTGCATACCGGGAAGGCCACCAACACCCGTGAAGAGCCCAATCCGCTGCCTCGACTGCTGGGCGCTGAAGAGGATGCTCAGACCATCGTGGGTCCGCGGTTTTCCCGCGTGCCTATCGGCTGGCGGAGCGACCCAGAGGCGCCCACCGACGCACAGGACTTCGTCAACCGCTTCTGGACCCCGCTGAGCGACATGACAGAGTGGTACTTCCCGCAGCGGCTGACCCTGGATGTCAGCACGGCCAGTCTGGATACCCGGGGCACCCCACATGAGGCGCTGCGCGTGTGGCATACCGCGTCCATCATGACCCCGGTGCTGGGCATTGCGGCCGAGGCAGGTGTGACCAGAGCGGCCGACTACTGGCGGTATGGCGGGCAGGTGCTGGGCCAGACCACGGTTCACACGCTGCCGGGCGCAGCCCATCTGGATATCGTGACCGCCCGGGGTACACAGGTGGCCCGCTGGCTGCTCGACTGGATGGCAGGTTTCCCTCCACGCCGGAGCTGACAGGGCCGAACTCCTGGCCGGAGCGCAGATGCTTTCAGCGTTATGCCAGAGATCAGGGAACCATCTGCCAAATGCATCTGACACAAACTCGTTGCCTTCCAAGCGAAGGGTACCGGAAGAGGAGGTCCGGGAAATCCACCAGCTCAGTAGCAAAAAAGCGGCACAGTGTCAGTAATTGCAGAATCACGGTTGTCTCTGAAGGAGTAGCACAGGTGTCCTCTGGCAGGTTCTAACATCAGCTCATGCTTCTGGGACTGGATCATGTGCAGGTGAACGCTCCCTTTGGCCATGAGGAGCAAGCGCGGGCTTTCTTCGGGGCTTTTCTGGGCCTTCCTGAACTGCTGAAGCCGGAAATCCTGCGGCCCAACGGTGGTGTCTGGTTCGCGCTGCCTGATGGACGGCAGATTCATACTGGTGTTGTGGAGGTGTTCGTCCCCAGTTCCAAAGGGCACGTCTGCCTGTTCTGCGACGACCTGGAGGCGGTGCTGACGCGAGCAGAGCAGTTCGGTGTGCTGTGTAGCCTGGACACTCGCCTGCCCCTGCGCCGCCTCTACCTCTCGGACCCCTGGGGAAACCGCATGGAGATTGTCGAGGGACGTCGCTCAAGCGTTGCAGCCCATGGCCCTATGGGGAGTTGAGGAGACGTCAGGCTGTCACGACAGCTCGTGGAGATAAAGCTGCAGCGGTCCAGAGAGAACCACCTGATGCCAGTGTGGTGTTAAGCCCTGCATGGGGCTTCGCACCAGCTGCTGACCGCTTGTTCTCACTAAAACCCGCATTCTCGCAGCATTCATGACTTTTATGCGTCATGCCGGACGGGAAACCCGTACGGGATGAGTGCCCCTACGCTGTAGTCCGGCCAGACCAGTAAGCAGCAAACCCGCCAATCCCCAGGCGGTGGGGTTGGGAAAATTGAGGGTGGTCGCGTGCAGGCAGGGGCCCTCTGTCTGCCGCTTTACACACTGTCTGACATGCAACACTGCAGGACTGGCACGCACGGAAGCGCCGTGCTGTGGGCTGCGACTCAGCAGGGTGTTGTGCTGCTTCTGCGCGATGGCCAACATGGGCCAACCCAGTCCCAAAGTGACCAAAAGCGCTGCCACACTGACATGCAACATTTGCTTCACTGGCGCTCCCCAGGACCGTGCGCCCCAGAGGAGCGCCGTATTCACGGCCAGGACAGACAGCACCAGTGGGTACCCCAGATGCGGCCCCGTAAGCAGAGAACCCTGATACAGGTACCGCATTCCACGCAGTTCGTAGCGCACCGCATCTGCACTAGCGTAAGGAAAGGGGTCCGTGTCGGTGACACTGTGTCCCGCCAGCACGGTATCCAGGAAGCAGATGCCATACAGCAACAGGGCGGCCAGAAGGCACAGAACCGCCCAGGCACGCAGTCGGCGAAGAGACATGATTGGCAGAGTCGTCAACATTGCGCTGCCCCTCATCTGTCCAAAGGCTGAGAGTGGGGAAAATGAAGACTGTCCAGATGAAGCTGGTTACTGCACGGCAGCGGGTCAGATATGCGTTTTACAGGGCATGACGAACATACCCAAAAGCCGTTTGTACCGCGAGCATCTGTGTTTACGTCGTGCTTCTGGCCGGTATAGGGTGTCTGTTCACGCAGAAGGCGGGAGCCTGAATAAAAAGGCCGGTCGTCTTAGGACGACCGGCGATCAGCTCCGTATCCGTCAGCGCAGTTTGGCCTGAATCCAGGCGCTCAGTTCGCTGATCTTCACGCGCTCCTGAGCCAGGGTGTCGCGGTCACGCACTGTCACTGTGTCGGTCAGGGCGGGGTCTTCACCCTTGCCGACGGTGTCGAAGTCCACCGTGACGCAGTAGGGGGTCCCGACCTCATCGTGACGGCGGTAGGCCTTGCCGATGTTGCCGCTGTCCTCGTACAGCACCCGGCCCAGACCCAGACCCTGCAGCTCAGCCTTGATGGCCTTGGCCACGCTGGTAATTTCCTCGCGGTTGCGGGCCAGCGGAATCACCGCCACCTTGATGGGCGCCAGATGTGGCTTGAGCTTCAGCACAATGCGCTCTGAGCCGTTCTCCAGCGTTTCCTTGGTAAAGGCTTCGCTCAGGACGGCCAGCATGGCGCGGTCCACCCCGGCAGATGGCTCGATCACGAAGGGCACGACCGGCTTGTTGGTCTCGGGATGCGGAATGGTCAGCTTGGCAACCGAGTCGTTGTTTTCCTCGACCTTGGCCACCAGTCCCAGCTCGCCCTGCGCCTTGGTGTGCGAGCCCAGGTCGTAGTCGCTGCGGTTGGCAATGCCTTCGATCTCCTCGTGGCCCAGGGTCGGGTAGTCGTACATCAGGTCGTAGGTGCGTTTGGAGTAGTGCGCCAGATCTTCTGCCGGCACGTCCAGGATCTCGATCTTGCTGCGCGGCACGCCCTGCGCTTCCCACCAGCTCAGGCGTTTTTCCAGCCAGTGCTCGTGCCACTGCTCGTCGGTGCCGGGCACGCAGAAGAACTCGATTTCCATCTGCTCGAGTTCGCGCACGCGGAAGATGAAATTACGCGGCGTGATCTCATTGCGGAACGCCTTGCCGATCTGCGCGATGCCGAAGGGCAGACGGCGGCTGGTGGAGTCCACCACGTTCTTGAAGTTGGTAAAGATGCCCTGCGCGGTTTCGGGGCGCAGGTACCCGTAGCTGTCCTCGTCGGCGACGGGACCGATGGTCGTCTTGAACATCATGTTGAAGGGCTTGGGTTCGGTCCACTCGCCGATCTCGCCGCTGAAGGGATCGCGCACGCCGGCCTCGCGCAGCGCAGTGCTGGCCTGGGCCGGGTTGGCGTTCAGTGCGGCCACGAGCGCCGGGAAGTTATCTGCGCTCTGGCCCATCAGCTCAGCCACCCTGGCCAGCACGTCAGCCTTCTGGTCCTTGACCAGGTGGTCGAGGCGGTAGCGCTTGTTGTTCTTCTTGTTGTCGACCATTGGGTCGCTGAACGTCGCCTCGTGGCCGGAATGACGCAGGACCAGGCGGTGCATGATGATGCTGGCGTCCAGACCTTCCATATCGTCACGCTCGTAGACGTTGCTGCGCCACCACGCGGCCTTGATGTTGTTCTTCAGCTCCACACCGAGGGGGCCGTAATCGTAGAAGCCCTGCAGGCCGCCGTAGATTTCAGAGCCCTGAAAAATAAAGCCGCGGCGTTTGCACAGGCTGACCAGTTCTTCCATGGATTGTGCGGGCATACCGTCTCCTTGTCTCAAGCCAGGAAAACGCCCAGACGGCCTGTTTTCCCGGCTCGTCTGGGGACGCGGCAGCACTGAAAAGCGCGGTCCACGCGGTTCCACCCCAGTTCCGGCCCCGCTGTCTGCGCGAGCCGGCACTTTTGTGAATGTTCAGCTCCCCGCTGCCCTTCCCGCGCCTCCAAACCCCGCCTGACTCTCACCGTCTCAGGCTCGCTCATGGGTGACGCTCGCGGTACTCCTGCGGATCAACGCCTGCCGCCCAGTGTGGCGCGAGATGGGGGAGAGGGTCAAGACGGACAGGGCTGTGCGCTCCCGTCATGACACCTTCATGTCAGGCAGGAACACTACAGGGTGGCTGGCAAGGGTCTTGTGTTGACTGCTTCTAAAGTGCTGCCCGGTGTCCCCTCACCCGGCTGCAGGCCCCTTGAGAAACACTGCCGGCGTGGCTACACGCATTGCCGGTCAGAAGGTTCTTGCCATCGTGCTTGCGGGAGGGCGGGGCAGCCGGCTGTCCCCGCTGACCGACGAGCGGGCCAAGCCGGCCGTGCCGTTTCTGGGCACCTACCGGCTGATCGATTTCACGCTGAGCAATCTGGTCAACAGCGGTGTGCAGGACGTGTGGGTCATCGAGCAGTACCTGCCGCACGGCCTGAACGACCACCTGTCGGGCGGCCGGCCCTGGGACCTGGACCGCACGCGCGGGGGGCTGGTGGTCCTGCCACCCTTTTCCAGCCCTGAGAACGAGGACGGCGAGTTCTCTCATGGCAACGCGCACGCCCTTGCGCAGCACGCTCCGCTGATCCGGCAGTTTGCTCCCGACGTGCTGCTGGTCCTCAGCGCCGATCATGTGTACCGCCTGGACTACGGTGAGGTGATCGAGGCCCATGTGAAGGCCGGGGCCAGCGTCACCATGGTCACCACCGACCTGAAGACTGAACAGGAGGCCACGCGCTTCGGCAATGTGCAGGCAGGCGCTGACGGCCGGGTCCGGAAGTTTGCCTACAAGCCCGAGCAGCCGCTGGGCCGCACGGTGACCGCCGAGGTCTTCGCCTATAACCCGGCCGTTCTGCTGGACACCCTGACCGTGTTGCAAAAAGGCGGACAGGCACTGGGCGACTACGGCGAAGAGCTTCTGCCCGCGCTGGTCGGGCGTGGGGACGCACATACCTTCCCCCTGAGCGGTTACTGGATGGATGTCGGGACCATCGAGGCCTATCACGGAGCGCACCGCGACTTTCTGGATGGTCGTGGTTTCGACCTCGATTCCCCTGAATGGCCAGTGATTACCGCCAGCATTACCCGCCCACCCGCCCGCATCGAGAAGGGCGCGGAAGTCTCGGACAGTTTCGTGTGTGGCGGGGCGGTGGTCGCCGGACAGGTCGTGCGCAGTGTGGTGGCCCCTAACGCGGTAATCGAGCGCGGCGCCGTGGTGACCGACAGCATCCTGCAGCCGGGCGCGGTCGTGCGGGCTGGGGCGCAGGTCATGCGGGCCATCGTCGATCAGCACGCCACCGTCCAGGCCGATGCCCAGGTCGGGGGTGCAGGCGGCCTGACCGTTATTGGCGCGCATGCCCAGGTGCAGTCAGGCGCCCAGGTGGGAAGCGGCCTGCATGTGCCTCCGCACCGCCGTGTGAGGGCTGGCCAGGAGGACCGGGCGACTGTCAAGCCGGAGTAACGCCCGCATCAGACCCCGTACCGTGTCTTGCGTAACGATGTGCCTTGTCTACGTCCAGGGCGTTATGCTGGGCGGATGCCCGCTGCTTCACCCCGCCGCCCGGAAAACGAAACCCACCCTGAATTTGACCTGGAAGCCGCCCACCTGGACGGCACGGTCGCAGCCATGCTGCGCCAGATTGAATTCTGGGAGGACCGGGAGCGCAATGCCGGCGCCGACCTGGAAACCAGCGTCATCATGGCGGACGAGGCCGGCGAGCACGCGGCGATGCTCTCGCCACACGTACATCACCCCTACTTCGGCAGCCTGAAAGTGCGGGTGGGTGGCCGCGAACAGACCCTGTACGTCGGGAAGCATGCTTTTCAGGACGTGAAGGGCCCGCACCATGTGGTGGGCTGGGACAGCGAGGTCGGCAGCCTCTTCTACACCCATGAGCTGACCTGGACGCCCCGGCGGGGTGGCAAAGGCACCATCCGCCGCCGCCGTCAGCTCGACGTGATGCAAAAGCGGCTGCTGCGCGTCACGGACCTGTACGACGACGAGCAGGGCGGTGATACCGGTGGGCGCGAGGAAGTGCTGCTGCGGCGCCTGAACGAGGGCTCGACCGCCGGGATGCGCGATGTGGTCGAAACCCTGCAGCCCGAGCAGAACGAGGCCATGCGCTTCCCGGCCGGTACACCGGTGATTATTCAGGGGGCAGCCGGCTCTGGAAAAACCACCATTGGCTTTCACCGGCTGGCCTGGATGACCAATGCCGAGCGCGGGGTGCACCGGGCCCGGCCCGAAGCCTGCATGGTGCTGATGCCCAACCGGGTGTTGGCGGCCTACGCCGGTCGCATCCTGCCGGAGCTAGGCCTGGAGGGCGTGAACGTCACCACCCCGGAAAGCTGGGCCGTGGGCTTGCTGGGCCTGGAAAAGCTGGAGGTCACCGACCGCACCCTGACCCTGCTGCTGACGGACCGCGACAACACGCGGCGGGCGCTGGCGTGGCGCCGCGCCAAGCTGCTGGGCGACGCCCGCATGCTGGACGTGGTGCGCACCCACCTGTGGCACAAGTGGGTCGGAGCCCTGCGGGGACAGGCGCTCAGCGAGGCACTGGAGGTGCCCGGCCGCGGCCTGCTCACCTTCAGCCTGGACGAGGCGGCGCTGCTGGAGATCCTGCGGACGGTGTTTGCCCAGGACTCGCTGGACGGTTACCGGGCTGCGTTCCGCCGGGTGGTCGAGGAACTCGCCCTGGACACCCTGCGTGTCCCCGAGGAACATCAGGCCGGTGTGCTGCGCCAGCTGTCCACCCCGCTGACCACGCTGCTGGGGCGGGTTTTTGCGAGCACCACCCCCGTCACCGAGACGCGGCGCCTGCTGGGCAGCCCCGAGGCGCTGAAAGCCAGCAGCCTGCTGACCGAACGGGAAATTCAGCTGCTGCAGACCGATCCCCTCAGCGGTATTCCCACGCCGCGCCGCGCGCACGCTGACGTGACCGAACTGCCGCTGATGCTGGCCATGCAGGCGTTTATGGGCGGAATTGGGCGGACGGTGGGGCGCACACTGGAACCCTTCGACCATGTGGTGCTCGACGAGGCTCAGGATTACAGCCCTTTGTTGTATACGCTGCTGGGCCGCGCGACGCGCGAGGGCCACCTGACGGCCCTGGGCGACATGAACCAGGGAATGCACGGCTACAAGGGACCCAACACCTGGGACGCCGTGCGCGGCGTGCTCCCAGGGGCGCAGACGCTGACCCTGAGCCGCACCTACCGCTCGACCCGCCAGATCACCGAACTCGGCGCCCGGATTGCCAGTACCTACAACCGCGCCGCCGATGTCCAGGGCGTGGACCGTGACGGAGCAGAGGTGCAGCGCTACCAGAACGGCAATGAACTGGAGCTGATCGCGCGGGCGGTCAAGGATGCGCAGTCCGCCGGGCACACCAACATCGCCATCGTGACCCGCCGGGGCCTGGACGCCGAACGGCTCAGCGAGGCCCTGCGCGACCATGACACCGACGCCCAGCCCATCACCACCCAGGAGCACCGCTTCAAGGGTGGGCTGGTTATTCTGCCGGTGAATCTGGCCAAGGGCCTGGAGTTCAGCGCGGCCATCGTGGCCAGCGCCGACACCGGCACCTATGACGACAGCACCGAGTACGAACGCCGCCTGTTGTACGTGTCGGCCAGCCGCGCCCTGCACTGGCTGGCGCTGGTCAGTGCCGGTGAACTGCACCCGCTGATTGCGTAATCTTCAGGCAAAGGGGCCCGTTGGCCAGGGAGACTCCATCGTTCCCTCATCACCGCCACCGGCGGTCGTCGGAAAGTGTCGATATGACTCAGGATCCCAAGGACCGTCAGGCAGGCCTGCCCGAGGACATCGGCAATGAAATGAGCGAACGCTCCGGCGACGCAGACCAGTACGGCCGCACCAACATCGACACCGCCGGAGATCAGGGCGGGCAGGGCAGTGAAGTTCCGCAGGGCGACACCCTGGACCAGAACGGAAGTGGCACCACGTTTGATGCTGGAACTCAGAATTCAGATCGTTGATGACACTTTTCAGTCGTTCCTGGTTTCCGCCGGGAGGCCCCTTCCGTTGTTCATCCTGGCGGTGCTCTTCGCGGAGCTCATGGTTCACGAGGACGCGAGTGATCGGCACTGCTGCCGTTTCGGGTCCTGGTCCAGCAGAAAGGCTGTGACGCACGCGGGTACAAAGTAATCAGGAGCTACAGCTCTGTACAGGCAAATGGAGCGTCTGACGCTGTTATGACACCAGACCTGTGGCGTAAACTGTCGGGTCTATGTCTGCCGTCTCCTGCACCACCCAGACACTGCCCGCTCACCGGCTGAGCGTGGCGCCCATGATGGACTGGACGGACCGGCACTGCCGGGTCTTTCACCGGACCCTGACGCGCCGCACGCTGCTGTACACCGAGATGGTGACCACTGGCGCCATCCTTCACGGCGACCGCGAACGGCACCTGGGATTTAACCGCGTGGAACACCCGGTGGCGTTGCAGCTGGGCGGCAGTGATCCGGCGGCCCTGGCCGAGTGCACGCGGATGGCCGAAGACTACGGGTATGACGAGATCAACCTCAACTGCGGCTGTCCCAGCGACCGCGTCAGCAGCGGTTCGTTCGGCGCCTGTCTGATGGGCACCCCCGATGTGGTGGCCCGCGCGGTAGAGGCCATGCGCGGCGTCACCCGCCTGCCGGTGACGGTCAAGCACCGCATCGGCATCGACGACCTGGACAGCTATGAGCATCTGACCCGCTTTGTGCGCACGGTGGAAGCCGCAGGCTGCCAGACCTTCATCGTGCACGCGCGCAAGGCCTGGCTTTCGGGGCTGTCGCCCAAAGAGAACCGTGAGATCCCGCCGCTGCGGTATGAGGTGGTCGAGCAGCTCAAGGCTGACTTTCCGCATCTGACCGTTGTGCTCAACGGCGGCGTGCTGGATCTGCGCCAGGCGCAGGGTGCGCTGAACTGGGCAGACGGAGTCATGATCGGCCGCGCTGCCTACCAGACTCCGTATGTGCTTGCTGCGGCAGATCATGAGATCTTCGGTGAGGCTGCCGTTCCGGTAACCCGCCGGGAAGCAATCGAAGCATTCCTGCCGTACGTGGCCGGGCAACTTGCTGCGGGCCAGCCACTGAACCGGATGATGAAACATACCCTGGGCCTGTTTGCTGGGCAGCCGGGAGCCCGCCACTGGAAACGCACCCTGTCCGAGCAGGGACACCGTGATGGTGCCGGCCTGGAGGTCGTGCGTGCCGCTCTGGAGGGTGTGCCGGCTGAAGTGCTGGACGCGAGGGGAGCCCTCACGGAAGCTCAGCCGGCCTGACCGCAAGCAGGGTGCCCGGGAGAAGTTTCCCGGGCACCCTGCTGCCTGTTGCATGCTTTACCGCAGAAAGCTGCCCTCTGCCTCCAGGCCGCGGACCCAAGCCGCGAGAATGTCAATGCAGGCTTTGACGTCTCCGGCATCGACCATTTCGTTCGGGCTGTGCATATAGCGGTTGGGAATGCTGACCACTGCCCCGGGCACCCCTTCACGCGAGAGCATCATGGTGTCCGCGTCCGTGAAGGTCAGGCGGGGGCTGGCAGAGACACTGTGGGGAATGCCCTCGCGCTCGGCAGCTTCCTTCATCTGCCGGAAGATCACCGGGCTGACCATGGCGCCGACGGTGAGGTTTGCGCCGCTGCCGAACGGCACCACGCCGTACTTCTCGGCTTTCACGCCCGGCTGGGTGGTTTCATGGGTGACGTCCACCGCCACCCCGGCAATAGGCCGCACCCGGTGGGCAGCGGTTTTACTGCCGTATGAACCGATTTCTTCCTGGCTGGTGCCCACCGCCACGATACGGTGTTTCAGGTCGGCGTCTTTCAGCGCACGCAGGGCTTCAAGCACGATAAATCCCCCGACGCGGTTGTCCAGTGCCCGGCTTACGATCTTGTTGCCTACCATGACAGTGGGCTGCTCGATCACGGCAACGGTACCAACCGGAATGCGCTTGCGCGCGTCCTCTGCCGTCATGTCCACGTCGATCCACAGGTCCTCAAGCTTGCTGGCCTTGTTGCGGTCATCCTCGTCCATGACGTGAATGGCCTTTTTCCCGATTACACCGATCAGGTCGCCTTCCGGGGCAAGCAGGCGTATACGTTGACCAACCAGCACCTGCGGGTCCCAGCCGCCCAGCGGCAGCACGTGCAGGAATCCCTGATCATTGACGTGGCTGACCATCAGGCCGATCTCGTCCAGGTGACCGGTCAGGATGATTGCTGGCGCACCTTCCGGCCCCAGCTCGGCATAGACGTTCCCGTAGTGGTCTTCGCTGGTCCGGGCAAAAGTAGCGGCTTCTTTCAGCCACACGTCGGCAGCGCGGCGCTCAAAACCGCTGGGTGCAGCTTCGCGGAGCAGGGCGAACAGAAACTCCTGATTGATTTTGCTCATTCGTCCGAGTCTACTGCCACCCCGCTCCACCTGATTGCCGCGAATACGACCTACCTATAGCCCAGGCGCACGACCCAGCTAGACTGCCCACATGACTCAGCCTCCTGACGCTCCTGTGCCGGACAGTTCTGAGCCCGATATCCGCGTCAACGTGGAAGTCCAGCACCTGGGCCCACGCAGCCGGGAAGGCCGGCAGGTATTTACCTACGTGATCCGGATCGAAAACCACAGCGACCAGACCTGGCAGCTGCTTGCGCGGCACTGGGACATCCTGGACGCGACCGGACGCCACACCAGCGTGGACGGCGAGGGCGTGGTCGGCGAGCAGCCGGTTCTGCCGCCGGGCGGCGCCTTCGTCTACGATTCGTTTGTGACTCTGGAAGCCACGCCTGGGCGCATGAGCGGGCACTACGTGATGCAGGATGCCTGGAGCGCCCGAGCACAGGTGCCCATTCCGGCTTTTGTACTGGATGTACCCGGGCGACGGGTGCTGAATTGAACAGGAGGCTGTGGTCGCGTCGTTGATCAGATGATCCGGGGTGAACGGCTGTGGTGTGGGTCAAAGGATTCGAGCGAAGCTGTCCCCCGGAAGCTTCTCAGAGCATTCGGGTGACAGCTTCGCTCCAGAGGGCCCGGCCGCGATATGAAGGTCTGTCCGTGTGGCAACAAGACGAGGAGGGCCCGCTTCAGGGGCCCTCCTCGTCTTAGAGAGACATTTTTCAGAAGGAGTACAGCAGGCGGTTGGGGCTACCGGTACCGGCGCTGGTGACCTTACCGGTCGTGGCGTTGTTAATCAGGGCGCTGGTCACCGAGCTGGTGGTGGTGTTCCCTAGCGCGATGCGCACTGCTGCCGCACCTGCAACGTGGGGGGAGGCCATGCTGGTACCGCTGATGGTGTTAGTGGCGGTGGTGCTGCCGATCCAGGTGCTGGTGATATCGCTGCCAGGAGCAAAGATGTCGAGGCACGAGCCGTAGTTGGAGAAGCTGCTGCGGGCATCGGTCCGGGTGGTGCTGCCGACGGTGATAGCACTCGCGGCGCTGGCAGGGGAGACGTTGCAGGCGTTCTGGTTTTCGTTGCCGGCGGCGACCACCATCACCAGGTTCTTGCTGGCGGCGCTGTTGACGGCGTCATTCAGCGCCTGGCTGAACCCGCCGCCCAGGCTCATGTTGGCTACGGCAGTGGAGGTGCCTTTGTTGCTCACAGCCCAGTTCACCCCGGCAATAACGCCGGAGTTGGTGCCGGAACCGCTGCAGTTCAGCACCTTCACCGCGATGAGACGCGTGCCTTTAGCTACGCCCCAGGTGGCACTGCCGACTGTACCAGCCACATGCGTGCCGTGGCCCTGGCAATCGGTGTTGTTGCCGTCGCCCGTGGTGTTGGTGCCCCACACGGCCCGGCCACCAAAGTTGGTATGCCCGGTGTTGATACCGGTATCAATGATGTATACCTTCACCCCACTGGCAGTGGTGCTGTAGGTGTAGCTGCTGTTCAGCGGCAGGCTGCGCTGGTCAATGCGGTCCAGGCCCCAGGTCGCGCCGCTCTGGGTGGCGGTCGCGTGCATCATGCTGTCCTGCTCGATGTATTTCACGCGTGGGTCGGACTGCAGCGCGGTCAGGTTCTGTGCGCTGAGTTTGGCAGCAAAGCCACTGAGCGCCTGGGTGTAGATGTGCTGGATGCTGACACCCAGGGGGTCGAGCTTGAGGCTGCTGATCAGACCGCTCGCATCCTGGGCACTGAGGCTGGCCGCGTCGTCGTGGAAGACCACGATGTACTGCCCGGGGATGGCGTCGGGGTTGCTTGTACCCAGAATCGGAGTGCTGGCACTGGCCTGGGGGCTTTCGCTGGGGGTGCTGGTCATGCTGGTCTGACCACAGGCGGCCAACAACAGGCTGAGTCCAATCGTGCTCAAAACAATACGTGTGTTCATCCTAACCTCCGGGTGGGATTCAGAATTCTCGTGTGGAACTATGTTTTGCCGACTGAGTGGTTGTAGCACGCATGAGAAAAAACGCATTTTCAAGTTGTCTAGACGGACGAAATGTGTCCAAAATTCTGTTCACCTGAAAATGTGAGAGGCAATGTCAATGGCATTTGTTAGGTCAGCATTTGAAATTCATGAGAACAAAGAATCGACTTGTGTCTTTATGCAGCTGTTTGCAGGAAGCTTGTCAGGCCGCATGGTGTAGGGCCACATACGCAGTGAACACTCCTGATGAAGGCTGGGGGAGTTCTATAAGGCTTTGGTCAGACTGTAGGCGTACCAAGCCGCAGCCTGAAAAGCGCCCGGACAAGGTTGATGAATAGTTCTTGCCAGTCAGGACATCAGGCCTGGGGCATTTCAGCTTCGACCACCGTGCCATGGCCCGGCGAGGACAGAACCCGGTAATTGCCGCCGCGCGCCTCGACCCTTTCGCGCATCTGCAGCAGGCCCAGGCCGCCCGCGCTGCTGACCCGGCCGCTGATCTGCTCCGGATTGAACCCGGCGCCGTTGTCCTGAACCCGCAGGGTCAGGTGCACGCCGCCGTGCAGGCTGACCTTGACCTCACTGGCCTGGGCATGTTTGGCCACGTTGTTGAGGCTTTCCTGAAGCAGCCGGAAGACCACTGCCTCGTCACTGGGCGAGAGATGAACGTCACCGGTGACGCTCAGGGTTGCCTTGATGTTGTTCTGCTCGCCAAAATCCGCGACATAGCGCCGCACGGTTTCCAGCAGGCCGTAGCGTTCCAGGTCAATGGGGCGCAGCGCGAAGATGCTGCGTCTGACTTCACGGATCTGTTCACGGAGCAGTGCCGAGGCTGCCCGCACCTCAGCTTCGGCCTGCACGGGGTCCTTATGCATCTGCCGGGTCACGATGTCCAGCTTGAGGGCGGTAAACGCCAGTGACTGCGCCACGCTGTCGTGAATTTCGCGCGCGATCCGGGCGCGCTCGTCGCTGATGGCCAGTTCCTCCGAATACACGTGGGCACGTGCGTTGCGTACCGCCAGCGTGGCCTGACCGGCCATCAGGGCCAGCAACGGGACCCGCGCCTCGTCAAAGGGCTGGGTCTGGCTGTCGCCGAGCATCAGTACGCCGACCAGGCCGTCCTCGTCACGCATGGGAAGACCCAGCACACGGCGGGCTTCAGGGAATACCTCGGCTGCTTCGGCACCCTCGGCCAGCAGCGGCGTTCCGGCGTTCGATACCCGCTGCGCAAAGTCGGGAGCCGGGTTTCCGCCCCCCGACTCGCCCCGGCGGTCCTGGGCGTATTCCAGCCGCAGCATGCCGTCCTGGTCGCTCAGATACACCGCGCGGGCCTCGGTGCCCAGCCGCTCGGCCATGATCCGGGTGACCCTGGAAAGCAGTCGGCGCATGTTGCGTTCAGCACGGATGCTCTGGTCCACGCTGTAAAGCGTCATCAGATCCAGGGTGCGCTGGCGCGCAGCCTCGACACCATTGGCCACCTCGGCAGCCAGGGCGTGGGCTAGCGCTTCGGTTTCCGGCGAAGGCGGCAGTTCGAAATGCAGGGCCAGGGCGCCGCCTCCGGGAATGCTGACGGTCAGGGGGTGCAGCTCGGCTCCGGGGCTGGCCAGCAGCGTCTGACCGCGCGCCGTGCCGCTCAGGCCTCCGGGCACACTCAGGGTCGCGTGGGTCGCGCCAGTCACGCGCACCGCGCCGCGCGCAGCTACTTCGACCACAGCCCCCATGTCGGGGGCATCAGTGAGGTCGCGCATCAGTTCCTGAACGGCCCTGAGCCGTTCATGCGAGGCGCTGAGCTGACCATACAGGACCCGCAGTTCCTGCTCAGCGCGTTCACGGGCGCGCGTGCCCTCCGCGATCCACTCCACGCTGAAAAAGGTTACGGCGGGCCCGAGAAGGCCGTAGAACAGCAGATGCGCCCAGATCTCCATGGTCTGATCACGCAGTTGCAGAATCAGGGCTTCGACCACCACCACAACCAGCAGAATCAGGGGAGGCAGGGCATTGCGCACCAGCCGCACACGGTCCGACGTCTGGCCGCCCGCCGAGGCAGGCGGAGGTGTGGCCGGCAACGCGGCGGGCAGGGGAGAGGACTCCGGCATCCCCCCAGCATACGGAGGGCAACTCCTCTGCGCCGTCACACCTCTCACAGCAGGGTATGAACGCGCGCTTTACTCCTCTTGCGTGGGTTCCAGTTCAGCAGCCCCGGTCCGCGCGCTTGTGGTGCCACGTGCAGCGGCGTCCTCTACCTTCCACCTGACCTGCCGCAGAAAACCCCTGAACAGGCGGCTTTCGGCACTGCTCAGCAGCCCACGGTCCAGCATGGCGCGCCACAGGCGCAGGGTGTGGCGCGCCCGTACAGCGTCGGTGTACCCGATCAACTGCATGGTCTCGTGCAGGTGCGAGTACATCGCCTCCATTTCCTCGCGGGTCGCGGTTTTGCGCGTCACGGGGATGGGCTCATCCTGGCCCTGCAGGAACTCGTAGCACACCAGCAGCACAGCCTGTGAAAGATTGAGGCTGGCGTAGTTGCCAGTTGGAATACGGACTGTGACCTGACACTGCTCCAGGTCGCTGTTGATCAGACCGGTTTCCTCGGGGCCAAAGACCAGGGCGGGGGCCGCTGCCTGACGCACCATCGGCCGGATCAGCGCAGGATGACGCGGGGCGGGCAGGTCGGCGCGCAACCGGGCGCTCGTGCCGACGCTGAGGTCGCGGTCGCCCAGGGCTTCACGCAGCGTCGGAAAAACCCGCGCGCTGCGGAGAAGGTCACCGGCGTGCACCGCCATGGCCAGCGCCTGTGAGTCCAGATAGTCACAGCGTGGAGCCACGATACGCAGATCGCTGGCCCCCATGTTCAGCATGGCGCGCGCTGCTGCCCCCACATTGCCGGGCGTTTTCGGAGAAACCAGGACCACCGCAAGATTCACGTGTCTGATCCTATCGTGCCGGGGCCAATGCTTTCTCAGCCTGCAGCGTAAATCGGATTTTCGATCTCCACGCCCAGCCCCAGCAGCAGATCTGCAGCCAGTTCCTCAGCCGTGTCTCCCCAGCTCTCAACACTGACATGCTCGAAGCCTCGGGCACGCGCCAGGGCACACACGCCCAACAGCAGCGCTGCGCGCAGACCGGTCGTACGCAGATCCTGACGCACTCCCGGGGCGTCGATGCGCGCGTAACCTTCTTCCGGCGCGGCGCGGCAGATACCGGCGGCGTGGCCGTGGGCATCCAGCGCAATCAGGCTGAGTGCCGGGTCGAATCCGCCTGCGCCGTCGGCAGCCGCCTGTGGGGTCACAGCGTGGTGGCCGATCCGGTCTTCGTAGGTGGCCAGAGCATCCAGGCGAGTGGCGATAGCCGGAACCTCGCCCAGGCAATGCAGCGTCATGCCGTCAGGCAGCGGAGCACTCTCATGCGGTGTGGGGCCGGCCAGCAGACGGTAGGCCGCCACCTCGCGGTAGCCGGCGGCCTCCAGCGCCGGGGCACTCAGCATCCCGCCGTCCGCAAAAGCGTAGACTTGCCTCCCTTCCTGCCGGGCCTGCAATGCCAGGGCCGAGGCAACCTCCTGAGCGTGCACCCCGAACAGGGCCCCGCCCACCAGTTCCGAGCCGTGGGCCGGGCTGGGACGCAGCCCCACAGCCCCCAGGATCTCGCCGTTTTCTCCGTGTGCTGCCCAGGCAGCTCCCAACTCGTCTGCCATCCAGGCCACTGCCTCCTGAGGTGCGCCGTACAGGGCGGCAAAGACAGGAGGAAGCTTCTCGGGACGGATAGCGGAGAGGGTAAACGTCACATCTCGAGCCTAGCAGGGGCGTCCACAAAAGGACGTGCAGTGGTGCAGGCTTTTTCTAAAGCTGCATCTCAGCCTGATCTGTCTTTTCAGAAAAACCCTCCTCTTGACAATAGTCGTGATAACGAGTATATTGAGGGCAGTTTGATCGGTTCTTCAGGAGGCGTATGACACCTATCAGTTCCTCACCTCAGCGGCCCAGTGCGTCCCGTAGCCCGGAGCACGAGGCTTATCTGGCGCTGCAACTTCTGGCCACACAGCTGCGGGACGAGACAGAAGGCCTGTTGAAGGCTGCCGGACTCAGCATCACCCAGTTCAATGTGTTGCGGATTCTGCGCGGCTCCGGTGAACAGGGCCTGACCTGTGGGGAAATCGGCACCCGGCTGATCAACAAGGACCCTGATGTCACCCGGCTGCTCGACCGCATGGAAAAGCAGGGACTGGTCGAGCGTACGCGCAGTGCACAGGACCGGCGTGTGGTCCTGACCCGCATTTCTGACAGTGGCCTCAATGTGGTCGGGCAGCTCGACACTCCCCTGGAAGAGCTGCACCGCCGGCAGTTCGGTCACCTGGGAGAAATGCGTCTGCGGCAGCTGCTGACTCTGCTCTCAGAGGTAGGTGCTCCAGATTCATCTCTGGAAAACACCTGACTCTATTCTCGGCCAGATTATCTGTTTAAACGGCAATCGTTCCCCCGGAAATCGCCACACTCGTTCAAGGAGATCCTCATGACCACCCAGACCACCACCTCGTTTCCGGCTGCACACCGCGTAGACCTCGCCCTGACACTGCTGCGGGTCGTGATTGGCGCGATCTTTATTGCCCACGGCTTCCAGAAGTTCTTTCTCTACACCCTGCCCGGAACCACAGGCGCCTTTACCCAGATGGGCGTGCCCCTTCCCGGCCTGACCGCACCTCTGGTGGCCACACTGGAACTGCTGGGTGGTCTGGCGCTGGTTGCCGGTTTCCTGACCCGGCCCGTGGCCGCGCTGCTGGCTGCAACGATGCTCGGAGCCCTGGTGCTGGTTCACCTGCCGGCAGGCTTTCTCGGCGCCAATGGCATGGAATTCCCTCTGGCCCTGATGGCGGCAACGTCTGCCCTCGCGCTGAGTGGTGCGGGCCGCTACGCACTGGACCACGTGCTGTCCCGCCGCCAGTAAGCTGACGCCATCCAAGCCCAGGGAAGTCGCTGGATACTTCCCGCCCCGTGCACAGGAGGTACCCCCTATGACGCAGCCACAGCTTCCCCTCCTCCCAGGCCGCCTTCCAAAAGGCCTGACCGTGGGCCCGGTCGAGCTCAGCGTGAGTGATCTGGACCGCAGCGTCACCTTCTACCGGCAGGTGCTGGGCATGACGGTCCTGGATCAGCAAGCCGGGGCGGTCACACTCGGTGCTGGCGCCCTGCCGCTCCTGCACCTCACAGAGCGTCCTGGCGCGCGAGCTGCGCCGGCAGGTGCCAGCGGCCTGTATCACTTTGCCGTGCTGCTGCCCACCCGCGCCGACCTGGGCCGCTGGGTGCGGCACGTTGCCGGGCTGGGGTTACGCGTCGGGCAGGGAGATCATCTGGTCAGTGAAGCCTTCTACCTCACTGACCCCGATGGCCACGGCATCGAGGTTTACCGTGACCGTCCCCGCAGCGAATGGCAGTGGGATCTGGACCAGGTCCGGATGGCCAGCGATCCCATCGACATTCCGGGCCTGCTGGCAGAGCCCGGGGCCGATCAGCCGTTCGCGGAGCTTCCTGGCGGCACCGTGATGGGCCACGTTCACCTGCGCGTCAGCAACCTTGCTGCCACAGAAACGTTCTACCGGCAGGTGCTGGGCTTTGATGTCGTGGCCCGCTGGCCCGGCGCCCTGTTTATTTCGGTCGGTGGCTATCACCATCACTTTGGCCTCAACACCTGGCAAAGCGAAGGAGGCGCACCGGCCCCTGAAGGCAGCGCCCGGCTCGAGCGCGTGCACCTTCAGCTGCCTGCCGCTTCGGACCTGGAGCATCTGGCCCAGCGGTTGCAGGCTGCTGGTGTGGTCTTTACGCAGAAGTCGGACAGCCTCGAAGTGCATGACCCTTCGGCCAACCTCCTGAGCTTCTCCCTGGCAGGCTCGGCGGAGACACAGCGCCTGTGACCGCCGAGCCTGGAGGCCATGAGCTGACCACCATTGTTCAGCCGCCGCGTGCCCCACAGCCCGGCAAAGCTCCTGCACTGGTGCTGTTGCACGGGGTGGGTGCCAACGAAACCAGCCTTCTGGGACTGACGCCCAGGTTGGACCCCCGCCTGACCATCATCAGCGTGCGCGCACCGCTTGAACTTCACCCTGGGGGTTACGGCTTTTTCCGGGTCCAGTTCACGCCCGAGCCCGTGATCGTGCCTCACGAGGCAGAAGCCAGCCGCCAGATGCTGATTGAATTCCTGCCGAGGCTGGTGCGGCAGCATGGCATCGACCCTGAAAAGGTGTTTGTGCTGGGCTTCTCGCAGGGGGCCATCATCGGCGCGAGTGTGGCGCTGTCCAGACCCGATCTGGTGGCCGGTCTGGTGATGCTCAGCGGCCGCATCCTGCCCGAAGCCCGGCCGCACTTCCAGCCACGTGACGGGCTGGACCATCTTCCGGTCTTCGTGGGACACGGCGTCGCGGACTCCAAGCTAGGCATCCATCATGGGCGGGCCAGTCAGGCCCTGCTGGCTGAACTTGGCGTGCAGCTGACCTGCCGCGAGTACGACATGGGCCACGAGATCAGCCCCCAGGAGCTGGATGATGTGAATGCCTGGCTAAGTGACCGGCTGTAATCTCCAGACCACTTGGCAGAGCTGAAGGAACATATTCTGCGCCCTGAGGGTGAAACGTCTGCCGCTCTTGAGCATCACGGACGGTGCGCTCAGCCGGCGCGAGGCAATCTGAAAATCTCTGGCGGTCGTGACCTGCAAGTCTGAAACTTCACTTAAACTGGCGACCTTCGGGTCGTCTTTGCCTTGTGGCTCCGGCGGGGGTCAAGGGAGGCTGAAGGCCTGGGGACCGCCAGACCTCCTAGCCTGCGTCCATGACACGACTCCCCACTGTAGTCATGCTGCACGCCTACCCACTGTCCGCCGCCATGTGGGACAAGCAGGCCAGAGCCCTGGAAGACGCCGGGATGCGTGTCCTGAAGCCTGATCTGCCGGGCTTTGGAGGCCAGGACGGCCACATGACCAGCCTGCAGGACACCGCTCAGGCGCTGCTGGAAACCTTTCCGGAAGAACCGCTGGCGTTGGTCGGGCTCAGCATGGGCGGCTACCTTGCCCTGGAATTGCTGGCTCAGGCTCCAGGTCGTTTTGACCGGGTGGTCCTGGCTGATACCACCCTGCGCGCAGACTCCCCTGAAAAGCAGGCGGACCGCCTTGCTCAGGCCGAGCGTGTTCTGCGCGAGGGAAGCGGGTTCCTGGTGGAGGCTGCCCGTGACGAGCACGCTCCGGCAACGTTTGAACAGGTCAAGCCGATGATTGAGCTTGCCTCCCGTTCCGGCATTGCCGGGGCGCTGCGGGCCATGGCGGAGCGCCAGGACCAGCGACATACCCTGGAGGCTCTTAAAGTTCCGCTGCTGGTGGTGGTTGGTGCCAATGATCAGCTCACCCCGGTCGACCGCGCCCAGGAAATTGCCGCAGCTGGGCGCGGTCAGCTCATGGTCCTGCCCGAGGCTGCGCACCTGTCCAACATGGATCAGCCGGAGGCTTTCAACACTGCGCTGCTGGAATTCCTGAAGAGCTGAAGCTCAGCCGGTCACAACTCGCTCGTACAGCGCGAGATATTCACGCGCCGGTCCGTCCCAGCTGAAGTCCAGGGCCATGGCCCGGGCCACCCGGGCTTCCCAGTCCGACTGGTCCTCAAACGCCGCGCGCGCCTGCTGGCAGGCTTCCACCAATGCTTCGGGTGTGGCCGGCTGAAAGCGGAAGCCCACGTCTGGCGGCACCGTATCCACCAGCCCACCGGTTTCGCGCACCACCGGCAGGGTGCCGTAGCGCATGGCAATCATCTGCGAGAGCCCGCAGGGCTCAAAGCGGCTGGGCATGGCAAAAGCGTCCGAACCCGCGTAGATCTGGTGGGCCAGCGCCTCGTTCATGCCCTGGGCGAAGCTGACGCGGGGGTGTTGCGCCCACCCTTCCAGAGCAGCGGTCAGGAGGGGATCGCCCCCGCCCAGAACCACCACGTTCCAGTTATGAACCAGCCTGGGCAGGGCCTCGATCAGCAGGTCCATGCCTTTCTGGTCGGCCAGCCGGCTGACCACCCCCAGCACCGGAGCCTTGTCCAGACCGAACTCGGTGCGCAGGGCCTGTGTGGCAGCCGCCTTGCCTGCCAGGTCGCTGTAGGCGGGCACATCCGGGTCCGTACGTGGGTTCCAGCGCTCCTGATCCAGACCATTGATGATGCCACTGAGGCGGCCCTCCAGCGTCAGCCGCAGCAGGACGCCCTGAAGTCCTTCGCCGTACTGCTGGGTCGTGATTTCACGGGCGTACTGCGGGCTGACCGTAGTCACGTGGTTCGCTGCGATCAACCCGGCCTTCATCAGGTTCAGGTCACCGTAGAATTCGGCTCCCTCATGGGTCAGCCATGCTGGTCCCAGCCCGCTCCATCCGGACGCTTCCGCCAGATTCCAGCGTCCCTGGTACTGCAGGTTGTGCACCGTGTACACAGTGCGCCAGCCTGCCTCGTGCGCGTGCGCGACCACCAGCCCAGCCTGCCAGTCGTGGCCATGCAGCACGTCAGGAACCTCGTTCAGCGCGCGGAGTACAGGCAAGACGGCCCGGCCGTAGGTGCAGAAGCGCCACACGTCGTCGGGATGGTACAGCCCCTCGCGCTCGAACTCCGGCAGGCCCAGGAACAGAAAACGCACGCCGTCCTGCCGCAATTCACCGACCCGGACCGGCCCGACATCCGCCACGTCGCCCGCCCAGATCTGTTCAGGAGCGCCAGCCAGCGACCCATACCACGGAGACAGCACACTGACCTGGGCGCCAAGTGTGGCCTGAACCGCAGGCAAGGCTCCCAGCACGTCGCCCAGGCCTCCGGAGCGCGAGAAAGGAAAGACTTCCGACGTTACATGCAGCACACGCATACCGTGACAATACGCCGGTTTGACAAGCTCCGGGTGCATTGATACACTTCCCCTCGCCCAAGAGTTGGGTCTGCTTCTGGCAGGGCTCTTAGCTCAACGGTCAGAGCAGTCGGCTCATAACCGATTGGTTGCCGGTTCAAATCCGGCAGGGCCCACCAACATCCGGGCGGTTAGCTCAGTGGTAGAGCATTCGCTTCACACGCGAGAGGTCGTAGGTTCAAGTCCTATACCGCCCACCAATTAAACTCCGTTTCGTACGGAGTTTTTCTTTTTTCGCTCAGGCGGTTCTCTGAACTTGAGCGCTCTCAGGTGACTGCTCGCCTTAGCGTGATACCCGTATGGTGGTCTTCGCAGTCAGTTCCGGTAAGCACGCCTCAGCGGTTGCTATGTCGCCCAGGACCAGCGGCAATCATTTCTGCGCGGGGGTGGCGTATAGAGGTCGAACCCCTGCAACACGACCCTCGCTGGGAATAGAGACTCTCCATCAGGGCCGCAGGTCCCATGTGATATCCGCCGTGCCTGTGATGACAGGAAGCTTGTTTTCCAGAGACAAGAGTGAAGGGACTCCCTCGCTTCCTGGGAGCAGAGTCCCCCGTAAACTTGGAGAAACTCTGGCTGCCATTACACCCGCCCAGCGTATTCAAAGCGCATCATCAGTAACCGTCTTGCCTGTTCACTTACCGGTCAACACCATGTACATTGCTTCACGGTCTTCAGACCGCATTGAGGTCAGAACAGCATCGTTTTTCCTGAACCGGATAATCAACATCTGGTCGGTTTTTTTGCGCGAAATTTCTTTGTAACCTTTGGCTGTAATCATCTTGACTACCCTGGTCAGGCTGGCAGCACCTTTGCTGGTACGGGGGACATACAGAACCTCACCCCAGCTTTCGCCAGAAACCATGGACCTGTACTCACGGTAGACGGCTCCTTCACACGTTACGTTTACGCCAGGCGGAAGTTTGACCAGACCATTGGCGGCATACCCAGGTTTTGTGGGACAGGCCGCAGAAGCAATTGAAAGAAGGGCAACCGCAAACAGCGCAAGAGCTTGTTTCATTTGCAACTCCATACCTGAGCATACGCCCGCGGGCTCAGACCCTTGCCGGCCCAAGAAGAATCAAGGAAAGCCATACAGAGAACTCTGACGTCAGCGTAAGTGTTCAGTGTGGTGTAGAGCTGACCTCTTCAGTATGTTTGACGCTCCTGTCTCAAGGAAGCGTCGCGCTGATCTGGGGCCACTGGCGGCAGAGCAATTTCATCGGATGGTAGTTCAGCGCTGCGGGAACCGTGCGGCGCAGGCTTTGCTGCCCTGCAGACAGAAGAAGGCCGCCCATGACAGGCGGCCTCAGGGCATGAAATCGGAATCAACTTTCGGGTCTGGGCAGTGAGGGCGGAGTACTCAGCAGACTAAGTGCAAATCCGATCAGGCCCGACATGAAGGTGATCCCGGACCAGAGTTCTACACTCCAGCCTTCGCCGTAGAGCAGTGCCACACACAGAAAATGCACACCCCAGAACACCACGGGAGTCACAAAGCCCAGCAGCCAGATGCCAGCTGGGCGTGGCTGGGCAGCCTGGCGCCCAAGCAGCGCATCAGCCACCAGCCCGGCGGCCAGGGGACTGGCGAGCAGGGCTAACGTGCTGATATCTGGCGTACTGGCCAGCCCAAGGGCCGCCATCAACACACCATTGAGCCCGAATATGAGCGTCACGCTGCCGAAAGGCAGTCGCCAGCGCTGCACCATCAGCAGCACCGGAACCAGCAGGAGTACCGTCGTGAACAGAATGGCCACGAGGTTGTACTGCTGTGCCAGGGCAGAAGTGACGCTCCCCTGAGCTTCCCAGCGTGCGACAGCAGGGCTGGCGTGCAGCACGGTCGTGGTGCCCCACAGATACATGTGAAAGAAGGACATGAAGCTCAGGGACGCGGTGGCTGACAGCAGGGTTGGGAGAAAAGCCTTGAAGCGCGGTGCATCCTGAGTCCGGTCAGGGTTTTTCCAGGCTGCCAGGAAGGGGCTCAGCACGATCAGCTGCATGCCGCTCAGCAGCAGCAGGTGCGTGGGGCTCAGGAGCGCCTCGACATCCTTTTCAATGCCGAAAATCGTGTGCCACAGCATGTCACCCACGCCGCCCGCCCCGAACAGGAAAATCCCGGCGACTCCGGCTTCATACCCCAGAGGAATGGCTGCCAGACCTCGCGCGCCTCTGCGCACATTGCGTGAGATCAGAAAGACGATCCAGGCTGCCGTAGCCGCATAGCCTGCGTAGAACAAGCCGTGCCATGGAGTAAAGAACGTTTCCAGGGTAGAAGGCAGGTGCTGATGTGCCCACCCATCGACAAACAGGCCGATCATCAGCCAGAAGCCCAGGAGAATCGTGATCAGGTTCTGGCCACGGTGGGCCAGCGGCCGGGTGTGGCCTGCCGTAAAGGAAGACGGTGTGGATTGCGTTGTCATACCAAGGCCTCCGGCATGCACTCCTGCATGTCCAATGTTCACTGTAGGCTTCAAAAATCTTTCATGAGGCTCATTTGCGCATAGTCCGCGGAATACGGAGAGCCTGACTGTCAGGACACGTTTGCCGTCAGAACAGGAATGGGGCCTGTCCGACGTGCAAAGCCGTGCTGATCAAGTCCGTGACAGTTGTAGGCGGCTCATCGCATTGAGCACCCTGGCAGCCATGCAGAACGGACCGTCACTGGGCGTGGCCTGATGTCCTGGCAGCGCTCCTGCATCTGGAGGCAGGCTGAGTGCACAGTGGTGGACTTCACCCGCTGTGCTTCAGGTGTCGGTGGCTCAAAGCCCCAGCCTGAACTTCTGCCATCTCACTGTCATGCGAACCGTGTCTGACGCCTCCATGCGGTTTTTTATGGTCGCTAGCATGTTCACAGATGGCCCCCACCCTGCGACTTGACCGGGGTACGCTCGTGATGCATGGCGTGCCTGACGCTGTGGTGGACCATTTTACCTGGGATGCCCGCAGCCAGTCCTGGCGCGCACCGGGACAGGCCTACCGCGAGATCGTAGAAGGCCTGCGGGAAGCCGGACTGTCCTTCCGCGACGACGCGGCCGGGTTCTCGAAACTTGAACTCGGGTACGCCCGGGACGTGACCCCTTACGCGCATCAGACGCAGGCGTTACAGGCCTGGAAGAAGGCAGGCCGGCGCGGCGTGGTCGTGCTGCCCACCGGGGCTGGTAAGACCCTGGTGGCTCAGCTGGCCCTGCGGGATACGCCGCGCTCTGCCCTGATCTGCGTGCCTACCCTGGACCTGCTGCAGCAGTGGTACGCCGGACTGGTTGCAGCGTTTCCGGACGCGCAGGTGGGGTTGCTGGGTGGGGGCAGCCACGATGAAACGCCGCTGCTGGTCAGTACCTACGATTCTGCGGCCATTCATGCCGAGACGCTGGCTGGCCGCTACGCCCTGCAGATTTTCGACGAGGCCCACCACCTGCCCAGCGACTACACCCGGGTAATTGCGCAGATGGGCCTGGCTCCCTACCGTCTGGGCCTGACCGCGACGCCCAGGCGCAGCGACGGCCGGGAACGCGATCTGGACGGCCTGATCGGGCCTGTGGTGTATCAGGTCGCGCCGGAGGACCTGGCCGGAGATACCCTGGCGGACTACCGCGAGGTCGTGATCCGGGTGCGGCTGAGTCAGACCGAGCAGCGGCGCTACGACGAATGCATCCGGATACGGAACGACTTCCTGCGCCGCGCGGGCATCCGGCTGGGAACCCTGGACGGCTGGAAGCAGTTCGTGATGAACAGCGGCACCCCCCAGGGACGCACGGCCATGCTGGCCCACCGCGAGGCGCGCAGCCTGGCTTACGGCACCGAGGGCAAACTGCGCGTTCTCGAAGAGATCCTGGTCAACCATCCGGCCGAGCGGACGCTGATCTTCACCGATGACAACGCCACCGTGTACCGGATCAGCCGCGAATTCCTGATTCCGGCCATCACGCACCAGACCCCGGTCAAGGAACGGCACGGCCTGCTTGAAAAGTTTCGCAGCGGCGCCTACCGCATTCTGGTGACCAGCCGTGTGCTCAACGAGGGCGTGGACGTGCCTGAGGCCAGCGTGGCAGTCGTGCTGTCCGGGACAGCCACCGAACGCGAGCATATCCAGCGGCTGGGCCGCATCCTGCGCAAGGCGGAAGGCAAAACGGCCGTGCTGTACGAGGTCATCACCGAAGGCACCAGCGAGGAACGTGTCAGCCAGCAGCGGCGGGGGCAGTGGAAGCCCGGGCAGGCAGCAGGCGACATTGATTACGGGGACCTGAATGCTGCCCACTGAACTGCTGATGTTTCGCGTCAAGGCAGGCATTGTCGAGCCCCGGCGGCTGAAACCCACCACCGCCAACCTGGGGCTGGCCCAGACGCTGATTGAGACGTTCGAGGCCAATATCGGCCGGCGCCGCTGGGAACTGGATGACGATCTGCGCACCCTGGAGGCAGGCCGCCAGGATTTCAAGGTGCTTCGGGGGCTGGCGCATCTGCTGACCAACATGAGTGCCTTCGAAGCGGGTGGAACCGTGGAGCCTGTCCACGTGCGCTCAAAGGTCTTCGAGCTTGCCCAGGCGCACGTGCCCAGTCGCAAGGGCGCCACGCTGATTCTGGAGCAGGCGGCCAGAAGCCTGTCGCAGGACCACGCGCTTTCTCCTGCGGAAGTGCAGGCCAGCCTGTACGCGGACCTGCCGGACCAGCAGACGCTGGTCGCGTTTGATCCGCCGGCACCACTGGAACTGATTCACCGCTTTGATCTGGCCCAGGCGCAGGGCATGCTGTACCGCGCCTACGAACTGGTGATCACAGCGCGGCGCAACGAGCCGGCCCGCTACAAGCAACTGCTGAAATACCTGAAATTTTTTGGCCTGATGGTCACGGTCGAGGGAGACGCGAACTTCGGCTTTACGCTGACGCTTGACGGCCCGACCTCGCTGTTCGGAGGCACGACCCGTTATGGGCTGGCCATGGCAAAATTCCTGCCTGCCCTGCTGCACGTCACCAAGTGGGACCTGAGCGCAGCCCTCAAACCTCGCAAGGATCTGGCCTGGGTCGATCCGGGGGACGATGAATGGTCATTTCAGCTCACCAGTGAAGACGGGTATGTCAGCCACTACAAGCCTCCTGAAGAGCATGACTCGGCCCTGGAATCCGGCTTTGCTGAGCGTTTCGCCAAGACAGAGACCCCCTGGACCCTGGAACGTGAGGTCGACCTTGTGCCTGTGCCGGGCGGCGTGATTCTGCCGGACTTCCGGCTGGTGCAGGGTCAGCGGAGTGTGCTGGTTGAAATCGTGGGGTACTGGCGCCCGGAGTACCTGCGCAAAAAGTTTGAACTGCTCCGCAAGGCCCAGCGTACGGACGTCATTGTGTGCGTCTCAGAGCGGTTGAACCTGGAAAAGGCTGGCGTCGACCCCAGTGATTTCGGAGACCGGGTGGTGTGGTTCAAGGGCGTCTTGAACCCCAGGGACGTGCTGGCCGTTGCCGAGCGGGTGGCCCAGATCTCATCCTGAACAGGAAATGACCGGGCCTCAGGCGCAGCCTGACCTGATGTGACGCTACCGGGGATCCTGATCCGGCTAGACTGGGCCCAGCCCCGGAACCGGTGCGGACAGCACCCGGTCTGGATGCCGTGTGAGGAGCCCTGCCATGTGTCCAGTCCAATCGAGGAAACCCTGACTGCCCAGCTGCCCTTCTGGTATTGCCTGGTCGCTGCGGTGACCACTGGCGGGCTGTGTCTGTTTCTATGGAATTGGGCAGACCAGCGCATCAAGGTCCTCAAGCTTCAGGCCTTCATGCTTTTTCCCATTGCCCTGCTGGCGTCCAGTATGTTTTTCCTCTCTCTGGGTGAAGTGCTGTGGGGCATCCGGGCGCCCTGAACATTTACCGCCGCCGTGGCAACAGCTGCTGAAACCTGAGGCGCTGTGTTCATCTCAGGTATACAAAGCACCTTCCACGCTGGTGCCTGAAACCAGCGTGGCCCATGTGGGATGGTCGCCCACTGGTGTTCCCTGGTCAGATGGGTACAAGCAGCTTTTTGCACAATGAGCATAGGTCTATGTGTTCATAACTCCAGAAACAGGAGGGGACGAGACAATCCCGCAACCGGCCTGGGGCAGCGGTGCCCGCAAGTCTCACCTTGGCATGCATACTCTGGCTTGCAGAACCCACCCGGTTTTCCTGCTATTGCCATTAGGAGTTTTTCAGGTTGAGTCATGTGGGCTGTGGCACTGTAAAACCATGAAATATATTCTGATGACCCTCGGTCTGGCAGCAGGCGTCTCGTCGGCATACGCCCAGAACTCCCCGAAAATTACGTCGCAGAGCATCATTGTCAATCCAGTGGCCTCCCCACTTAAGGTGAGCGTCTGGACGGCCAAAGATCCCACGGGCTCGAAGATTCCCACGTATGTGGCAGGCGACCGCATGACATTAAACGTGAAGACGACTCAGGATGCCTACGTTTATCTGTTTAATGTGGATCAGAAAGGCAATATCGACCTGATTCTTCCAAATAAGTTTACCAGCGGTGCCAACTTCATCAAAGCAAACACGACCAAGAGCTTTCCCAGCAAAGAGGACAAGTTCACCTTCGATATTGCTGGCCCGGCCGGGTTGAACAAGGTCCTGGCGGTAGCAAGCAAGACTGAACTGGATCTGAACGATATTGCTCAGTTCAAGGAAGACCAAACGACCGGCTTTGCCACGGTGACGGTTCGTGGTGGTCAGAATGGACTGGCCCAGGCGCTGTCCATTATCGTCAAGCCGCTGCCCTCCAAGGATTGGGTCACGGATGTCGCTCAGTACCAGATCTCGGCGAAGGTGGCGACGCCCCCCGTACCAGTGGCGTCAACGACAGCCACCTGGAAATCCACGTTCAAGTCCGCACTGGGGCTGAACCGCGTGTACGAGTTCTATGCCAACCAGCTCAAGGCCCTGGGCTACGAGGCGGACCAGACGACGACCACCCGCCAGCAGATCGTGGGCGACTTCTCTATGGCCGACCAGTCCACTGCCAACCTGACGGTCAAGCAGCGGCCCGGAACCACGACCTACGATGTCGTCCTGACGCGTAAGGAATAAGGGAGGCAGGACTGTAGCTTTCCGATTCCAAACCATTTTTCTCCTACCGGCAGCCTGACCTATGGGCTGCCGGTGTACTCTTGGTGAACAGAGACAGGGCTGACCCGAGTAGTGATTGGCCCCTCAGGGAGGGAAAAAGAGCCTGGCAGTCACGCACAATGCTGAGACGATCTGCCGGTGAGGGAAGCGGAAGTTGGGACGTGAAATCTGGTGTGGTGGACGAGCTACTGTGAAAATTTCCGCCCAATGGACATTGAGACAGGCGCGGCAGGATCACGACAGTCTGCCGGCTCCGGACCATTCATGCCGTGAACTGCCAAGCCAGACTGAAGGTGTGAGCCTTCTGCTGAGTCTCAGACTGGACTTGCCTCAGGTCCAGGAATAGAAATAGAGAGCGGAATGACAGCGAAATTTCGCTGTCATTCCGCTCTCTGCAAACTTTGTGTAATGGAAGCGTTACTTCACTGGAGCGTGATCTTTAGGATCGGCCCAGGGGTCCAGCACGCACTTGATGCAGCCGTCATGCTTGTGCTTGAAGATGTGGTAGGCATGGGGCGCTTCGTCCAGGCTGAGTCGGTGGGTAATGACCTGAGTGGGGTCAATGTCACCGCGCATGATGTGATCGGTCAGGACATCCAGGTAGCGGTGCACGTGGGTCTGGCCAGTTTTCATGGTCAGCCCCTTATTTACGAATGCACCCAGTGGAATCTTGTCAGCCAGCCCACCGTACACGCCGGGAACACTCACCGTGCCACCCTTGCGGCACGCCATCAGCGCAGCGCGAAGGGCATGGGGCCGGTCACTTTCCAGGACCCGGGTCGTCTGCTTGACGGCGTCGGCAACGCCAAGCATGCCTGTGCCGTGGGCTTCCAGGCCAACAGCGTCCATCACGCTGTCGGGACCACGGCCGGCAGTCATGGCTTTCAGCCGCTCGAAGACCTCATCCTCTTCGTAGTTGATGGTCTCGGCACCTGCACGCCGTGCCAGCTCCAGACGTTCGGGGAAACGGTCAATGGCGATCACACGTTCGGCACCCAGCAGAAACGCACTGCGGATGCAGAACTGTCCGACTGGCCCTGCGCCAAATACGGCCACTACGTCGCCTTCCTGGATGTTGCAGTTCTCGGCCGCCATGTACCCGGTGGGCAGAATGTCCGTCAGGAACAGCACCTGCTCATCACTGAGACCCTGAGGCACCTTGTAGAGGTTGGCATCGGCAAAGACCGTACGCACGAACTGCGCCTGCCCGCCAGCGTAGCCGCCGGTAATGTGCGAGTACCCATACAGGCCAGCCGACGCATAGCCCCACATCGTCTCGGCCAGCCGGGGGTTGGGGTTGGAGTTGTCGCACAGCGAGGTCAGGCCCTTCTGGCAGTACCAGCACTTCCCACAGGCGATAGGGAAGGGCACGATGACGCGGTCGCCAACCTTGACCTTGCGGACGTCAGCGCCGACTTCCACGACTTCGCCCATGAATTCGTGACCCAGGATGTCTCCGTGAACCATGCTGGGCACGTAGCCGTCGAGGAGGTGCAGGTCAGAACCACAGATGGCTGTACACGTTACCCGCACGATGGCGTCGGTGGGCTGAAGAATCTCGGGGTCGGGCACGCGCTCCACCGCGACCTTGTTGATGCCCTGCCAGACCAGTGCCTTCATGAGGTTCTCCTGTTGTCGTACATCTTGGCCTCCGCTTTCTTCACGGCACTTTTGCGGGCGCTGGACTGCCCTTCGGTGGTGGGCTGCTGGCCCAGTTCCATCATGCGTTTCAGTCGGCGCAGATCTTCACCAACCTGCACGGCAGGCTCCTCGCCCATCAGGCGGGCGATGGTCGCGCCCATGGTGCCGCCGGGCGGACGGTATTTCAGCGCGACATGAACCTCGGTGCCCCGGTCTCCGGGTGCGAGCCGGAACTCCACCTGTCCTTCGGTCCAGATCTGCGAGCCTTCCAGGGAGCGCCAGGCGATGCGCTTGCCCGGTACATCCTCCGTCACCTCGGCGTCCCATTTGACATGGGTCCCGGCAGGCGCCTTGGCGACCCAGTGTGAACGTTTACCTTCGTCGTCCTGCACTTCTACAGATTCCAGATGATCCATGAACTGCGGGAGGTTTTCAAAGTTACGCCAGAACACATAAAGCTGATCAGGCTCGACCCCGATCGTGATGCCCCGTTCCACAGCAATCGCGTCGTCCTTGGTACGGTGGATGCCCACCATGGCGTCTCCGACCCCGCGTCCCATAGCGGCGCCTGCCAGCAGCAGCGCGCCTCCGGTGGCCGCCAGGGTGCCGGCCTGTCCGGGACGCCCGAGGCTCAGCAGGATAAGTCCCAGGCCCAGACCGCCCACCAGCAGCCGCTCGCTCGGGCTGGCGTTCTGCGGGCTCAGGTCGCGCACGCTTGTCTCGTGATCAGGCATCAGTGGTTCCCCCTTCGGAGCAGACGGTCTTTCACGGAGGGCGGCTCCGGGTGACTCAGGGCCCGGGCGCACAACACGTCCACCACCGTGATGGCGGTCAGAGCAGCCAGGGTATTGGCGGTCCGTTTGCGTCCGTTGGGATTCTCGGGCTCGGCCATACCCAGGGTACCCAGATCCAGAACGTCGCCAGCGACCCGCGACCAGACCCAGAAGGCCACCGCTGAAGGCTGCGCCAGAATTCCTACGCCTGCCAGAACTTCGCGCAGTCCGTATGCCCGGACAAGCGTAGGCTGGTCCTGAACTCCCAGGAAACGGGTCAGCCTGCCGGGGGCCGCGAGTTCCACGGCTCCCAGGCCGATACTGAACCAGCCGAGGCCTCGTGCTACCTGCTCTGCGTTCATGTCTTCCCTCCTTTTTCGGTGCTCTTTTGCCTTTCCCAGAGTGGCGACCCGGAAGGACACGACCCTGTGAGGGTCCCTAAGTCCACTTCACACTTGCTGCACCGGAGGATGTTTTCGCCTGAAGCTGGGCTTCATCTGAGGCCTGAGAGGAAAGCCTGCTTCGGATGATCTCCTGGCACTTCAGGGCTGCTGGTGGACAAGTGGCGCGCCTGCTCGTAAAATTGCACTTAGTACAATTTTGTGGAGCTTTACCCCGGAGGTCGCATGAAAAATCAGCCTTACAAGATTCACCGCGCTGCCGTCATCGGTGCCGGCGTGATGGGCGCCGCCATCGCTGCCCAGCTGGCCAACGCGGGCATTCCGGTCCTGCTGCTGGACATCGTGCTGCCGGACAACCCCGACCGTAACTTCCTGGCCAGGCAGGGTGTACAGCGCGCGTTGAAAGCCCGGCCCGCCGCCTTTATGGACGCGAGCCGCGCGGGGCTGATCGAGATTGGCAACCTTGAGGACGACCTGAAAAAACTAGGTAGCGCCGACTGGATTCTCGAAGCCATCATCGAGAAACTCGGCGCCAAACGTGACCTGTGGGAGAAGGTCGAGAAGGTCGCCAAGCCCGGCGCCATCATCAGCTCCAACTCCAGCGGCATTCCCATGCACCTGCAGATAGAAGGCCGCACCGAGGAGTTCCAGCGCCGGTTCGTGGGCGCGCACTTCTTCAACCCGCCCCGCTACCTGCATCTGCTTGAAGTGATCCCGACCCCCAAGACCGATCCTGCGGTCCTGAAGGCCTTCAGCGAATTCGGCGAAAAGACGCTCGGCAAGGGTATCGTTATTGCCAACGACGTGCCCGGCTTCGTGGCCAACCGTATTGGCGTGTACGGCATCGTGCGCGCCATGGCGCACCTGGAACAGACCGGCCTGACGCCCGCCGAGGCCGATCAGCTGACCGGCCCGGTTCTGGGACGCGCCAACTCCGCGACCTTCCGCACGGCTGACCTGTCGGGCCTGGACATTATTTCCCATGTGGCCACTGACCTCGGCAATGCCACGCCCGAAGACGAGGACTTTACCCTCACGCCGGCCTTCCGCACGCTGGTCGAGGAGAAGAAGTACCTGGGCGACAAGACCGGCAGCGGCTTCTACAAGAAAACCAAAGGTCCAGACGGCAAAACCAGGATTCTGAACCTGAACCTGCAGACCTTCGAGTACGAGGACCAGGGCAAGGTCAAGGTCGCGGCGGTGGAAGCGGTCAAGGGCCGTCCGCTGGCCGAGCGCATCAGGAGCCTCTATGGTGCCGAGGGCAGGGAGGGCGATTTCCTGCGCGGCGTCATGAACGACGGGTTCTGGTACGCCTCCAAGATGGCCGGCCACGTCAGCGACCGCCTGCAGGACATCGACAATGCCCTCAAATGGGGCTTCGGCTGGGAACAGGGCCCCTTCGAAACCATGGACACTGTGGGCGTGCAGCAGGTCATTACCAATCTGGAAGCTGAAGGCCGTACGCTGCCCCCACTGCTGCAGGCCATGAAGGACAGTGGCCGCACTTCGTTCTACCAGGGCAATGAAACGGTGACGCCCGCCGGCCAGCCCACGGCGTATCAGGCACCCTACTTCATCCTGACGGACCTGAAGAAGGACGCCACCTCCGTGATCAAGAAGAAGCCCGGCGCCAGCCTGGTGGACCTGGGCGACGGTGTGCTGCTGGTCGAATGGCACGCCAAGATGAACGCCCTGGGTGAGGATCAGCTGCGTATGGTGCAGGAAGGTCACAAGGCCGTGCAGCAGCTCGGCTACGCCGGCCTCGTGATCGGAAACCAGGGTGAGAACTTCAGCGCCGGCGCCAACCTGCCGCTGGTCCTCGCGCAGGCGCAGGCCGACGAATGGGACGAACTGGACGACCAGATCAAGCAGTTCCAGCAGGTCACGACGAGCCTGCGCTTCAGCCCGCACCCTACCGTAGCAGCGCCTTTTGGTCTTGCCCTGGGCGGCGGCTGCGAGTTCAGCATTCACGCCGACCGCATCGTGGCCAGCGCCGAAACGTACATGGGTCTTGTTGAAGTCGGCGTGGGCCTGATTCCCGGCGGCGGCGGCACCAAGGAAATGCTGATGCGTTTCACCGATCAGCAGCAGCCCGGCCAGCAGCAGGGGGCCGCGCTTCTGCCCGCCGTGCAGCGCGCTTTCGAGCTGATCGGCACGGCCAAGGTGTCCACCAGCGCCCTGGAGGCCCGCAAACTGGGGTTTCTGCATGACCACGACGTCATCGTCATGAACAAAAACCATCTGCTGGAGGAAGCCAAGCGTCAGGTGCTGGCGCTGGCCCCCGATTACGTGCAGCCCACTCCCCGGACCGACATCCCGGTGATGGGTGACGCGGCCATCGGCGCCGTCAAGAGTGCGCTGTACGGCATGAAGGAAGGCGGATACGTGACCGAGTACGACCTGGTGGTCAGCAACGAACTGGCCCGGGTGCTGTCAGGCGGCGTGGGCAACAACCGCACCGCGAAAGTCAGCGAGCAGCATCTGCTGGACCTGGAGCGCGAAGCCTTCCTGACCCTGCTGGGCAAGAAGGGCACCCAGAAGCGCATTGAGCACATGCTCAAGACCGGCAAACCGCTGCGCAACTGAGCATAAGAATGATGCCCATGCGCCACACCTTCCTGGACCGCCTGAAAGCCACTCCCAAACGCCGTCTGGCGGCCTGGGGTGCCCTCGGGTACGGCGCCCTGCTGCTCACAGCAGCCTTCGTGGGCGCGGAGATCACCCTGCGTTCGCAGACCCGCTGGGTCAAGGGAGTCTTTGTGCCGGTGGGCCGGCGCGGCAACACGGTATGGCTGCCGGCGTCACCGGAGACCCTTTCAAGGGGTGTGGTGGGCATCGTTCCTCTGCGGCCCAACCGGGGGCACGCTGTCCTGGGCGAGGCAAAGGTCAAAGGCACGCTGGTATTCCGGCCAATCCAGCAGGAACGCGGCGTGCTGCCCAACGGCTCGGTCGCGTGGGTGTCGACCTTCGTCTACAACGGCACCCCGGCACAACTGGGCGTCGCCTACGAGGACACGGTGGTCGCCAGCCCGGCCGGACCGATGCCCGCCTGGCACATTCCTTCGGTGTCCGGCGAGCGTGACGCCCTGGTCATCGTGGTTCACGGTCATGGTGGTCAGCGCGCCCAGGGGCTGCGGATGTTGCCAGCGCTGCGCCGGACGGGAGCCGCCTCCCTGTTCGTGACCTTCCGCAACGCCCACGGAGCGCCACGGGTCGGCAAGGGCTACCTGAGCCTGGGAGACCAGGAGGCCGAGGACGTGCTGGCCGCCCTGCGTTGGGCCAGGAAGGCCGGGTACCGCCGGACCGTGCTGTACGGCTTCTCGATGGGCGGCAACATTGTCCTGAGCGCCCTGCGTGACCGCTGCCAGCCGTTTCCACTCCCGGTGACCGGTGTGCTGCTCGACTGCCCCGCGCTGGACTGGCGACAGACCATCACCTGGCAGGCCAGGCGTTTCGGGATGCCGGCCTTCATGGCGCGGCACGTCAGCACCTTCGTGCAGTACGTCGTGACCCGCCGCAGCGGACAGGACTTCGACACGGTGGATCAGCTCGCCGCTGCGGGGCGCTTCAACGTGCCGATTCTCCTGTGGCACGGCACGCGCGACCGTACCATCCCCATCAGTCAGTCTGACGCCCTGGCGGCCGCGCGTCCCGATCTTGTCGAGTACCACCGCGTGGAAGGTGCCAAGCACATCCGCTGCTGGAATATCAATCCGGTGCAGTACGACCATACTCTCGAGCATTTCATTCGCCGGGTACTTCCCGGCCTTTCCCAAGGAGAACACCATGCGTGACGCTGTGATTGTTTCTGCCGTTCGCACGCCCGTAGGACGCGGCGTGAAAGGCACGCTTGCCAATACCCGCCCCGACGATCTGGCCGCCCTGGTGCTGAATGAGGCCGTCAAACGTGCTGGAGTGGACGCTTCCATTGTCGAGGACGTGTACCTGGGCTGCGCCATTCCCGAAGCCGAACAGGGCCTCAACGTGGCACGCATGGCGGCCCTGCGCGCCGGTATGCCTGACAGCGTGGGCGGCGTGACCATCAACCGTTTCTGCTCCAGTGGCCTGCAGACCATCGCCATGGCAGCCGCGGCCATCCAGACCGGTCAGGCGGACGTGATGCTGGCCGGCGGCGTGGAGTCCATGAGCTTCGTGCCCATGACCGGCCACAACCCCAGCCCGAACCCTGACCTGGTGGATGACCGCCCGGGTGCCTACATCGGCATGGGATTGACGGCCGAGAACGTGGCGCAGAAGTACGGCGTGAGCCGCGAGGACCAGGACGCCTTTGCTTTCCGCAGCCACCAGCGTGCGGCGGCGGCTCAGGATGCGGGCAAGTTCGACGCGGAGATTGTTCCGGTCCCGGTGCGCGTGGATAAGCTCAAAGGCACCAAGCTGAAGTCCGAGACCATCAACTTCGATAAGGACGAGCTGATCCGCCGTGACGCCAACCTGGAAGACATGGCCAAGGTCCGCCCGGCCTTCAAGCAGACCGGCTCGGTCAGTGCTGCCAACAGCAGTCCCTTCAGTGACGGCGCCGCAGCCGTGCTGATCATGAGCGGCGAGAAGGCCCAGGAACTGGGCGTCCAGCCGCTGGCCAAATTTTTGGGCTTTGCGGTCGCCGGTGTGGAGCCTGAGCTGATGGGCATCGGGCCTGTCAAGGCTGTGCCCAAGGTGCTCGCGCAGACCGGCCTGACCCTGGATGACATTGACCTGATCGAGCTGAACGAGGCGTTTGCAGCGCAGAGTCTCGCGGTGGCCCGTGAACTGGGCCTCAACGAGGACATCATGAACGTCAACGGCGGCGCCATTGCGCTGGGGCATCCGCTGGGGTGCAGCGGCGCCAAGCTGACCACCACCGCAATCTACGAACTGCAGCGTCGTGGCGGCGGCAAGGCCCTGATCACCATGTGCATCGGCGGCGGCATGGGCGCGGCCGGCGTGATTGAGGTGTACGGCAAAGACGAGCAGCACGAAGGCTGAGTCCGAAGGCTGCGGGATAGCTATGGAAGGAGAGGCGCCACATACAGGGCGCCTTTCTTTTATCTGGCAACCTGCGGGCAGAGTTGCGCTGCGTCACCCTGTCGGTTCGTAAGGCAGAGGGTCCGTGGCGTGGGTGCCGTGACGGTTACGCTTCCGACAGCCAGGGCCGACAGACCCCAAAGCCTGATCAGGTGCTGAGGCGTTTACTTCAGGCGGAGACATGCGGTCCCTGGAAGCAGGAGTCTGCCCCTTCAGTGACGTTTATGGGCTGTCATCGGGGGCTCTGCCTCAGATGCGGTAGATACCGCTGCGCTACCCTACCCTTTATGTCTGCTCCGGCTCCTGCCCGCCCCCGACTGCGTCTGCGCGTGACTGCTGCGGCCGAGTCTCACCTGCGCGCCGGCCACCCCTGGGTGTACGAGTCGAGTGTGCGCGAGCAGAACCGTGAAGGTGAGGCCGGTGAACTGGCCGTGGTCTATGACCGCCGTGACCGTTTTCTGGCCATCGGCCTGTACGACCCGCACTCGCCGCTCAGACTGCGGGTGCTGCATGCCGGCAGCCCGGTCACGGTTGACGATAACTGGTGGAATGCACGGCTGGACACCGCGTTCCTGCGGCGCGAGCCGCTGTTCGGTCCCGTCGGGGCTGTGGGAGATACCGACGGCTACCGGCTGATCAATGGCGAGTCAGATGGCTGGCCTGGGCTGGTTATTGACCGCTACGCGCAGGTGCTGGTGATCAAGCTGTACACCGCCGCGTGGTTTGAACACCTGAGCCGTGTCCTTGAGCTGCTGGCCGTGCGCTGCCCGGGCTTTGCGACTGTTCTGCGCCTGAGCCGCAATATTCAGGAGCGGGCCCGCGAAGCCGGTCTGTCCGACGGACAGCTCCTGACCGGAGACCTCGCTGTCAACCCCGTAATCTTCCATGAGTCCGGGATCGCCTTCGAGGCGGACGTGATTCGCGGTCAGAAAACCGGATTTTTTCTTGACCAGCGCGAGAACCGCCGGCGCGTACAGGACCTGAGCCGGGGGCGGCGGGTCCTGAACGCCTTTTCGTTCAGCGGCGGCTTCTCGTTGTATGCGGCGCGCGGCGGCGCTCCCGAAGTGGTCAGCCTGGACATCAGTGCGCATGCCCTGCACAGTGCCGGGCGCAATTTTGCCTTGAACCCGGCTCTGGTCACCCGACACGAGACCGTGCAGGCCGATGTCTTCGAGTGGCTCACGCACACGGAGCGGACCTTTGACCTGGTGATCCTGGACCCTCCCAGCCTGGCGCGCCGGGAAGCGGAACGGGCCGGCGCCATCCGTGCCTACGGCAGGCTGTCTGCCGACGGCATCCGGCGCCTGGCCCCGGGGGGCATCCTGGTCAGCGCGTCATGCAGCGCACATGTCAGCGCCGAGGAATTCTGGACAGCCGTGCGCGAGGTGGCTGGGCGCAGCGGGCGCAAATGGAAAGAACTGCGCACCACCCGTCACGCCCCTGACCACCATGCCAGCTTTGCCGAAGCCGAATACCTGAAAGCCATTTACATTCAATTCGACTGAGGCCGCTGGCAGGCTTAGCGCAGGGCCTGCAGCAGCCGGTCTATCTCTCCCATGCTGGTGTAGTGGGCGATACTGGCCCGCGCTACGCCCTGCGGGTACAGGCCCAGGTCGGTGAGCGGCTGCACCGCGTAGAAGTGCCCGGCCGACAGGTCGATGCCCTGCTCACTGAGGCGCGCGGCTGTGTGTTCGGGGGTCTCGCCGTCCACCCGGAAGGCCACGGTACCAATGCGGTCCTGCATGTCCTGGGCACCGTAGACCGTAATGTGAGGCAGGGCCACGAGGCCGTGCAGCAGGTGCTCGGCCACCGGTTTCTCCAGTTCGCGGATGCAGGCGTCGGCTGCCTTCAGGGCCTCGCGGTTCAGGGTGCTGGCGCCGCCCAGCTCGCGCAGATAGTCCAGCGTCCCCAGCCACCCGGCCAGCAGCTCGAACGGTGCGCTGCCGTGTTCCATGCCGTGGACGTCGCCTTCCGGGAAGAACGTGAGTTTCGGCCAGGGCAGCCCGGCACGCAACTCGGGCCGGACCCACAGGGCCCCCAGGTGAGGACCGAACACCTTGTACATGCTGAAAGTCACGAAATCCGCTCCCCAGGCCTGCACGTCCGGGAATTCGTGCGGCGCGCTCTGTACGGCGTCCACGAAGGTCCAGGCGCCCACCGAGCGGGCCATCGCGGTGACGGCTGGAATGTCCACCAGCCCGCCCAGGACGTTGCTGGCGGTCGTCACGGCCACCAGACGCGTCTGGGGCGACAGCAGGGCCTGCAGGTCCTCCAGGTGCGGCCTCAGGTGCGGGGTCCGGGCATGCCAGACCTTCACGGTCACCCCGGAACGCTGCAGGTCGCGCCATGGGCTGGCATTGGCCTCGTGCTCCAGTCCTGACACGATCACCTCGTCCCCCGGTCCCCACAGCCGGGTGAAGGCGGTCGCCATCCGGAAGGCCAGGGCAGTGGCGCTGGGACCCAGCACCACATCTTCAGGTTGACCGTTGAAAAACAGAGCAGTCGCCTCGCGCGCCTGATGCTTAACGTTCAGGACCTCACGGCCCGGCTGGTGCCCGGGCAGGCCGTTGGTGGCTCCATAGCGGGTCAGGTGCGCGGTGACGGCATCAATGGCGCGCTGAGGCAGCAGCGAGCCGGCTGCATTGTCCAGGTAAGCCCGGCCAGTGGCCAGGGAGGGAAACTGAGCTCGAATCTGGGTGAGGTTCACAGAGCGCAGCATAGTGCCGGACGCAGCAGCACCCGGCAAACAAGGAAAGAGGCGGAGTGCATAGCTCCGCCTCTTGCATAGACCAATTTTGCTTCCGGATCCAGGCCTTCGTCAGCCTGTCTGGCCGAACTGCATTCTGAAGATGAACTTGGTCACGTCGCTCTTGAGGTTGTCGATCATCTCGTTGAACATGTTCGTGGCCTCGAACTTGTATTCGGTAAAGGGATCACGCTGGCCGTAGCCACGCAGTCCGATGCCCTGACGCAGCACGTCCATGCCGTGCAGGTGTTCTTTCCAGTGCTGGTCGACCACCTGCAGCAGCACATAACGGGCCAGCGAGTTGAGCATGGTGGAACCCAGCTCTTCGCGCCTGCTGTCAAAGGCGTCGGCCACGGCACTCAGCAGGCGGTCCTGGGCCTGGGCCGGGCTTCCGTGACGCAGGCTTTCAAAGTCAAAGCCCTCCAGTTGTGGAACCGCGTCGACAATAGCGGCCTGCAGGCCCTCAATGTCCCAGGCGTCCGGGCTCTGATCGGCGGGCGCGTGAATAGCCAGCTGCATGTCCACGAAGTCCGCGATCATGCCTTCGGTCGATTCCTCGACGTCCTCGTCTGGCCCAAGCAGCACTTCACGGCGCTGAGCGTAGATGGTGTCGCGCTGCTTGCTCATGACATTGTCGAACTCCAGCAGCTGCTTACGGGTAGAGAAGTTGCGGTCCTCCACACGGGCCTGCGCCTTCTCGATCGCGCCGGTGACCATCTTGGCCTCGATCGGCTGAGAATCGTCCATGCCCAGGCGGTCCATCATGGCCACCACGCGGTCGTTGGCGAACAGGCGCATCAGGTCGTCCTCGAAGCTGACGTAAAAGCGGCTGCTGCCCGGGTCGCCCTGACGGCCCGCACGGCCACGCAGCTGGTTGTCGATGCGGCGCGACTCGTGACGCTCGGTGCCGATGATGTGCAGCCCGCCCAGTTCCTGCACGCGTGCGCGGTCGGCAACCGTGTCGGCCTGGAGCTGCTGGGCCTGCTGGATGAACTCCGGGGTCATGCCTGGAATCTGCATGCCCAGCATCTCGGCGGCCGGGTCCTGACGGCTGATCGCCTTGATGAAGTTCTCGGCTTCCGGCGCAAAGCGGCTGATGCCCAGGTGCTGCTCGATGCTCTCACCCAGGATGAATTCAGCGTTGCCGCCCAGCATGATGTCGGTGCCGCGCCCTGCCATGTTGGTGGCGATGGTCACGGTGCCCGAGCGTCCGGCCTGCGCGACGATGCTGGCCTCCTGAGCCTCGAACTTGGCGTTCAGCACGCTGTGGCGGATGCCGGCCTGGGTCAGCAGGTCGCTGAGCTGCTCACTGGTCACGATGCTGGCGGTGCCGATCAGGACAGGCCGGCCAGTGGCGTGCATTTCCGCCACTTCCTGCACCACCGCCGCGTACTTGCCCATCTTGGTGCGGTAGACCAGGTCCTCGCTGTCCTTACGCAGAATGGTGCGGTTGGTTGGAATCACGAGCACGTCGCTGCCGTAAATGTCGAGGAATTCCTTTTCCTCGGTCTTGGCCGTGCCGGTCATACCTGCGAACTTGTTGTACAGACGGAAGAAATTCTGGTACGTGATGGTCGCCAGCGTCTGGTTCTCGTTCTCGATCTTGACGTTTTCCTTGGCCTCGATCGCCTGGTGCAGACCCTCGCCGTAGCGGCGCCCTGGCATGCTGCGCCCGGTGAACTCGTCGATGATGATGACCTCGCCATCGGCGTTGATGATGTAGTCCTTCTCGCGGTGGTACAGCTCCTTGGCGCGGATCGCCTGGGTGATCATGTGCGCCTTGTCCATGTTCTCGGGGCTGTAGAGGTCAGGAATGCTCAGCAGCCGCTCGATCTTGCTGATCCCGGCTTCGGTGATGTGCACCTGCTTGCCCTTCTCATCAATGGTGTAGTCGCCGGTAGGCTCGGCGCGCACACCGGGCTCTGCCGGCTCGCCCTTCTGCAGGCGGCGGATCAGCTTGGCGTAGACGTAGTACAGATCGGTGGCCTTTTCGGCTGCGCCTGAAATGATCAGCGGAGTGCGAGCCTCGTCGATCAGAATCGAGTCCACTTCGTCTACGATGGCGTAGTTCAGGGGATGTTCGGCCCGCATGGCCAGCGCTTCGCGGCTCTGGGCCATGTTGTCACGCAGGTAGTCGAAGCCCAGCTCCGAGTTGGTGACATAGGTGATGTCACACGCGTAGGCGGCCTGCTTCTCATGCGGCTGCATTTCGCGGCTGGCCAGACCCACAGTCAGGCCCAGCGTGCGGTACAGCAGCCCCATTTCCTCCATGCCGACCCGGGCCAGGTAATCGTTGACGGTGACCAGATGGCAGCCGCGGCCTTCGAGCGCGTTAAGGGAAAGCGCCAGCGTGGCCACCAGCGTCTTTCCCTCGCCGGTCCGCATCTCCGCGATCCGGCCCTGGTGCAGCGCCGCGCCGCCGATAAGCTGCACGTCGTAGTGACGCTTGCCGATAGAGCGCCGCCCGGCTTCACGAATCAGGGCAAAGGCTGGAACCAGCACGTCGTCCAGGGACTCTCCACCTTCCTGGACCCGGCGGCGCAGGTCGAGAAAAGCCGCAGCGAGGTCCTCGATCTGCATGGTTTCCTGTTCCAGCGCGTTGACAGGGTCCACCACCGTTTTGATGATGCGCTGCACGTCACGCTGGTTGTTGTCAAAGACTTTGTTCAGAACACGAAACATATACGCTCAAGTATACGCCGCGAGCATGATGCCACCCGCCTGATTTCAGTGAGACGCACGAAAAAGAGTTGAGTCTGGGTGGCTCAGGGTGTGACAGGGGGTGTGGCCAGAGGGGCATAGGCGGTGGCGCTTTCCGCCAGCGAGCCGGGAGGCCGTCCGGCGGTGATGGCTGCCGCTCCCGCCAGCGCAATCATCGCGCCGTTATCGGTGTTCAGGCCCTTACCAGGGAACACCACGCGCAGCCCTGTCTGAGCGAAGGCCTCGCGCAGCGCACGGTTGGCGGCGACTCCTCCCGACACCACCACCGTCTGGCGCCCGCAGGCTTGCGCGGCCCGCACCGTGGTCCTGACCAGCGTCCGTACCGCCGCCCGCTGGAACCCGGCGGCAAGGTCCTCGGGCCGGGCGCCGGCCTTGTGGGCCAGCAGGGCGGCAGTCTTGAGGCCGCTGAAACTAAAATCAAAACCCTTCTGACCCTGCAGGGGCTCCTTGAACGGCACCGCGTCCGGGTTGCCCCGCAACGCCGCGTCACTGATGGCCGGGCCGCCGGGGTAGCCCAGTCCGGCCAGACGCGCGATCTTGTCAAAAGCCTCGCCAGCAGCGTCGTCGCGTGTGGCGCCTACCAGAACGTACTCGCCATCCTGAGGCACATCAAACAGGTGGGTGTGCCCGCCTGAGACCACCAGGGCCAGGTAAGGCGCGCGCAGATCAGCTTCCGCAGCGGCCGCGAAGATGTGGCCCTCCAGGTGGTGAGACGCATAGAACGGCACGTCCAGCGCCTGAGCCACGCCCTTGCCGTACATCAGCCCGACCAGCAGCGCACCCACCAGCCCTGGGCCGGAAGTGGCGGCCACGGCGCCCAGGTCCGTGACGTTCAGGCCCGCCTCCGAGAGCGCTTCACCCATCACCATATCGATACGCTCGACGTGCTCGCGACTGGCCAGTTCGGGCATGACGCCGCCGTACTGTGCGTGTACCGTCTGGGACCACACCCGGTTGGCCCGCACATGAACCTGCCCGCCCGGGGCGAGCTCCACCACGCCCACCCCGGTGTCGTCACAGGACGTGTCGATGCCCAGAATAAAGGTGCTTGGCTGACTGACAGAGGCGTTCATTCGCCGGGGAGTGTACCAAGGGGCGGGCGGCTGGAGGGTGGTTCGTCCTGCCGTTCCGGGTAAGCCACCCGGCCGATCCCGCAGGTCAGACATCCCCGTTACAGTGGCTTTAGTTTCCTGAGGAGCCTTCAGCCCTATGCGTTTGCGCTAAACCCTCCAGTCCATGATTGAGCCCACACGCTGGGCACCATTCTTCTGGCCACTGGAGGCCCGCATGACACAGCACTGGAGCCACACGTTTTACGCCCAGCAGGACCGCCTGACCGGCGGGTACGGCCAGGATATTCATCGTCATCACGTTGCCCTGAGTACGCGGGTCAGCCAGTACCTTGGGAACCCGGGAACGCTGCTGGAGCTGGGAGCCGGGGGCGGACAGTTCGCGGTCAGCGCCGCGCGGCAGGGCCACCGGGTCACTGCGCTGGACCTGCTGCGCGGGGCAGGGGAGTACACCCGCTCTCTGGCAGACCGCAATAACGTGCCCATGGAGGTCGTTACAGGCGACTTCTACACGGTAGAGTTTGCTGACACCTTTGACGCTGTGTGCTACTGGGACGGTTTCGGAATCGGGAAGGACGACGATCAGCGCCGCTTGCTGACCCGTATTGCCGGCTGGCTGCAGCCGGAGGCCACAGCGTTCATCGACATCTATACGCCGTGGTACTGGGCCTACCACGCTGGTTTTACCCGCCAGCAGTCTGACTACACGCAGCTGTACGGCTTTGATGCGCCAGACTGCCGCCTGACCGATACCTACACGCCGCATGGGGGAGAGCCACTGACCCAGTCGCTGCGCTGCTACAGCCCGGCGGATCTGCGCCTGCTACTTCGGGGCACGGGATTAACCCTGACCGAGGTCTGGCCTGGCGGCCACTATGATCCACAGGCCGGCGTATACCGTTCCGAAGTTCCACTGGGGAAGTGCATGACGTTTACTGCGCTGCTTCAGCGTGAGTAAATCTCAGCGCTGCTGATCGCGCACGGCGCTAAGGGTTTCTTCGAACTCATCGAGAAACTCGTCTTCCAGCTGACGGTCGCGAATCAGTTCATCCTGCAGGGTGGTGGTCTGTTCGCGGGCCCAGCGCACCCGAGCCTGCCGGGCGCTGCTGACGTTGCCGCGCCCGGCGATAAAGCGCGCGGCGTGGCGTACCGCCTGCACCGGGTCGTCGGTGGGTGCGGTGACCGACAGGTTGCGCAGCCCTCCCTGGTCGTTGACCATCGAGCAGGTCACTTCGACCCGCACGCCACGGCGGGTCAGAAACACCTGATCCACCCGCCACATGCTGGTAGCCCGCAGCGGCTCGGGCGCGCGGACAGGGCGGCGGCGGGCCACCTTTATGCTCCGGCGGAGCGCGGCACCACAGGCGGCGTCCACTCGCGGGCAGGCTCCAGGCCAAGCAGCACGCGGCCCGCACCTTCGGCCAGGGCCTCGAGTTCCAGTTCACCCGGAATGATCAGTACCGGCGCGATCCAGGCAATCCTGCGCTCGATCCGGTCCATCAGCGCGTCCCACCGTGCAATGCCGCCTGTGATGACGATGGCGTCGGGCCTTCCGGAAAGTGCACCGGTCTGCTCTCCGATGGCCTTGCAGGCCTGATGCACAAAGGTGGCGGCGGCCGCCTGCACCTGAGGGTCTTCGACTTCTCGCAGTTCCAGGTCCTTAAGGTTGGCACTGCCTGTCAGTGCCAGAAAGCCGCCTTCCCCTGAAAGCAGCTGCAGTGTGCGCTCCTGGCCAACTTCATACAGCAGTTCCAGCAGGGCGCGTGTTGGAAGAGGGCCGCTTTGCATGGCTCCCAGCGGGCCGCCGTCGGGGCCAGTCCCCGTGGAGTCCACCGCACGGCCCTGGTCAAAAGCAGTAACGCTGGTGGTGGCGCCCAGGTGAGCCACCACTACACGGGCCTCCCGCAGCCGCTTGCCCACCTCGTGTGCTGCGCGCCGGGCGGTGACCCGGGCATTGAGCGCATGAAATTCAGCGTGGCGACGAACTCCCATCACGCCGGTTTCGCGGGCTTCGGGCAGCAGTTCATCCAGGCTCTGGGGGTCAACGATAAATGCCGGAACACCACGGGCTTCGGCCAGCGCGAGCGCCAGGGGACCACCCAGGTTGATGACAGAGACGGGTCCTTCACCCTGCACGGCGTAGTGGGCCAGTTCCGGGGTCACCCGGTACGTTCCGGCGCCCACCCGTCCGATCATGCCGCCGCGCCCGACAACCGCATCCGGCGCAGGCCAATCGGCCGTGAGGGCCACGATGTCCTGACTCAGCTGCGGCAGGTCGGCCACCGCCGGAGGGTGCGCCAGTGGCAGCTCAGTGCGCACCAGATGAACCTTGAGTTTGCCGGGCAGGGCGGGATTGTCACTGGGATCAAGCGTCGCACAGGCGAGCTTGAGGCCACTGGTTCCGGGATTGATCACGTACGCGATCACAACGCCGCAGCGTAGCAGATTCCAGCCAATGGTCCGGCGCGTCTGGCTTTCGGGGAATGCAGCTGTATGACAAGCAGGGGCCCAGAGGTGCCCCTGCTGTCTTTGCGCCTTGACGTTACGCGGTGTGCCTGTGCACGTCCTGGCCCCGAATGTTCAGACGGTAGGTTCGATCAGGCCGTAATGACCGTCCCTACGGCGATACACCACTCCGCAGGCATTCGAGCCCATATTCATGAACACATAGAAGTCGTGGCCCAGGGCTTCCATCTGGGTAACAGCGTCCTCCGGGCTCATGGGACGCATGTCGAAGCGTTTCTGGCGCACGATTTCAGGCATAAACTCGCTGACATCGTCGAGCCCGGCGTTGACGTCAGCTTCAGCAGGCCCAGGGCCCGGCTGGGGGACCGTTTCGTGGCGCTGCTTCATATACCTGGTCTTGAATTTGCGCAGCTGACGTTCCAGAACGTCACTGGCCTTATCGATCGCGGCATACATGTCCGAGTGATGTTCCTCGGCACGGATGATGCCGTTGGGGACATTTAGCTGAACCTCGACCCGGTTGCGTCTGCCCGCATCGCGTACATCGCGTACGGTCAGGGTCACGCGTGCATCGGTGATCTGGTCGTTGTAGCGGTCCAGTCGCGTGAGCTTCTCTTGAACGTAATCGCGCATAGCGTCGCTTACTTCGACGTTCCGGCCTGACAGCTTATAAATCCGCACGGCTTTCACCTCTCTAGGAAACTCCCGGAAGATGGGTTTGGTTCCGGGACCTCACTCTAGGCTTCTGGTCATGGAAGTGTCACGAGAAAAGCTCACAGCACACACTCACGTGCGGCGGTATCGTAGAGGGCGGAATGATCGACAGTGTGACTCGGCGATGGCCGGACGCGCTTCTAAAAGTGGCGACCTGCTTACGACGCGGCACACCGATCACACGCTACGCTGATCAGTGAAATGAAAGTCGACCGTGAGGAACAGGACAAAGACCGGCGCGACCGCATCGCCCGCGCTGCTTTTGAGCTGTTCGCCCGCAGTGGTCTTGAAGGCACCAGCGCCCAGGACATCGCCCGTGCGGCGTATGTGAGCCGGACCAACCTGTACCGGTACTTTCCCAGCAAAATCCATATGCTGCTGGCGCACTTCGAGAAGGCTGTGCAGGCCAGCCGCGAAGATGCCGTGCAGCGCCTGAATGCCGGTGCCAACCCACAGCAGGTCTGGGAGAGCATGACTGTGCGCATGGCAGACCTGGGCGTGCGCTACCAGCATCTGGTTGGCGCGGTGGGCCAGGCAGTTCTGGGCGCCCGGCTGCATGGTGACGAGCCCGATTCTCACGATGGACTGAAAACAGCCGTGACGCTGGCGGCCCTGGTGGAACCGGTACTGATCGCCATGCGTCATCAGGGTCACCTGCGTCCGGACGTCGACACGACCATGTTCAGTGCCCTGTTGGTCGACGCGTGCCTGCTGGCCCTGCTGCATGGTGGACACCGTGACCAGCGCGAGGTGCTGCGCGACTGGCAGGACCGCTTCAGCCTGTTGCTGCACGGCGCTCTGGCGCCTGACCACAATCTTCCCCTGCGGGAGAGCGGCGGCTGATGAGCCCAGCCGCCTCAGAAGCCTGCGCGTGTTCTCTAAGCCTTTTTAAGCCCGGAGCTGGAGAGCTGAGAGTCGCTGTATGCTGCTTGTTCAACGGAAAATCCTGCTGGCCAGGAAGGGTGTATGGCGTTGTGGCAGAAAGAGGCGCACGTAAGTGAAACGTAAAGAGAATGCTTTGCACCTGACTGCCCTGATGGCCGGTGCCTGAACTGGTTCTGTACACGATTCGTGTGCTGGAGCCATGCTGGCGTTCGCCCTGAAGCACCGAGATTCCTCTTTTCCTTGCCATGACTAAGCAGCAGAGTCATCATGGCGGTGTCTTCCAGAGATTTGCTGTACTCCTGCGCCCCTGGCGCCTGCATAATCCAGTGCCGTTATGTTCTCTCTGTGCTGCTGGGTACTGCCCCATCCAGCCAACTAATTTCCAGGCTCATGACTGGGTCGTCCCCAATTTCTGGTGAGGCACTAGGCTTGGAGCCATAGAAGCAGAATCCTGCTCTGCCCCCGATGAGACCTGGAAAAAAGCGGTGAGGTGGCCACAGACCATTACACCAATTCAGCCCCTCTTCTTCGAATATTTTTTGATTTCAATTTCTCAATATCATGTATGATTGGCCAGTGACTTCTTGCCTTGCACTTCGCTGGCTGGCCCTTGGGGTGATGCTGTCTTCAGGCTCCACCTATGCCGCCACCTACCCCATGACCGTGGAGCACGCTGCCGGGAAAGCGCGCATCGAGCGCGCGCCTGTGCGGGTGGTGGCATTAGGGCCGCACGCCCTGGATCTGCTGCTTTCCCTGGGCGTCCAGCCAGTGGGGTACGGCGAGGCAGCGCAGCTCGGGATCACCAACTACGGCTCTCCGATAAGCCAGATCAGGTATCTGGGCAGCCGCGTGACCAGCAAGCCACTGAATGTGGGCGACCGCTACAAACCTAACCTGGAGGTCATTGCAGCCCTCAAGCCTGACCTGATTGTGGGCGAGAACTACGCCAGCGAGGCCTACCCGGCCCTGAACCGTATTGCCCCAACGCTGCTGTTGAACGGCATTCACACGGGTGACTGGCAGAAGAGCCTGCCGGTGCTGGCCCGCGTACTGAACCGGGAGAACCGTCCTCCCAGCGTCCTGGAACGCCACAGGAAGATAATCACCCAGGCGCGCGCCTCCCTGCCTGCAGCTCTGCGTGGAAAGCGTGTTCTCGTGGTCTGGAACGCAGGAGGCAGCCAGAAAGACCTGTATACCGTGCTGGGCCCGAAGGACTGGACCGGTGGCTTGTTCGAGAGCCTGGGCATGCGCCTGCTGCTCCCTGGGAACCCGGATACGTCTCTGGATGAGGGCTACCAGAAGCTCAGCGTGGAGGGCCTGAGTACGCTGACGCCTGACGCCGTGTTCGTCATCGCCTCGGGCGCGAACACCACCACAAAGGCCCGCCGAGACTGGGAGTCCAGTCCTCTTGCCGGGCGGCTGGCAGCCAGCAGGAACCGGCAGGTGTACTTTCTGGACGTTCAGCTGTTCAGCCGCATTCGCGGCCCAATTGCCAATGAGCTGGCAGTGCGTGAGCTGCTGCGGCAGGTTGAGCAGCGATAAGAACGCGGATCAGGATGCTCCAGCCTCATGAAAAAGTCGGGGATACTCCCGGCAACTAGAGTGAAGGAACCAACCACCCGGGATCAGCTGGGGGAAATTGACTTTTTGTGCTGGGCCCCAGATGCGTTATCTGGGCACCGACCACGATTGGGGCTCACAACAGAACCCTTCAGATCACAGCGGGACAGGTTCTCGCCAGACGTTGATCTTCCAGCGTCCTTCCGAGATCAACAGAACAGTCCACAGGAAGTCCTGGTGTCCGCCGTGCCTGACGAACGCGACCCCTGGTCAACGTGGTCGCGGTCTTCGAAAACATCGACAAGTGCAGGCACGCCAGGCGCGAGTTCCAGCTGATGCCAGGGGTGTGCAGCAGTGTGTCGAGTGGGCGTGACGTGACGGCCTGCTGTCAGGCGGGAGCCGATGCCTTCATCAGGCTCCACGGCCCGGATGGCTTCTGTCTTGGCCATCAACCAGACCTTGCGCGCCTGAGCAGGCACCGCGCCTGCTGTCCAAAGACAGCTCCGGGACCCAGACGCCTTCCTGAGCTACACGTACTTTTCACCGCGCACGACCTCCACGTCCTGGACATAGGCGATCACAGCGTAATGTTCGAAATAAGTGGCCGCGAGGTACTCCAGCAGGGCCTGCGCCACCTGCGGAGAGACGATGGTCTCCAGTTGCACGTTGCGGCCCTCCCACTCGCTGGCACGCACGCCGCGTGAGCCCTGGCCGCGCACGTCACTGATGGTGTGCCCGCGTGAGCCGAAACGGCGCAGATCTCTCACGAGGCGCTCTTCCAGCAGGGCTTCTGCAATGACAGTCACACGCCGCAAAATCACGGTTTTCATGGTTCAGCCTCCCTGGAACGCCTGGGCCATAGCGTAATAGAGCGGAATGCCAATGCTGAGGTTGAAGGGAAAAGTCACTCCAAGCGAGGACCCCAGGTAATACGCCGGGTTGGCCTGCGGAAGAGCGATGCGCACAGCGGCGGGCGCAGCAATGTATGAGGCGCTTGCGGCCATTACGGCCATCACCGTGGTCCCCCCAAGTGACAGGCCTGACAGCGTCCCCGCAACGACGCCTACGAAGCCGAACACGATGGGAGTCAGGATGCCAAACGCCACCAGAAAGGGCCCCACCTTGCGCAGGTCACGGATGCGCGCGGCGGCCACTGTGCCCATCTCCAGCAAAAACAGCACCAGCGCGCCCCGGAATGGCTCTACGAAAAAGGGCGCCACTTGCGCCAGACCAGCTTTGCCGCTCAGCAGTCCCACCACCAGACCGCCGATCAGCACGAACAGGCTGCGGCCCGTCAGGATCTCGCGCCAGACTTCGCCAAGTCCGCCGGGCGCGGCTCCCGGCATCCGCGAGCGGGCAATGGTCAGTGCCACAACAATGGCGGGCGCCTCCATCAGGGCCAGCAGCGCGGGCATGAAGCCCTCTACAGGCACCCGCAGTGCGGCCATGGTGGTGATGACGGCGGTGAAGGTAACCGCGCTGACCGAGCCGTAGTGCGCGGCCACCGCAGCTGAGTCCGCCACGCTCATGCGGCCCACCCGCCGCAGCACCCCGTAGGCAAGGATGGGAAAGAGTATGCCCAGGGCAACGGTGGCCAGGGCCGGGAGAATAACCTCACCCAGCGGCGTCACGGAAAGCTCTGCGCCGCCTTTGAGGCCGATGGCAAACAGCAGATAGATCGAAAGAACCGTATACAGCTCTTCAGGAAGGCGCAGATCACTGCGCACCAGGACAGCGACCACGCCCAGAACAAAGGCCAGCACCATCGGCGACAGGAGGTTCAGCTGCAAGAGCTCCAGGGCGTCCACGGGGGCACTATAGCGTTGACGTTCACAATTGCCCGGCTGTCCGTGCTGCACCCACTTCAGAACCCCCAGCGGCCTCCAGGCGTCTGAGCGGAAGTTGCCGGAATCCAGGATGCTGATGGCGACCATGCGCCGCGCTGCAAGAAGGCCAGCGTCACCAGATACAGCGGGTAAGGCAGGTCCTCTTTGTTTCTCAGTTACTTGCGCGCAGCTTCCTGTGCCGGATCAGCGTCCGACACGGACCGTCAGGTACTTCTTTCAACTGTTGCCATCAGACTTACTTCCAGGCGGTCACCTTACTTTCGAGCGGTCACTTTGTGTCTGAACGCCAAAAAACAGCGCATGTCACATCTCAAACGTCTGATGCTGCCTGATCCTTGCCCACCTCGGCAGGTCTGTGCTGACTGGAGGGTGTGCAGGTGAACAGCGTGCGCATGGACCGCGCCAGCCAGCGGCACGGTGCCCCGGGGCTGCAGGGCGATTCATCGAGCGGACAGGCCGTGAACTGCGGGAAATAGTGCGCCGGGAAGCACCGCCGACGCTCCCCAGTCCGCCGAATAAAGGGTGTTCAGTCCACCGAATCAGAGCCTCTGGGCTTCTTCCGTGTGCTCGCTGCTCAGGTGGCGACGGCAGGGCTCTGGGCAGGACCTACGGTGAGGCGTTCTGCAAAGGGAGCGCCTGTGCTGGCGCGGACCTCGTCCAGGGTGGCGCCGGGCATGAGCCCGGTCAGGGTGAGCTGTCCGCTCTGGAACTCGAACACAGCCTTGTCGGTAATGACCATGTCCACGGCGCCCCGGGCGGTCAGCGGCAGCGTGCACTCCGGCACGATTTTTGGTGTCCCATCTGGATCGGTGTGCATCATGGTGACGATGAGCTTGCGGGCTCCGCTGGCCAGATCCATGGCGCCGCCTACGCCCAGCAGGGGCTTGCCCGGTACCGCCCAGTTGGCCAGGTTGCCTTGAGCGTCCACCTGCAGGCCGCCGATGACCGCTACGTCCACATGCCCGCCGCGGATCATGCCGAAACTGTCAGCACTGTCGAAGTAACTGGCGCCTGGCAGCGCCGTGACCGGCACCTTGCCGGCGTTGACGGGGTAATGCATGGCGCCGCCGTCCTCGGGAGCGGGGCCCACGCCCAGCATTCCATTCTCCGTGTGCAGATTGACCCCGTGTTCCGGCGTGATCAGGTCTGCCACCAGCGTCGGAATGCCGATGCCCAGATTCACCACATCTCCGGGACGCAGTTCCTGCAACGCGCGGCGGGCCATGTGCATGCGCACGTCATCTACCCGGCGGCTGCTGCCCTTCACGCTGGCGCTGGAGCCCAGGTCGGCTTCGGTCAGGGTGGCCTGCACCAGGTAGTCCACATACAGGCCTGGAGTGTGTACCTGATCCGGCGGAATCTGCCCCACCTCGACAATTTCTTCGGCCTCCACGATCACCAGGTCGGCGGCGGTGGCCATAGCGCGGTTGAAGTTCTGTTCGGTCAGGCGGTACTGCAGATTCCCGGCCCGGTCGGCCCGCCACGCGCGGATAAACGCCACGTCACCCCGGATGGCCGGTACAAAGATCATCTCCTGGCCGCCCAGGGTACGCACGTCGGCGTCACCAGCGACGACCGTCCCGGCGGCTGTGGGGGTGTAAAAGCCGCCGATGCCTGCCCCCCCGGCCCGGATCGCCTCAGCCAGGGTGCCCTGCGGAATCAGCTGAACGTCCATAGTGCCGGCTTGATAGGCGGCCACGGCCTCGGGGTTGCTGGTAAAGAAACTGCCCACCGCCTTGCGGATCTGTCCGTTGCGCAGCAGCCGCCCGCCGCCCATGCCCGGTTCGCCCACGTTGTTGGCCACGTAGGTCAGGTTCCGGGTGCCCAGTTCAGCCAGCGCGTGCGTCAGGTGTACCGGGTTGCCGGTCATACCGAAGCCACCCACCAGCAGTGTCTGGCCGTCTTTGACCAGCCGCGCAGCCTCTTCCACGCTCAACACGGGCAGCAGCTTCATGCCTCGACCCGCTCGATGATGGTGGCCTCGCCCTGTCCGACGCCGACGCACAGTGTGGCCAGCCCATAACGGCCCCCGCGGCGCTCGAGCTCGTGTAACAGGGTGGTGATCAGCCGCGCGCCACTCATGCCCAGGGGATGCCCCAGCGCGATGGCGCCGCCGTTAACATTCACTTTCGCCTGATCCAGGCCCAGTTCGCGGATACAGGCCAGCGCCTGCGCGGCAAAGGCCTCGTTCAGCTCGATCAGGTCGAGGTCCTCGATCTTCAGTCCCGTGCGCTGAAGCACCTTGCGGGTGGCTGGAATGGGCCCAAGACCCATCACGCGGGCTTCGACTCCGGCTGCCGCTGAGCCTACCCAGCGGGCCAGGGGCCGGATTCCCAGCTCGCGGGCTTTCCCCGCACTCATCAGTACCAGGGCAGCGGCACCATCGTTCAGGCCGCTCGCGTTGCCGGCGGTGACGCTGCCACCTTTGCGGAAGGCCGGCTTCAGGCCGCTCAGCGTCGCCTCGTCGGTGGCCAGCGTGAACATGTCGCCGTCGCGCTTGTACCGGGGATGCTCGTCGGTATCGAAGAGCGTGATGCCTTTCTTGCCCTTGACCTCGATGGGCACGATCTCGCTATTGAATGCCCCGCGGTTCAGGGCGTCTACCGTGCGGCGCTGCGACTCCAGCGCGAAGGCGTCCTGGTCGGCGCGGCTGATCTCGCCGCCAGCGTAGGCGCCGTCGCAGCTGCGTTCGACGATGTTCTCGGCCGTTTCGCCCATGGCTTCCAGCGGGAATTTCGCTTCCATGGCCGGGTTGGGATACCGCCAGCCCAGCGTGGTGTCGTACACCGTGACGTTGCCGTTCGCGAAAGGCTGGCTGCCTTTGGGCATCGACAGGGGCGCGCGGGTCATGCTTTCCACGCCGCCGGCCACGTAGATGTCCCCTTCGCCGGTTCGGATGGCGCGCGCGGCCATGTTCACGGCATTCAGACCACTGGCGCACAGGCGATTGACGGTCACGCCAGCCACGGATTCGGGCAGGCCCGCAAGCACAGCGGCCATGCGGGCCACATTGCGGTTGTCCTCTCCGGCCTGGTTGGCACAGCCGAAAATGACTTCCTCAATGCCGTCCTCGGGGACGCCGGCGCGGTTGACGGCCTCACGGATCACGGTGCCGGCCAGATCGTCCGGGCGCACGCTGGACAGTCCACCGCGAATGGCTCCAATCGGGGAGCGGACAGCAGAAACGATCACGACATCGTGGTCTTGCAGATCTTGAACTTTGGTCATAGGAACTCCTGGGGCGGTGATTTTGAAGGAATGCTAAAGAGGCCCACGTATTCAAGCGCGCCATGACGGGAATGGGAAGTGCAGGAGCCCCACTGCCGCGCTGGGTGTGCCTGCCAGCTGAGAAGTGAAAAGCGTCTGCGCGCAGCACACTGAAAAACCACGGGCCCGAACATGCGGGCCGCTTAGCGTTTTACACATGCAGCGGCGCAATGGTGAACATGGACCCTATTCTCGGCACATGAGCGCCGCACTGACCGAGACGCCGGCTTGGCAGGCCCTGCAAGCCCATTTCGAAACCCTCCACAGCGTGCATCTGCGTGACCTGTTCGCCGCTGATCCCGGCCGCGGCGAGCGCCTGACCGCTGAAGGTGCGGGCCTGTACCTGGATTACAGCAAGCACCGCGTGACCGATGAAACCCTGGATCTGCTCGTGGCCCTGGCGCACGCCCGGGGTCTGCCGGAGCGGCGTGACGCGATGTTCGGCGGAGAGAAGATCAACGTGACCGAGGGCCGTGCTGTACTGCACACCGCCCTGCGCGCGCCACGTGGCTCGGACGTTCTGGTGGATGGTCGCAACGTGGTGCCTGATGTGCATGAGGTGCTGGAGCGAATGGCAGCGTTTGCGCAGCAGGTACGCAGCGGCAGCTGGCTCGGGCACACCGGCAAGCCCATCCGCGCCATCGTAAATATCGGCATCGGTGGCAGTGACCTGGGCCCGGTCATGGCGTATGAGGCGCTGCGGCACTATGCGCAGCGCGAACTGACCGTGCGCTTCGTCTCGAACGTGGACGGCACGGACCTGGTCGAGAAGACCCGTGACCTGACGGCGGAAGAAACATTGTTTATCGTGTCCAGCAAGACCTTTACCACCCAGGAGACCATGGCCAATGCGCAGAGCGCCCGCGCGTGGCTGCTCTCCGCCCTGGGCGACGAGGCCGCGGTGGCCCGGCATTTCGTGGCCGTGTCCACCAACGCCGAGGCCGTGCAGAAGTTCGGGATCGACACGGCCAACATGTTCGAATTCTGGGACTGGGTGGGCGGGCGTTATTCGATGGACAGCGCCATCGGCCTGAGCCTGATGCTGGCCATCGGTCCGGACGGGTTCCGCGAACTGCTCTCGGGCTTTCACGACATGGACGAACACTTCCGCACCGCGCCGCTGGAGGCCAACCTGCCGGTGCTGATGGGCCTGCTGGGCGTCTGGTACAACAACTTCTTTGGGGCTGAGACCCTGGCCGTGCTGCCCTATGACCAGTACCTGGCCTATTTCCCGGCTTACCTGCAACAGCTGGACATGGAAAGCAACGGCAAGCACGTGACGCTGGACGGTCAGGAGGTCACCTACCAGACCGGACCGGTGGTCTGGGGCCAGCCGGGCACCAACGGCCAGCACGCCTTCTATCAGCTGATTCATCAGGGCACCAAGCTGATCCCCTGCGATTTCATCGCCTTTGCCCAGACCCTCAACCCCCTGCCCCTCCCCGGCGGCGCACCCCATCACGATCTGCTGATGGCCAACGTGTTCGCCCAGACCGAGGCTCTGGCCTTCGGCAAGACGCTGGAGGAAGTGCTGGCCGAAGGGGTGGACGCCGCGCTTGCCCCGCACCGCGTCTTCGACGGCAACCGGCCTACCAGCACCCTGCTCGTCGACCGGCTGACCCCACGCACGCTGGGCGCATTGATCGCGCTGTACGAGCACAAAGTCTTTGTGCAGGGCGTGATCTGGGACGTGAATTCCTTCGATCAGTGGGGGGTGGAACTCGGCAAGGTGCTGGCCAGGCGGATCGTGAAGGAGCTTGGGGCCGATGAGCCCGAGCTGAGTCACGACAGCAGCACCAACGCGCTGATCCGGCGCTACCGCGAGCGGCGCTGACCGCAGTAGCGATTACCCCCGCCGCAGCGAGTTGAGAATCCCGGCTGCGATTTCCTCGACGCTGGCGCTGGTGGTGTCGCGTATCGGCAGGCCGTGGCGCTGGAAGAGGCGCTCGGCACGCCGGACCTCGAACTCGCACTGTTCCAGGCTGGCGTAGCGGCTGCCGGGCTTGCGCTGGGTGCGGATGGCGTGCAGCCGCCGGGGCTCGATGGTCAGGCCATGCAGTTTGCTGTGGTGTCTGACCAGCGGAGCTGGGAGACCTTCACGTTCGAAGTCGTCCTCGGCCAGCGGGTAGTTGCTGGCCCGCACGCCATGCTGCAAAGCCAGAAACAGGCTGGTAGGTGTCTTGCCCGCCCGTGAGACGCCCACCAGGATCACGTCTGACAGGTCGTACTGGCGCTCTCCGATGCCATCGTCGGTCGCCAGTGCAAAATCCAGCGCTTCCATGCGGCCCAGGTACTCGCTGGAGTCGTGCATGTCGTGATGTCCGCCGATGTGCCGCGCCGGCGGCTGTCCGAACTCCTGCTCCAGCACGTCCAGACCTGGGGTCAAGAGGTCAAAGACCTGCGCGGAGGCGCTTTGCAGTTCCTGCAGCACCTCCGGCCGGGTAATGGTTGTAAAGACCAGCGGCCGCTCGCCGCGTCCGGCCAGATCGCGCACCTCCTGAGCTACGTCGCGCGCGGCCTGAACATCCGCTGTAAATGGGCGGCGCACATATCGCAGAGGATGACCGGGAAAGTGGGCCAGCAGCGCGCGCGCGATGTTTTCGGCGGTCAGGCCGGTGTGGTCGGACACGATCAGGACGGTGCGGGCGGCCGGTACGGTCATGCTTCAGGGTGACATGTTCAGAGGGGCTTAAGTCAGGTGGGTGGAACTGTCAGGTACACTACACGGGCCTCAAGACACTAACTCCCCTGGCCAGTACGGGGGGAAATCCCACAAGTACGGAGAAAACGCATGGACATGATTCGCCCGTTTGAAACACTAAGGATGACCGACGTGGAGATTGTTGGTGGCAAGAACGCCAGCATCGGGGAAATGATTCAGGGTCTGGCCAATGCCGGCGTGCGTGTACCCGGAGGCTTTGCGACCACAGCCGACGCCTTCCGCCTGTTCTTGCAGGAAAACCAGATCGAGGAAAAGATCAACGCCCGGCTGTCTGCGCTGGACGTGAATGATGTCAACGCCCTGGTCGCTGCTGGCCGGGAGATCCGTGGATGGGTGGAGCAGGCTAGCCTGCCTGCCCCGCTGGAGCAGGCCATCCGTGAGGCTTACGCCGGCCTCAGCGTGGGTGGGGTGGAGCCTGACGTGGCCGTGCGTTCCAGCGCGACTGCCGAAGATTTGCCCGAGGCGAGTTTCGCCGGGCAGCAGGAAACCTTCCTGAACGTCCGCGGCATCGAGCAGGTGCTGCATCACGTGCGCCTGGTGTTTGCCAGCCTGTACAACGACCGCGCCATTTCTTACCGCGTGCACCACGGCTTTGCGCACGCTGACGTGGCGTTGTCGGCCGGCGTGCAGCGCATGGTCCGCACCGATCTGGCGGTCTCGGGTGTGGCCTTCACGCTGGACACCGAAAGTGGCTTCCGGGACGCGGTGTTCGTGACCTCGTCCTACGGTCTGGGCGAAATGGTCGTGCAGGGCGCCGTGAACCCCGACGAGTTCTTCGTGTACAAGCCGGCGCTGCAGGCCGGCCACCGCGCGGTGCTGCGGCGCACCCTGGGCAGCAAGCAGAAGAAGATGATCTACGCCGAGGGACAGGGCGTGCAGGTCGTGGATGTCGATCAAGCGCAGCAGAGCGCCTTTTCCCTGACCGACGAGGACCTGACCGAACTCGCCCGCCAGTGCGTCACCATCGAGAACCACTATGGCCGCCCGATGGATATCGAATGGGGCAAGGATGGCCGCGACGGTCAGATCTACATCCTGCAGGCCCGTCCTGAAACCGTGCAGAGCCGCGCCGGGCGCACCCTGGAACGCTTCGAGCTGACCGGCCAGGGCGAGATCCTGATCGAGGGCCGCGCAGTGGGCAACCGCATCGGGGCCGGGGTGGTGCGGGTCGTAACCGACATCTCCCAGATGGACAGCGTGCAGGACGGTGACATTCTGGTGGCGGACATGACCGATCCCGACTGGGAACCCGTCATGAAACGCGCCAGCGCCATCGTGACCAACCGTGGGGGCCGCACCTGCCACGCCGCGATCATCGCGCGGGAACTGGGCATTCCGGCTGTCGTGGGGTCGGGCACCGCCACCCGTGAACTCAAAAGCGGGCAGGAAGTCACGGTCAGCTGCGCGGAGGGCGATACCGGCTACGTGTACGCGGGCCGCCTGGACTTCCACGTCAACCGCGTGGAACTCGATGCCATGCCCGAAGTCGGCATGAAGATCATGATGAACGTGGCCTCGCCCGACCGGGCGTTTTCTTTTGCTGCACTGCCCAACGAGGGCGTGGGCCTGGCGCGCGTGGAGTTCGTGATTTCGAACGTGATCGGCATTCACCCGCGCGCCCTGCTGGACTACCCAAACGTGCCCGAGGACGTCAAGGCCCAGATCGAGAAGAAAACAGCCGGGTACGCTTCCCCCCGTGATTTCTTCCGCGAGAAGCTGGCCGAGGGGGTGGCTAGTATTGCTGCGGCCTTTGCGCCCAAGCCTGTCATCGTGCGCCTCAGCGACTTCAAGAGCAACGAATACGCGCATCTGATCGGCGGACCGGCCTACGAACCCATGGAAGAAAACCCCATGATCGGCTTCCGTGGAGCCAGCCGCTACCGCAGCGCCGACTTTGCTGCCGCGTTCGCGCTGGAATGCGAGGCCATCAGGGCCGTGCGCGACGAGATGGGCCTGACCAACGTTCAGGTCATGATTCCCTTCGTGCGTACGGTCGCCGAGGCAGCCCAGATCATCGAGATCCTGGCCCGCAACGGTCTGAAACGCGGCGACGGTGCAGTTGATGGAGATGGGGGCCTGAAGATCATCATGATGTGCGAGATTCCCAGCAACGCCATTCTGGCCGACCAGTTCCTGGAGCACTTCGACGGCTTTTCCATCGGCAGCAACGACCTGACGCAGCTGACCCTGGCGCTGGACCGCGACTCCGGGCTGGTCGCCGACCTGTTCGACGAGCAGAACGAGGCCGTGCTGATCCTGATGGCTCAGGCGATTGCGGCTGCCAAACGTGCAGGCAAATACGTTGGCATCTGCGGTCAGGGCCCCAGCGACCACCCCGCGCTGGCAGGGTGGCTGATGGAGCAGGGCATCGATTCGGTGAGCCTCAACCCCGACTCGGTGCTGACCACCTGGCTGCACCTGGCCGGTGAGGGTGCCGAGGAACGGGCCACCGCTACAGCCTGATCTCACAGAACCATCCAGGCACGTGCGCCTGAATCCAGAGTTGAGCCGCGCCGCATGAACAATGCTGGCGCGGCTCGACTCCCGGTTGGACATTGACACGCCTGACCAGGACGAGCAGCGGGGAAGCGTCTACGACGGGCATTCAAAGGTGTGCGAAGTGGAGCGCTCCTCTCCTGACATGTCCTCCAGATGCCTCTAGGTGGACAGAGTTTCTTCTGCCCTGCCAGATCGGCGCCCGGTGGAGTCGAAGACATCCTGCTGGAACAAGCCCAGCGCTCCCCTGAGCGGATAGCCGAAGGTACGCCCCCACACTTCCCGCATGCCGCGGCAGATCTTGCCCTTGTGGTATCCGCGCTTCGCTATCAGACAATCAGGGCCCCGGCCGCATTGAGGTGCCTGACCTGAGGAACAGCAGGACCGGGTGCGGGCCGGTTATGTCGGTTGACCCATACTGCTCGCAGACCGGCCCGGCGGGCACCTTCGACATCGTTCTCCCAGGAGTCACCGATCATGACAGCCTCAGCCGGGACGACACCCAGGGCGGTGCAGGCTGCGTGATACGCGCGGATATCCGGCTTGGGTGCCGGCATGTCCTCGATACACAGGGTCACGTCAATCAGTTTGTCCAGGCCGAAGTGGATCAGCTTCTCCTGCTGGACTTCACGCACATAGTTGGTCAGGACTGCTGTGCGCAGGCCCCGCGACCGGAGCCCGCTCAGCAGGTCCACAGCACCGTCAAGCAGGGTCCAGGCTGCCCGGTAAGCCGTGCGGTAGGTTCGCGTGGCAGCTTCGCCGTCCGGGTTGGGCACCCCCAGGTCGGTCAGCAGACGCGTCATGCGCAGGAGGCGGGCGCCGTGGGCATCGACCTCGCCGCGGAACAGGAGTGGATCAATCGCACGGATGTGCTCGGCGTGCCTGGCAAAGAGACGTTCGGAGGTCCAGTGCTGCACGCCGTGCTCGGCTGCCAGCGCTGCAAGACCCGCGTGGGTGCAGGCCGTGTCATCGAACAGGGTGTCGTCCAGGTCAAGAATCACGGCGCGTAGGGGGTGCACGCCCGAGTCTATCCGGAGCTCTGCAGCCGGCAGCTGAAAACGCGCTGGACCTTATAGGTGTCAGCAATCTCCCATTCAGCCGGCCGAAAGTACCCGATTGGCTGTAGGCATGAGCCCTGGCGCTCCTGTGCCCGGCCGCGCATTTCAGGCTGTAAGGGCAGGAAGCAATAGAAAAAGCGCCCCGGCAATTGGGGCGCTTTTTCGGTGAATTGGAAGAATCAGCGGAGACTTTCGGCGGTCACGGTCTGAACCTTGGCCACCTGTCCCTGCAGCACGTTATCCAGTTTCATGATGAAGACGCGTGAACGCTGGCGCTCGCCGGTGTTGTCGAAGCCCACTGCGCCCGACACAATGCTGCACTTGGTGGCCGAACCCTCGAAGCAGGCCGGGAAGCTGACGCGGCGTACAGCCGAGGAGACCTGCATGCGGCTGGGCAGCGCGCCACCTTTGGTCAGGCTGCTCTTGATGGCTTCGAGCATGACGTTCATGGCGTCGTACGCGTAGACCGAGACACCGTTGGGTTTGGACTTGTAGGCAGCCTGGTAGCGCTGGGTAAAGGCCGGGGCGCCGGAGAACACAGTCACAGGGCCAAAGCCGGTACTGAAGACCACACCGGCGGCGTCGATCCCGCTGCGCTGAATGAAGCTGGGGGAGTCCAGACCGTCACCGCCCATGAACAGGGACTTGATGCCAGCCGCGCGGATAGCCTTGAGCAGCTTGGAACCCACGTCGTCGGTGCCGCCGAAGTACACCACGTCCGGGTCGAGGGTCTTGATCCGCTTGACGGCTCCAGCGATCTGCTCGTCGTCAGAGGCGCCCACGTAGCCGGCCAGCGCGATGTTCTGGCGCTTGAGGTTGGTCTGCAGCACCTTGGACAGGCCGTTGCCGTAAGCGGTGTTGTCCGACACCACAAACACCGTCTTGGCGCCGACTTCGCTCTGCAGGTACTGGGCGGCGGCGACGGCCTGGGCGCTGTCAGGCGCGACCACACGGCTGAAGTTCTTCCATTTGTTCTCGGTCAGGGTGTCGTTGGTGCTGGCAGGAGAGATCACAGCCAGGTTGGAGGCGACCAGGGCCTGGGCCAGGGTGTTGGTCACGCTGGAGTTCAGGGCACCGACCACACCCAGAACGGCGCGGTCTGCTGCCAGGGTTTTGCCGATCTGGGTGCCCTGAGTAGCAGAGGCCTGGTCATCCATGGGCATAAACACCAGATCATGACCAAGCGTTTTGAAGGCGCGGATCTGCTCCTGCACCGCAAGCTCTGCGCCGCGGCGGACCTCGGTGCCAATAGGCGCGAGACTGCCAGACAGTGGGCTGACCGAGGCTACCTTGATGGTTGCAGCTCCAGCAGAGCCCAGCAGAAGCGGAAACAGAACTACAGCGCCAATGGCGCGCACACATCTTTCTTTGTACATGAGGCACTGTACCCAGCGGAATCTGGCACGGACCTGACTGGCTGGTCAACAAGTGTGAAAGACCTCACATTAAGTCTGTGTGATGTTTAGAGACAAATTTATTGCTTCAGGGCAGCGTTCAGCTCATCGCGGAAACTGCGTGCGGCAGCAGCGCTGGCCTGCACATCCAGGCCCTGGGCATATTGCACGCCGCGACTCGCGCTGGCCAGGGCGCCTGTGCCGCCAGGATCAAAGGCGCCGCTCAGGTCTGAGGCGCGTGCGCCCTGAGCCCCCAGACCCGGCAGCAACAGCAGGGCGCGCGGCATCAGGGCCCGGAAGGCGGCCAGGTCACCCGGATGGGTGGCCCCGACCACTGCACCCACACTGGGGTACTCGCTTTGAGGTTCCGCAGCATTCAGGCGCCTGACCTCGTCGGCCACCCGCTCGCTGATGCCGCTGCCCTGCAGGTCGGCCTGCCCGGGATTGCTGGTCTTGACCAGCACGAACACAGCGCCCCCGTTCGCGCGGGCGGTGTCCACGAAAGGAGTCAGGGTTTCAAAGCCCAGGAAGGGATTGACAGTCAGCGCCGAGCCCCCGTGCTGCCCACTCAGCCAGCCCTGCGCATAGGCCTGGGCCGTACTGCCGATGTCCCCACGCTTACCATCGAGCAGCACCGGCAGACCAAGGGTGCGCGCTGCGGCGCAGACCTCTTCGAGCAGTTTCATGCCCTCCAGGCCCAGAGCTTCATAAAAGGCCAGCTGCGGTTTGATACAGGCTGCGTATGGCGCGGTGGCCTCCAGAACGTCCAGGGTATGCCCGCGCAGATGAGCTGCGTCCCGGTAGGCGTCCAGGCGGGGGTCAAGCCCCACACACAGGCGGGTCTGGAGGCGGCGGGTGCGGTCCGTGACGGCATGCGCGAAGGTCATCCTGGGGAGGCTAACACGGCCTGCACTGTTCTTATGGACCGGAGCCTGTTCTCTGGAACTCGCCATTTGCTTCAAATTCATCTGCATGAAGTGGACGCAGCTTAGGGAGGGGCCTTGCCTGAGGTGAAGGGTGACGCGGTTGTCCTGCGGCATGGCAGGCACAGCCACAAGCACAAAACCATCCAGGTTGTTCTGTTCGTGACCCTTTGCAGCAGTAAAAATTTAGAGCAAGCCGGGTGGACCGTTCAGCATGTTCGTGTCCTTCGATACGTCCAGAAGGTGCCCGGGATGCGGCGGTACATCTTGCAGGCGGCCACCCTGCACATCACGGAGCAGTCACATCCTCCTGCCTGGAGAACCTCTTGCACGCACACAGCCTCGTTCCACCGGGCTGCTCTCAACGAGGGCTGCTTTTCAGGCCGCTTTTGCCTTACGCTCCGGGTATGACTTTCTCCATTGTGGGCCGTGATCCGAAGACTGGCGACCTGGGTGTGGCGGTGGCCAGCAAGTTCCTGGCTGTGGGAGCCCTGGTGCCGTTTGTTCGTGGCGGCGTCGGTGCTGTTGCCACCCAGAGCTATGTCAACCCCAATTTCGGTCCGGATGGACTGGCGCTGCTGTCCGGGGGGCTCTCGCCCGAGGAAGTCAGCGCACGGTTTCAGGCCGAGGACGCGGGCATCGTGCAGCGGCAGTTCGGGCTGGTGGGCGCCGACGGCCGCAGCGCGACCTTCACGGGCCAGGGCTGCCACGCCTGGGCCGGCGGTATCGCAGAGCCGGACGTGGCCATTCAGGGCAATATCCTGACCGGTCCCGAGGTGGTCCAGGCCATGCACCGCGCCTGGCAGGACGCGGCCGGAATGCCTCTGCCGCGCCGACTGTTCGCTGCGCTACAGGCTGGCGATCAGGCGGGCGGAGACCGGCGGGGCCGGCAGTCGGCGGCGCTGCTGTGTGCGGGCCCAGGACGCGGTTACGGCGGGCTGACCGACGACTGGGTCAACCTGCGTGCTGACGATCACCCCGATCCCTGTGCCGAACTCGCGCGCCTGCTGGACGTGCATGACCTGCTGTTCGGTCGTCCTGAAACGGCCAGACGTCCCGACGAGGCTGAGTTGAGCTGGCTGCGTGGGCTGCTGGTGAGGCAGGGCTACGCGCAGAGCCTGCCTCAGGGAGAGTGGGACGAGGCCACCGAGACTGCCGCCTGGGCGCTGTACGGCACAGAGAACCTGGAAGAGCGCTGGGTGCCGGGTGGCCAGTTTGACCCGGTCGCCGTTGCGTATCTGCGCGAGCGCTACCCCGAGTAACGCCCCAGGTCAGACTTAAGGGAGGCGCCCGGCTGGGAACTGGAGCATGTCGAGGGCGGCCTGGACACGCTAGACTGCCGCACATGCGGCTCTCAGCGACCGATGTCTATGCCTTTCAGGCTCTGGGGTTCCTGGGCACCCAGGCTGAGGGCCACTGGATCTCCAGCGAGGAGATCAGTGACGCGACCGGTGTGCACCGCCCCTATCTGGTGCGTATCCTGGCTGCTCTGACGGCCAAAGGCGTCGTAAAAAGCAAAAAAGGCATTGGTGGGGGTTATGCGCTGGCACGCAAGCCCCAGCTGATCAGCCTGTGTGAGGTTGTGCGCGCCATCGACGGACCGGTGGCGCCGCTCTCATGTATCAGCCTGAACTGGCACGAGCCGTGCGTGGAGGAAGACCGCTGCCACGCACGCGCCAGTATCTACCGGCGAATGCGCGACGCCATGCTGGGTGTATTGCAGGAATTCAGTGTGGCCGATCTGGTGGTGGATGCCCGTCAGGGCGTGAGCTATGGCCACTGTCTGCATCACCTGCTCAAGCCCAACGCGTAGGAAAGGTGTACGCATAGAGGCCGCTGGCAGAGTGTCTGCCGGCGGCCTCCTTTTGCTTTTCAGCCGAAGCTGCTTTACCCCATCAGAACAGTGTTATCAGATACCACACACCACTCTTACTTCAAGTAAGGCCGGAAACGCGCGAGCGTGGCGTTGTCTGGGCTGGCAGCACGGAGCAGCCGGCTGCCGGCAAACACCAGCACCAGTCGTTCACCGGCACCCGCAGTGGCCTGCACGGAACCTTGCGTCACGCTGGCTGGGCCCGTCAGCAGCACCTGCATGGTGGACGGATCAAAGATCATGCCTGAAGCGCTGAGCGCCGGGCTCTTGGCCTTCAGGCCACCGCCAGCGGTCACAAAGCCGGATTTGACATACAGCGCCATGCTGGGGGCGCTCAGGCCATTAAAGCGTGAGTCACGGTAGGTGGCGCCTCCGGAGGCGACGACCGTGCCGCCCTTCAGGTCGTAAACGACCTGAGCAGCGTGCAGGGTGCCGCCCTGCCGGGTGGTAAGGGTCGCGTCCTGGGCGCTCAGCGTCTGGCCGGGGCGGATCTGCATCCGGGCAGCGGTGAGCTTCATGCCGCTTCTGGCGTCGGTGGCGGTCCCACCTTGTGGCAGATCGGTGGCACCCGTCTCCAGGTTGAGATTCTGGGCGCCGCGAGGAGTGACGTTCAGGCCGCCGAAATTGACAGCCTGCGCGGCCGGTCCCACAGCAGACAGGCCCAGGAGACTCAGGGCGGTCAGCGCGGCCAGCAGAGGGGTGCGGCGGGGCAGGGGAGGAGTGCTCATGTTCTGCACCCTAACGGGAGGGTCACTGAGCGGCGTGAGGGTGCCAGTCAGCTTCGGTTCAGGCGACGGGTTTTTCATCCTGCTGTCCAGGGCTGGAGAGTACACTTCTGGCCAGTGAACGCGTCTTTTGAGTCCTGCATCCGGTTTCCGGTGTCCCGAATGCTGCTGTGCACGCTGCTGACAGGCGCCCTGCTTGTGCCCGGCGCCCAGGCTGCGCCGCGTGTCGGTTCACACGATGGCTTCACGCGGGTCGTCTTTGACCTGCCTGCCAGCGCCAAGTCCAGCGTGAAAGTCCAGGGACAGAGCATCACGGTGCAGCTGAATGTCTCTCTTAAAGCCGAGCAGGGGCCGCTGAATGCCTCGGGCGTCACGGCCTACGCCGTGGCGGGCAAGACCGTGACGGTGACCCTAGCCAGGGGGCACACTCAGGCCAAAGCCTCGGTGTTGCCGGCAAGCGGGAGCCAGAACGCCCGTCTGGTGATTGATGTGCCCACCAGCGCCGCCGCGTCCAAAGTACCGGCCACGCCGAATTCCCAGGGCACGCGCACGCCGGTTGCCGTGGCCAGGCCTGCGAGCACAGCGCCCGCGCCTGCTGCAAAGCCAGCTGTGCGCCCCCGCGTGGTGCTGGACGCCGGACATGGGGGCAAGGACCCTGGCGCGCAAAGTCCATGGACCTCGGAAGAGGAGGTGACTCTGGACATCGCCCTGCGAACGCGCGCCGAACTGGTGAAGCATGGCGTGGACGTCGTGATGGTCCGTGAATCCGACCGTCACCTGAGTGTCAACAAGTCCCAGGATCTCGAAGCCCGCTCACGCCTGGCCAAGAACGGCACGGTCAGTGCCTTTGTCAGCATTCACGTCAATGCAGCGGGTCCCGGCGCGCAGGGCATCGAAACCTTCTACTTCGGTCAGCCGATGGCCGGGCGCAACCGCAGCCTCGCGGTTCAGGAGAACGGGGGAGGCACGGTGGGGGAGGCCCTGACCCGGCAGGCGTCCACCAGCGCCCAGAACATGTTGGGGGACATCCTGGCCCAGGCAAAGATTGCCTTCAGCCGCGATCTGGCCCACAAGGTGCAGTCCCGCCTGATCGCGGCGACGGGCGCCGTGAACCGTGGCGTGCAGACCGACGCTTTCTATGTGATCAGCAACCCCACCACGCCCGCCATCCTGGTGGAAGTGGGCTTTGGCAGCAGCCCGGTCGAGGGCCCCAAACTGGCGCAGGCAGCCTACCGCGAACGTATCTCACAGGCCCTGGCACGGGCCATCCTGGACTTTCTGAATACCAAGTAAGGGCTGGACCCGGCGCGTATGAAGGCCTGGTGTACTATCCTGTGCGCCAACTGGAATCACTTCCAAAATAGGGTGACGTCAAAGGTTGCCCGCTCTCATCCCGGAGGCCTCTCTTATGACCATTCCACGCTCGAGCGGCGTCCTGCTGCACCCTACCAGCCTTCCTGGCCCCTACGGCATCGGGGAACTGGGTACACAGGCCCGGCATTTCATTGACTGGCTGGCTGCTGCCGGCCAGCACTACTGGCAGGTCATGCCGCTGGGCCCCACCGGGTATGGCGACAGCCCCTATCAGGCCTTCAGCGCCTTCGCCGGCAACCCCTATCTGATTGATCTGACTACCCTCCGCGAGGAGGGTCTGCTGGGTGACGCGGACTTCGCGGCGCTGCCTGCCTTCAACCCGGACAAGGTGGATTTCGGGCTGCAGTATGTCTGGCGCAATCAGATGCTGGAGCGGGCCCACGCCGCGTTTCTTGGGGGGAAAGCCAGTCACCTGCGCGCTGAGCTTGAGGCATTCATCCAGGCGGAGGCCAGCTGGCTGGATGACTACGCCCTGTTCACCGCCCTCAAGGACGCTCACGGGGGCCTGCCCTGGAATGCCTGGCCGTCGGCTGTGCGTGACCGCCAGCCGGAAGCCCTGGCTACGGCCCGTGCCAGCCTGAGCGAGTCTCTGGAGCGCGTGCGCTTCATTCAGTTCCTGTTCTTCCGCCAGTGGACCGCCATCCGTGAATATGCACGGGGCAAGGGCATTCAGGTGATCGGCGATATTCCGATTTTCGTGGCCATGGACAGCAGTGACGCCTGGGCCAACCGCGAGCAGTTCTACTTTGACGACCAGGGCCAGCCCACCGTGGTTGCCGGTGTGCCGCCAGACTATTTCAGCGAGACCGGGCAGCTGTGGGGCAACCCGCTGTACAACTGGGACGCTATGCGCCAGAGCGGTTATCAGTGGTGGATTGACCGGTTCCAGGGCAGCCTGAAGCTGTACGACGTGATCCGCATCGACCACTTCAGGGGCTTTGCCGGATACTGGGAGATTCCCTTCCCGGCGGAAACGGCCGTGCATGGCCGCTGGGTGCCGGCCCCCGGGCACGAGATGTTTGCCGCCGTGCGCGGGGCACTGGGCAACCTTCCTATCATTGCCGAGGACCTGGGCGTGATCACGCCGGACGTGGAACAACTGCGTGACGATTTCGAGTTCCCTGGTATGGCCGTGCTGCAGTTCGCTTTTGGCGGCGGAGACTTCAGCGTCAACGATTTCCTGCCGCACAACCTTCGCGAGAATCAGGTGGTGTACACCGGCACGCACGACAACGACACCACCCGGGGCTGGTGGCGTCATGCCGACGACCAGGAAAAGCATAATTTCCGCACCTACACCAGCAGCAATCCGACCGAGGAAAGCTTCGCCTGGGAGTTGATGCGTCTGGCTTTTGAAAGCCGCGCGAATCTGGCGGTTGTGCCCCTGCAAGACATCATGAATCTGGGGACCGAGGCGCGCATGAACCTGCCGGGCACCACGGGAGAGCACAACTGGACCTGGCGGTACCGGGGTCCGGACCTGCGCCCTGATCTGGCCCAGAGGCTGCGCGAACTGACCGACCGGACCGGCCGGCTCTAACGCGAGGCCGGTCACAGGGCAAAGGGACGCGGAATCAATCCGCGTCCCTTTGCCCTGTGACCCACTACCCTGAAGCCATGAAGCTTTACACCAAGACCGGAGACGGCGGCCAGACTGGCCTGTATGGCGCGGACCGTGTGAGCAAGGCGCATATCCGCGTGGAAGCCTACGGCACGGTGGATGAACTCAACAGCGCCATCGGTCTGGCGCGCGCCCACAATGGCCGCAGCCATCAGCCGCATGCAGCCCTGGACGCAGATCTGGAGTACCTGCAAAACGCTCTGTTCGATGTGGGCGCCGACCTTGCCACCCGCACCGGCACCCCTTACGAGAAGAACCTCAGCCGTATCGACGCGCAGGACGTGGCCTTTATCGAGGCGATGATCGACCGGTATGCGGACGGCGCGCCCCCCATCCGTAATTTCGTCCATCCCAGCGGCACCTTGACCGCCTCTGCACTGCACCTTGCGCGGGCAGTGGCCAGACGGGCTGAACGTGAGGTTATCCGGCTGCTGCACGAAGAAGAGGCCAACGAGCAGGTGCAGATCTACCTGAACCGGGTTTCGGACCTGCTGTTTGCCATGGCGCGCGCCGCCAACCATGCGGCCGGACTTCAGGAAGAGCAGTGGGCGGTGAAAGGCCGGCGCTGAAGCGCTGGAGCATAACAGCACCGTCCCAAGGAAGCCGCGCAGGGTTCAGGGGCGGCGCTGTGTGATCTGCCTCCGGGCCTCAGGGCAGGCGCTCACCGCAATGAGGGCAGAAGTGGCCGCGGGTTTCCCGCGTGGCTTCTTCCCGGATCGCTTCTTCCTCCATGCGCAGGCGCGAGAGTTCCTCGGCAAAGCCGCTGGCGATCATGCCGGCCGGCAGCGCGACCATCCCCACCCCGAACAGCATGATCATGCCAGCCGCAGCTTTGCCCAGGGGAGTCATCGGATACACGTCGCCGTACCCTGTGGTGGTCAGCGTGACGACAGACCACCACAGCGCCTGCGGGATGCTCTCAAATCCCTTGGTACCGGCACTCGACTCCACCTGATACAGCAGGCTGGCTGCAATAAACACCAGCACCACCACGATCAGTACCGTCGTGAACAGCTCACCGGCCCGGCGCCGCACCACCCGGCCGATCAGCTGGAGCGAGTCCGAATAGCGTCCGAGCTTCAGCAGCGAAAGCAGCTTGAGCAGCCGCAGTCCACGCAGGCTGGCCAGGGCAGCGCTGCCCGGCAGCAGCAGTGACGCAATAACCAGCAGATCAATCAGGGGCAGCGGCGTCAGGGCGTAGCGCAGCATGCCCCGCCAGCCATCCTCATAGCCGGGGCGCAGAGGCGTCACATAGAGGCGGGCCGCGTATTCCAGTCCAAATACGAAGGCGCAGCTCAGGTCGAAAGCTCGAATCGAGGGGCCATACACTTCGTATACCCCAGGGACCGTGCTCAGGATGGTCACGGTGACGTTCGACACGATCAGAAGGGCGAGCAGCGCATTGAACAGACGCTCGCCCGCACTCATGCCGTCATTCGGATCCAGAAAGGCGTACAGCCGGAGGCGGAATGGAATCTGCAGCGGGGGAGTGCTCATGCTCCCGGCTCCATGACGATGTGAGGCGCGAAGGTGGCGCGGTTGTCTGTCACGCGTCCCCGGCCTTCCCGCAGGCCCAGTCCGCAGACCTCGTCACCGGCCACCCACACGCCCAGGACCGGGTAACGCGGACCATCGGAGGCCTGAAACACTGGAAGCTCGGTGTAGGCCTGCTCGACCATGGGCAGGTCGGCGTAGTCACCGGGCGTGGTGGTTTCGCCCGGCAGCGTCACGTTCTGGCCCTCGCGCGAAAACAGGGGTTTGCGTACCACCTGTGGCCCTAAGGCCCCAGGAATGAGGCTGGCAGGCAGGATCAGGTCATGGCCCGGATGAAGTTCGTGCAGCAGCGCCAGCAGCCCCTTGCTGCCTGTCACGGCCTTCCAGAGAGGCTCCAGAAAACGTGTTTGTGTGGTTGCCAGATGCGCGGCGTCCCGGCCTTCCCACGCAAACTCGAACGGCCACAGCCACATCAGGGTGTGGATCGGCAGACTCCAGGTGTCCAGCAGCCAGGGATCCTCCGGGCGGGTGCCGATCTCCTCGGCCAGCAGGAACGATCCGGAAACGCCCTGTGTCTGCGCGAGGTCTCTGAGGTAGGTCACGGTCGCAATGTCCTCGTCACTGCGCGCGGCACTGAAGTGCGCCTGGGTGATGCCGCGGGCTTCTCGCAGGTGCGTCCACTGTTCCAGCAGACCTTCATGGATGGTGTTCCACTGGGTGGTGCCGGACGGGAGCTGAGCGGCCTCCAGGCGGTCTTCGAGCCATTGCCACTGGCACACCGAGGCTTCAAGCAGGCTGGTGGGCGTCTGGGCATTGACCTCCAGCAGCTTCGCGCGGCCCCGGCCGTCGTATGCCAGATCCAGGCGCATGTACAGCGTCGGGTCATCGCGGTCCCACGAGTCACGTACCGCCGCGTGCAGGAAGGCCGGAATCCCGAGATCGCCCAGGCGGCCGTGTTCGATGGCGTGGCCGGTGGCGTCCAGTATCAGTCCGGTCAGCTCCTGAGCGTCGCGCTGCAACCCTGCAATCTGTTCTGGCGTAAAGGCGTAGGCAACGTCCTCACCCCAGTACGGCACCGGATGTTCGGGGGTGGGGGCGTACCAGGTAAAGCCGACCTGCTTGAGCCGCGCTTCCCATTCGGGGCGGGGGGGGAAGGACAGACGCTGCATCAGCCGCCTCCGCTCAGCATGCCTGAGGTGCCGCCCCGCGCGCTGGAGGTCAGGCCGCCCCGGCTGACGGGCGCCTTGAAGCTGCCATAGGTACCCTTCTTGCTGTCATAGGTCAGTCCGCGCGGGGAAATTCCGCCTGAGGACGTGTAGCCCACGAAGCGGGTGCCGCTGCCGGTGTAATAGAGGAAGGGCCCGTAGTACTTCTTTTTCTTGTAGAGGTCCAGATCGTCGTCTTCCTCGGCACAGGGGTTTTCCAGGCCCTGCTCGATATAGGCCTGGTTGGCGACCATGCACTGCTGGTAACTGGCATACTCCACCCGGTTGTAACGGCTCAGGTCATCGTCGTCACCACCGCAGGCGACCAGAAGAGCTGGCAGGGCCGAGAGCAGGGGAAGATGGAAACTCTTTCTCATGCCTGCTCATACGGGGCGGAGCAGCCAGGAGTTGCATGCAACGTCCGGGCAATCTCCTGGCCTCCGGCGCGGGCCTGCGCTGCCGTCAGACCGGCATACCCCAGCAGCAGGGCCTGCGGCTCCTGACCGGCGAAGGTATAGGAAGCCAGCGGAGAGATAAAGACCCCACGGGCAGCCAGCCGCCGGGTAAGTTCGCCTGCGTTCAGCTTGGGAGCCAGATGCAGGCAGACGTGCAGCCCGGCCTCGATGCCACCCAGATGCGCCAGCGGTGCCAGATCCGTGAGGTCCCGGGTCAGGGCTGCGCGCACCTGGGCGTGCCACCGCCGGGTGCGGCGCACGTGCCGGTCCACCTCGCCGCGCATGAGCAGATGGGTCAGGGCACGCTGTACGGGCAGCGGATGCCCGCCGTCGAGCAGCAGGCGCGCACGGACCAATGCTGGCATCAGCGCAGAAGAGGCGAGCAGAAAGCCAGTTCGCACCGCTGGGGTCACAGCCGGGTGCGGTGACGGTGACAGCCCTAGGATCCATGCCGGTGCTTGGAATTTTTGGCAGCGGGATTGCCTGCTGTATTACGGTCTGCTTGCACGGGTCCCGCCGACGTAGGTGGTGGCTGTCACTTACCTGCTGCCTGTCTGGGGCTTGTTCTGGGGCGCGGTGGCCGGCGAGACTGTTGGCCTGCTGCCGCTGCTGGGCGTGGCGGTGGTGCTGTCAGGACTGCTGGTGCTGAACCTGCCGCGCCGCGCTGCTGGCACACAGCAAGGCAGCTCCTTATGGGAGAGGCGGCAGCGTCCTACACTGGGCGCAAGGCAGAGGAGGAAACAAACATGACGCAGAGCAAATGGCTGGATGCCGAACTGAAGTACGACAGCGGGGTGTTCAACAAGCATCAGGTGGTCATTACCCGCGGACAGGGCGCCGTGGTGTGGGACGATCAGGGCCGCGCCTATATCGACTGCATGGTCGGGGCCGGCGTGGGCAACGTGGGGCACAGCCACCCGGACGTGGTGCGCGCCGTGCAGGAGCAGGCCGGCCGACTGATGGTGCTGGCCCAGACCCTGCCCAACGACCGCCGCGCCGAATTTCTGACGGAACTGGTCAGCGTCCTGCCCCAGGGCCTGGAGCGGGTGTTCCTGTGCAACAGCGGCACCGAGGCCATGGAAGCCGCCAAGAAGTTTGCCATTACCGGCACGGGCCGTCAGCGATTTGTAGCGTTCAAGCGTGGCTTTGCCGGACGCAGTCTGGGCGCGCTGGCCTTTACCTGGGAGCCGAAGTACCGTGAGCCCTTCGGCGAGGCAGTGGACAACCGTCATGTGGACTTCATCACCTACGGAAACCTGGACGAACTGCGGGCCGCCGTGACCGACGAGACGGCCGCCGTCATCCTGGAAGTCGTGCAGGGTGAAGGCGGAGTGCGCCCGGCCAGCCTGGAGTTCGTGCAGGAGGCCCGCAGGATTACCAGTGAACGCGGCGCCCTGCTGATTATCGACGAGATCCAGACCGGCTTTGGCCGCACCGGCAAGATGTTCGGCTGCGAGAACTACGGCGTGATTCCGGACGGCATCACGCTGGCCAAGGCCATGGCGGGCGGCGTGCCTGTGGGGGCCTTCGCGATGACCGCTGCCGTGGCTGACCGCATGCCTGCCGGCGGGCACGGTTCGACCTTTGGCGGCAACCCACTGGCCATGGCAGCTGGCGTGGCGGTTCTGCGGGCCATGAAGCGCGAGGGCATGGCCGAGCAGGCCCGTGAGAAGGGCGCATACTTCATGGAGAAGCTGCGTGCCATCGGTTCGCCGAAGGTCCGTGAGGTGCGCGGCCTGGGCCTGATGATCGGGGTTGAGCTTAAGGAAAAGAGTGCTCCCTACATCACCGCGCTGGAGCACGACGAAGGCGTGCTGACGCTGCCGGCCACGCCGCTGGTGGTGCGTTTCCTGCCGCCGCTGACCATCAGCCGCGAGCAGATCGATCAGGTGGTGGCCTCGTTTGCGCGGGTGCTGGAAAACGTCAACCCACGTGCTGACCGTCAGGCGGAACTGGCGACCCGGCAGGAGGGCCAGCCGACGCGCTGAACGCTGCTCAGGTGCGGGCGGCGCTGTCCCAGAGATCGACTGGGACAGCGCCGCCCGCAGTGGTCTGTGCTGCCCTCCTTCATGAAGCAGCTGCATGAGGGCTGACTGTGCCAAACCTTCAAATGGAGCCCTTCTAAATTCCCTACGCTGTAGCCGATGAAGTTCTGGGTGGCAGGAGTATCGGCTGTAGCGTTGCTGGGTAGTGCGCTGGCATTGGGTGCGGCTTCGCAGTCCACCGGAAAACTTGCGCCCGGTCTGCGTGTGGCGGGCGTTGATGTGGGTGGTCTGACCCGCGAGCAGGCCATCGCGGCACTGGGCACCCGGTCCATCACGCCGCCCGAGGTCATTGTCAGGGCCGAGAGCACCACCTGGACCGTGGGCGCTGACGTGCTGGGATGGCGGGCCGATGCTGAGACCAGTATCGCGGCAGCCGAAAAAATCACCGCAGAACGCGGAATGGTAGACCGGGTGCAGGATCTGCTGGGCCAGAGCAGCGTGCAGGAGCTTCCCCTGGTGGCACAGGTAGATCCGGTGCAGGCGGCTGCGGCCCTCAACCGCCTGACGGCCGGGATGAATGTACAGCCGCGCGATGCCAGCGTCGTGTTCGACAAGACCAGTCTGAAGTATGTGGTCAAGCCGGACCGTACAGGGATGCAGACTGATGTGGCCAGCGCCGTGAAGGCCTACGCGGCAACTCCCACGCTGACGGTGCTGAATATTCCGGTCCGCCGCTTGCCGGCCAGGATCGTATCGGCGGATCTGCGCCCCCACGTGGTGCAGGGCAATGCCCTCATGCGGCCCTTTACTGCACGGCTGGAAGGCACGGAGCGCAGCGGCGCCCTGACTGCGCTTCAGGTGGCCAATCTGTATTGGGTCCGGGAAAACGGCATTGTCCCGGACGACAAGGCCCTCAAGGCTGCTTTCGGTATCCTGACCGACCATGTGGATCAGCCTGCGAGCAATGCCCGCTATACCGCGAAAGGCAAGGAGTTCGTCAAGGTCAGGGAGCAGGCAGGGGTCGTGACAGACCGGCCTGTGTCCTACGCTGCGTTCCGCAAAGCTGTGCTTGATCCGGCGCAGGCGGACGTGGTGTTTGCCAGCAAAGTCAGCAAACCGACCCTGACCATAGCGGCGTTGCCCGATCCCAAGAAGCTGGAACTCATTACGGTGGGCCGCAGCACCTACTACGGCAGCAGTCCTGCGCGGCGGATCAACGTGGCCACAGCAGCGAACAAAATTCACGGTTCGGTGGTCGCCAAAGGCGAGACCTTCAGCTTTCTTGAAGCCCTGGGGAGTATTACTCCGGAAAACGGTTTTGTCGGTGGCCTGATCATCAGCGGAGGCCGCACGGTGGACGGCCTGGGCGGCGGGGTGTGTCAGGTCAGCACCACGGTCTTCCGGGCGCTCTATCAGGCCGGGCTCCCTGTGGTCGAGCGCAACCAGCATTCCTACCGTGTGGCGTACTACGAGCCGCAGATCGGTTTTGAGGCTGCCGTCTATGACCCTGGCGTCGATCTCAAGATGAAGAACGACACTGGCGGTCCCCTGTTGATCAAGGCCATCGACCACCCGAACAAGAGTGTGCTGACCGTGGAGGTGTGGGGGATCAAACAGACGCGCAAGGTCGTGGTCAGTCCCGCGACCATTCTGGCGCGCCTGCCCCATCCACCTGCTCAGTACGTCGTCAATCCGCGCATGCGTGCCGGCGCTGTGCGGCAGGTGGACTGGGCACAGGACGGCTACAACCTGTACATCACCCGCACCATCAAGGATGCAGGCACAGTGCGGACCGACCGGGTAACCACAAACTACCGGCCCTGGCGCGCAGTGTACGAGACCGGCCCCCGCGGCTGATCCGGTCAGGCTCCTGCGAAGGCTGCCTTGTTCCCATCGGGGAAAGAGGGTTGGATGCCAACGCACAGGTGGTCTGGGGTCATGGAACGGTGGTTTGGGGTCATGAACCGATGGCAGGTCGCTGTGACAGCAAACCGGACCCATCTTGCTGGGTCCGGTCTTCTTCTGAACTTCAGTTCTGAGGCTTGCGAATGGTTGCGAACAGCACGGCGAAAACCAGAACCATGACCAGATAGGAAATCAGCGAGGCTGCCGGATTGAAATTGGGGTTCAGGACGTCTCCGGCAAATTTGTAGATGGCGTACGGCACCGCCCAGCCCAACCCGAACATGGCCGCGCGCCGCGCGAAGTCACGTGTCATAGCCGCTTGAGGAAAAAACCGCATGGGAAGAATCATCGCCGGAATCAGCAGCAGCTGAGCGAGATAAAACCACACCGGGAGAGTGCCAAACCCGTACTGCAAGCCGGCAAATACGATATTAAGCGCGCCAATCACGATACCTGTGATCAGCGCAGTCCGTAACAACATAGAGTTCACGGGGCCATCTTTTCATGTGCTCGCCCTGAATAAGGTCAGGCAGGCACACCGGCAACCGCAACAAAGTGCTCCACTGCCGGAAAAGGGTCGTAGAAATGATGCATCAGTGCCCGCCACTGCTGATACTCGGTACTGCTGCGAAAGCCCATGGTGTGGGCTTCGAGCGTTTCCCACCAGACCAGCAGGGCGTAGCGGTGATCATCTTCCAGGCACTGCTGCAACTCGTGCCGGAGAGAGCCGGACATGCCCCGGATAATCTGCTGCGCTTCCCGGAACGCCGTCTCGAAAGCGGCTGTCTGTCCAGGCCTGATGGTCGGCCGGGCAATTTCCAGAATCATGGTGAGGACCTCCGGGGAACTGGATTCAGCGGGTAGATATTTCGAGCCTCGAATCCCTTTCCACGACGCGGAGCTGGTTGCCCCACAGGCTGAACAGGCTTGAATTCATGGTCCTCTCGGCCCGGCTGATCTCTGTATTCCTGCCCGAATACAGGCCAGCCTTGACCACCACCGACGCGTGCGTGACGTGACCCTTCCAGCGCAGGACTGACTGATGGTTGGTCTGCCTTTTAAGCTGAGCTGCGGTCATATCCCGAGTCGAAAAACTTCCCGGGCCGTAAAGAGACTGGAGCTCCGGCTTTTCGGTAGTAGGCCAGCAGTCTTTATGGTCGCAGCTGTAGGTCTGTGCAAACAGGACCCGGGGACCAGATATACCCACAACTTTGATCATGCGGCGCTCGGCATTTCTCTGATCACCGACGAGCTGCACGTTGATGGTCCTGAAAGTGGGTGAACATGAAATCAGAGCCATACCGCTGAAGAGAAGCGGCAGGCAGAGCCAGCGGGTCACCATACACTCTCCTTGAACGGCCCCGGGGCACAGGACCGTCCTGCACCCCGCACACGGGAGCGCAGACAGGAGCATAGTCGCCCGGTACCAGTTCAGGTGGCGAGTTTGTGGATCGCGCGGTAGATGGCTATGAAGCAGGTTCCATAGGGAGCGGAGCGAGGCTGCTGACCGAAATGTTCATGACCGGCAGAGCGTACCCCTGGGGCCGTCTCCGCTCCCGGAGTTCAGATGCTTGTGGCCGTGATGGTGCGTGCCTTGCCCATCCCCGCCACGATCTGGTTCATGACGCGAATCCAGGCGCGGGCGCTGGCTTCAACGATGTCGGTGGCAACTCCGGTGGAGTGCAGGGTGGTCTCGCCGTAACGTGCGCCGATGGCGACCTCTCCCAGTGCGTCGCCGCCTGAAGTCACCGCCTGAATCCGGTAGCTTTCGAGCGTAGGATTCAGGCCGGTGATCTTGCTGATGGCCTGGAACGCCGCCTCCACCGGACCGTCGCCGTGTGCGGTCGCGTCCACCGGGCCGTCAGGCGTGGACAGACGCACGAAAGCCACGGGGGTCATGTTCATCCCAGAGGTAATCTGGAAGCCCTCCAGCACGAAGGTCTGCGGCACGTCGGTGCGGCTCTCCACCAGGGCGCGCAGGTCGTCGGCGAAGATCTGGCCCTTGCGGTCGGCGAGGTCCTTGAAGCGTGCGAACAGGGACTTGACCCGCTCCTCGTCCACCTCGTAGCCCAGATCGGTCAGGGCCTTGCGGAAGGCCGCCCGGCCGGAGTGCTTGCCCATGACCAGCACCGCTGCCTCGCGGCCGACCAGTTCGGCGTTCATGATCTCGTAGGTCTCGCGGGCCTTGATAACGCCGTCCTGGTGAATGCCCGACTCGTGCGCAAAGGCGTTGTCGCCCACGATGGCCTTGTTGGGCTGCACCGGCATGCCACTCAGGCGGCTGACCATGCGGCTGGCACGGTACAGCTCACGTGTGCGCACCTCGGTTTCGAAGGGGTAGGCGTCGCGGCGGGTATGGAAGGCCATCACCAGTTCTTCCAGGCTGGCGTTGCCCGCGCGCTCGCCGATTCCGTTGATGGTGCACTCGATCTGACGGGCTCCGCCCTCGGCTGCGGCGATCGAGTTGGCCACCGCCAGCCCCAGGTCGTCGTGACAGTGCGCCGACAGGATCACGTGGGCAGGCAGTTCACCTTTCAGGAAGGCAAACAGTTCGCGCATTTCCTGAGGCGTGGTGTAGCCCACTGTGTCAGGCACGTTGATGGTGCTGGCGCCGGCCTCCACCGCCGCCTTGAAGATCCGGCTCAGGAACGCCCAGTCACTGCGGGTGGCGTCCTCGGCGCTGAACTCTACATCGTCCACAAACGAGCGGGCCAGACGAACCGCCTCGATGGCCCGCTCCACCACAGCGTCGGGTTCCAGATTGAGTTTCTTGGACATATGAATGGGGCTGGTGGCAATGAAGGTGTGAATCCGTGGCTTCTCGGCCAGTTCCACCGCCCGCGCCGCAGCCTCGATATCAGCCCGGTTGGCCCGCGCCAGCCCGGTAATGATCGGCCCGCGCACCTCACGCGCAATTCGCGAGACCCCCTCCAGGTCCCCTGGGCTGGCGATCGGAAAGCCGGCCTCGATCACGTCTACGCCCAGGCGGGCAAGCTGATGCGCGATTTCCAGCTTCTGGCTGTGGTCCAGGGCCACACCGGGCGACTGCTCGCCGTCGCGCAGGGTCGTGTCGAATATGCGGATGCGGGAGGATTCAGGCTGGGTCATGGCAGGGCACTCCTTGTCGGGGCACAACGGGTCAAGAGGTCGGCAAAGAAAAACCCCGGAGGGGTTCCTCCGGGGGGTGGCCAGGTCAACTTCGGCCGCTCACTCCACCGGAGGAACGCCAAGAAGAAGGCTGTACACGAACATGAGCCAACTGTACCTGCGCCGGGCGTGCAGAGCACCCAGGTTGTCTGCACGCCTTGGAGCAGCTGACGGGCTTTACCGTGTACTGAAGCGGGCACTGAGCAGACATATGAAGTTCGGTACGAGTGCTGAACTTCAGAAAACTGTTATGGCGTGCGCTTTAGGCTTAGCCCCAGATACCAGCCAGGGTTATGAGGAGGCCTGAGAGTCTCCTCTGGGAGATTGTCCATGTTGAGCACACCCGGTCATCCGGCCGAGCTTTCTACACTGCCACCCGAATGGGCACAGGTTGACGCCCTCAACGATCAGGCGGACGCCGTGCTGACTTCTTCCATGCACCGTGCACAGGAGCTGGCGACCGAAGCCGGCGTCCTTGCGCAGCGGGTAGGGTATGTCACTGGAGAAATCCGGGCGCAGATGCTGACGGGATACACCCATTACTTCCTGGGGAACTACCAGGAGGCGCACGCAGCCTTTGAGGACAGTCTCTCGCGTGCTGAGGCACTTGACCTGACTCATGTGGTGGTCCGTTGTCTCAATGGCCTGGCCATTACCAGTGCGATCACCGGCAACTATGGCCAGGCGCTCGAGCAGCATCTCCGCTGCCTCAAACTGGTGCAGACCATTGACGACGACCTGGGACGGGCGCGCACGCTGAACAATATCGGCAACCTGTATATCGACCTTAAGGAGTACGACAAGGCCCTCAAGCATCATCTCGAAGCCCTGGAGATTGCCGTACGGATCGAGCACCCGGTGATGATCTCCAGTGCGTCCATCAATGCCGCCATTGACCACCATGAACTGGGACGCTACGAGGAATCTCTGCGTCTCAACGAACAGACCCTCCAGCAGGCTTGGCTGGCCGGATATCATCAGCATGAGTGCCTGCTGCTGGCCAATATTTCCGCCAACCTCCTGAAGCTCGGGCGGCTGGACGAAGCTGTAACGATGACAACCCAGGGCATCGCGGCCTCCAAGGAACTTGGCGAGCGTGAGAATCTATGCGAACTGCTGCTCACGCGAGGACAGGTCCTGACTGCGCTCAACCGGCACGAAGAAGCACAGGTATGCATTCAGGACGCGCTGAAGTTGGCCCAGGCCCTCAAGTCCACCAAGCGCGAGAACGAGGCCCATGAGGCCCTGTCTGCTGTCCTGGAGGCCCGGGGGGACTATCAGCGGGCTCTGTGGCATGCCCGCCAGCACGAAGCGATTGAGCGTTCGCTACATGCGGATGTGCTGAAGCACAAGACGCAGGTGCTGGCTGCCCAGTTGCAGCTTGAGCGCCTAGAGCACCGCGCGGCCGAGGAGCGCCTGCGCAACATCGAACTGGCCCATGCCAACGAGGCCCTGCAGGAGGCCCAGGAGCGTCTGGCCTATCAGGCCGGTCATGACGCGCTGACCGGGCTGATGAACCGCGCAGCTTTTGAAGCCACGCTGGAAGCTGCCGTGCTGGGAACGCAGGACGCCCTGGGCGTGCTGTTTATCGACCTGGATCATTTCAAGCAGGTCAACGACACGCTGGGGCACCCGGTCGGTGACGCCCTGCTGGTGCAGGTGGCCCAGCGGCTGCTTCAATGTGTACGTGACCATGACCTGGTGGCCCGGCAGGGCGGTGACGAGTTCACTGTGCTGCTGCGCAACGTTCAGGAGCATGAAGCCGCCGAGCGCGCAGCCCAGCGCATTCTGGAGGCGCTGAGTGTTCCAGTCGAACTGGCCGGGCGTCAGCTGACAGTCACCGCCTCCATCGGCATTGCCCTGTTTCCGCAGGACGGCACGGACGTCACGACCCTGCAGAAAAATGCTGATCTTGCCATGTATCTGGCCAAGCGCGAGCGGCGGAGCGTGCGCCGCTTCGAGCCGGGGCTGAGTGCCGCTGCTGCCGAACGTCTGGATTTTGAACAGGCCCTGCGAGCAGCAATCAGCAGCGAGCAGTTGCGGCTGCATTATCAACCGATCGTCAGCTCCGGGACACTTTCACCCGTTGCAGTCGAGGCCCTGGTCCGCTGGCAGCACCCCACGCTGGGTCTGCTTCCGCCTGGCCGCTTTGTGCCTATGGCAGAGGAAACTGACCTGATCCTCCATCTGGGCGCGTGGGTGCTGAATGAGGCGTGCCGGCAGATCAAGGTCTGGCGCGGGCGGTGGCCTGATCTGCGCGTCAGTGTGAATGTGGCCCCCCGGCAGATCACCCAGCCGGACTTCGTGGTTTTCGTTGAGCAGACGCTGCGGACTCATGGGCTCTCTCCCAGCGCCCTGGACCTGGAGGTCACAGAAAGCGAGGTGATGGATGACGAGGACCTGCAGCAGTACGAGGCACTGCTGAGCGCAGGGCTGCGCATCGCAATCGACGATTTTGGGACCGGCTACTCCAGCATGAGCCGCCTGTTTCGCATGCCAACGCAGATCCTGAAGATTGACCGCTCACTGATCACCGGCCTGGTCGAGCCCGGGCCGGGCGGACGTTCTACGCTGCCGCTGGTTCGCGCCATGGTTGCCGTCGCCCGCGAGTCCGGTTGGCAGGTTGTCGCTGAAGGGGTGGAGCATTCTGATCAGTTACGCGAACTGCGGAAACTGAACTGTGACCATGTCCAGGGGTATCTGATGGCCCGGCCGGTTGGCCCGGCCGAAACTGAACGGTGGCTCCAGGCGTCGGCTGAGCGGCTGCAGGACGTGAGCATCCCAGTGGCTGGCTGAATCCAGGACCTCATCTTCTGCTGCTTGGACCGGGCCGTTACCGGCAGGTCGGCACTCCGGCGAGGTCCACGATGGCGCCCGGAAGTTGGCCTGGCGCGAAATCCTGAAGTGCGCCTGTGACTTTCCGGCGCCAACTCCACTCCGATTTCCACGGGGTAGATCAGGAGGCATCAGCCCAACACAATGAAGCCGCCAGCAACCAGATCTTGCGGCGGCTTCATTGCAGGACATGGGTGTGGCTTCAATGACCGGCATTTAGTCCGTAACCATAACCATCCCGAACGGCTGAAAGAGGATCAGGGTTTTGAAGCGGTGTGGGCCGGAAGGATATAGATGGTGTCCAGTCCCCAGGGCTGAGGTTTGGCCGGGAATGACTCCGCGCGCCATACCAGATACCGGTCAATGGCGTCCTCGTCAAGCATTGCGTTCTTGTAGGGGGCCGGTGACCAGCGGAGACCAGCGGGTGCGTCCGCATCAGCCACGGCAATCAGCCCACCCTGACCCAGCAGATCGCTCAGTCTGGCGGTAGGTGCGTACCCATCCTTGCACCAGAACATTGGGCCTGGCCCGATATTGCGTAGCTGAAGTTAAGCAGCTGTAGCTTGGCGTTCGAACTCCAGGGGCGTCAAGTACCCAAGAGACGAGTGACGACGCTGACGGTTGTAGAAGACCTCGATGAATTCAAATACGGCTTGTCGGGCCACGTCCCGGGTCTCAAAGATGGTGTCCTCCAGCAACTCCCTTTTCAGGGAGCTGAAGAAGCTTTCCACCACGGCGTTGTCCCAACAATCCCCCTTACGACTCATACTGCCCCTGGCCCGCATGCGGGCCAGTTCTGCCTGAAAGATGCCACTCGCGTATTGACTGCCCCTGTCGCTGTGATGAAGGAGGCCTGGTGGCGGAAGACGTCGGCCAGCAGCCATCTGAAGGGCCGCCAGTGGCAAGGTGGCTGGCATCTGCATGTCCATCGCGTAACCCACCACGGCTCGCGAATGCAGGTCTAAGGTGACTGCGAGATACAGCCAGCCCTCTTTCGTGGGCAGATACGTCAGGTCCGACGCCCAGACCTGGTTCGGCTGCGAGACCTCGAACCGCCGCTCAAGCAGGTTCGGGCAGACGGCCATGGTGTGACTGCTCTCCGTGGTCCGCACCCAGCGGCGCTTTCCCTTGGCCCGCAGACCACTGGCACGCATCAGACGCGCCACCCGCTTGCGGGACACGCGCACTCCTCCAGCGTGCAACTCCGCGTGAATGCGTGGCGCCCCATAGCGGCGTTTACTACGTTGATGCACTTCCTGGATGCGCTGCTCGAGCAGCGCATCCTCTTCCTTGCGGTCGCAGATCGGCCTTCTTCGCCAGCTGTGGTACCCGCTCACCGAGACCTCCAGCACCCGGCACAGCAGGTCCAGGCGGTACTCGGGGCGTTGATCTTGGATGAATTCATACCTCAGCGTGTGGTTTCTTTGGCGAAGAAGGCTGCCGCCTTTTTTAGGATCTCGCGCTCCTGTCGCAGGATTTCGTTCTCCTTGCGAAGCCGTTGTATCTCCTGTTGCTCTGGAGTGAGGAGCTGTTTGCCCTGACCAGGGAATGCCAACTCGCCCTTCTCCTGCTCAGCATTCATCCATTTGCGCAGCAGGGAGCTGTTGATGCCCAGGTCACGCGCGGTGCCCGACAGGTTGCCGCTCGTTCGAGCAAGCTGCACTGCGTCTCGCTTGAACTCGGCGGTGTGGATTCTGCGATCAGTCATGATGGTGCCTCCTATCGTGAGGGCTTATCTCCATCTACGCCATATCGGGTCATCCTCACATGACCTGGGCGCCCTGTCTGGCAAGCTCCTGGACGTTGGGAATCCGCGCTTTCAGGAAGGTGTCGAGGTCATAGACCTTCATACTGACATCGCGCTTGTACAGGTAGTCGGCTTTCAGGGTAACGACCTGTGTTTGCGGCTGGGAGGCTGCCAGAGCAGCGTCACTGACCGTGGCGTGTGCCAGTGCGCTCACCTTGAGCAGCGCCAGCTGACGCGCCTTACTGGGCACGGAAGGTGTAGCGGCGGACGCAATGGAGTTCAGGCACAGCGCGCTGATGCACAGGGCACTCAGGCACAGACCCCCAAGGGTGAGCGAACCCGGAAACATGGAAGGCGGACGCATAGACAGAATGGGCATGGCTCTTCTCCAGTAACTTGGTTTCAGCCAGACCTATTCTTGGAAGAGCTCCTGGCTGCGGACGAAACCATAGCCCAGGTCTGGTCTGCCGCGAGGAAGATTTCAGCCGGAACAGGCGCGGTGCTGAACCGTGTCTGGAAGAGTGGAGAGGCGAACACTGGGATAGCAGGTCATGAGCTGCGCTGTCGTCGCCTGACAGCACGGCTCACGTTTTCACCCCGCCCCCGCAGGCTTATCCCGAGCATGAGCTTAGGCACGCGTGGCCTGCCTCTGGATATGCTGGATCCACGCCTGAGGACGTCAGACCAGCCGCTGTTGCCAGGCATATTCACTGCCAATTCCAAAAAGAGACTGCACGGAACGCCTACGTTCAGGACAGGAGTTCCACTGGGGTGCCTGCCCAGCCTGTGGGTGTGCCTTCATCCTGAGGAGAAGCGTACGTAAGACAGCAACGAGGAGCAGTGTCTCCACTGCCCCTTCGTCCAGTCCCTGCTCTGCGTGTGCCTACTTCAGGCTCAGACTTCGAGTTCCTTCTTGGAAATAAAGGGCATCATGTCGCGCAGTTCCTTGCCGACGGTTTCCAGCTGATGGTCGCGCATCTTGCCGCGCTGCTCGTTCATAAAGGGGAAGCCGCTTTCGGCGTCCTGGATGAAGCGCTCGGCAAACTTGCCTGTCTGAATGTCCGAAAGCACGTTCTTCATCTCGGCCTTGGTCTGCTCCGTGACCATGCGCGGTCCGGTCACATAGTCACCGAACTCGGCGGTGTTGGAGATGCTGTGGCGCATGCCTTCGAAGCCCTTCTCGTAGATCAGGTCCACGATCAGCTTGACCTCGTGCAGCGTTTCGAAGTAAGCGATCTCCGGCTGGTAACCGGCTTCCACCAGGGTCTCGAAGCCCGCCTGGATCAGGCTGGTCACGCCACCGCACAGCACGCTCTGCTCGCCGAACAGGTCGGTTTCGGTCTCTTCCTTGAAAGTGGTTTCCAGCACACCCGCGCGGGTGCAGCCGATGCCGCGTGCGTAGGCCAGTGCGATGTCGCGTGCCTGTCCGCTGGCGTCCTGTGCCACGGCGAAGATGCCGGGCATGCCTGCGCCGTCGGCGTACACGCGGCGCAGCATGTGTCCCGGGCCCTTGGGGGCCACCAGGAACACGTCCACCCCGGCGGGCGGCTTGATACGCCCGAAGTGCACGTTGAAACCGTGGCCAAAGGCCAGCGCCTTGCCTTCAGTCAGGTGCGGGGCGACGCTCTCCTCATACACTTTGGGCTGGTTCTCGTCGGGAATCAGCAGCATCACGACGTCAGCCTCGCGGGTGGCGTCTTCGATGCTGGCCACACGCAGCCCGGCCTGCTCGGCTTTGGCCCGGCTGGCGCTGCCTTCGCGCAGTCCCACCACAACGTTCAGACCGGTGTCGCGCAGGTTCTGAGCGTGTGCATGCGCCTGAGAGCCATACCCGATGATGGCGATCAGTTTGTTTTCGATAGGGGAGAGGGAAACGTCGCGGTCGTAGAACATTTTTGCAGCCATGCTGAATTCTCCTACAGAAAAGTGATTTCAATGAGATTGTCGGCTAGAGGGGAACGGCGAACCTGCCGTCCTCAGAACAGATTCGGCACGCCACGGGCCTTTTCCTCACGCGGCTCGACGGCTGGCGTCAGAGCTGCAGAATCGCCGGAATACACCTGGGTCGGAATGTCGGCGTTGCTGCCCCGCGTCAGCGCCACCCGGCCGGTACGCATGGTTTCCAGAATGCCGAACGGGCGCATCTGCTCGATGAAAGCCGTGATTTTGCCCTCGTCGCCGGTCACCTCGAAGGTCAGGGCGTGACGGCCCACATCCACGATACGGCTGCGGAAGTCCTCGGCAATCTGGCGAACTTCTACCCGGGTTTCAGGCGTGAGGCTGACTTTGACCAGGACCATCTCCCGGTCCACGTATTTTTCGAGGCTGTGATCGATGATGCGCACCACGTCGTGCAGCTTCTCAAGCTGCTTGATGGCCTGCTCCACCACTCCGCGGTCCCCACTGACCACAATCGTCATGCGGCTGACGCCAGGGTGCTCGGTGTTGCCGACGCTGAGGCTGCGGATGTTGTAGCCACGCCGGCCGAACAGCGCAGTAATGCGCGTCAGTACACGCGGCTCGTCGCGCACCAGAATAGAGATCAGGTGATCCTGCGGCTGGAAAGTCTCGGATGTCATGCGCGCTTCGCCTCCTCTGTGGCTGCGGCAGTGGTCGGTGAAGTCGTCGGTTCAGCGCTGACAGCTTTCGCCTCGGTCTCGATCATCTCGTACAGGGCCGCGCCGGCGGGCACCATCGGGAACACGCCGTGTTCGTTGGGCACCACCACTTCCAGCAGGGCGCTGTGCGGATCATTCAGCCACGCGTCGATTGCAGCGGGGAGTTCCTCGGCATTGCTGGCGCGGTAGCCGGGCACGTTGTAGGCCTCAGCCAGTTTCACGAAATCCGGGTTGCTGTCGCCCAGCCAGACCTCGCTGTAGCGTTTCTCGTGGAACAGTTCCTGCCACTGGCGCACCATACCCAGGAAGCTGTTGTTGATGATGCAGATCTTCACGTTGCGGATGTCGTACATCTTCAACGTGGCCAGTTCCTGCAGGGTCATCTGAAAGCCGCCGTCCCCAGCGATAACCACGCTGCGCACGCCGGGCTCGGCCATGCCGGCTCCGATGGCTGCGGGAAAGCCGAAGCCCATGGTGCCCAATCCGCCGGAGTTGATCCAGCGGCGCGGCTTCTCAAAGCGGGCGAGCTGTGCGGCCAGCATCTGGTGCTGTCCCACGTCGCTGCTCAGAATGTCGTCGGGCTCGAGGCGGTCCACGACAGCCTTCACGGCGTAGCCTGCGCCCCAGTGCTCGGGCATGACGGTGCGGGACTTCCATTCCTCGATCTGGGCGCGCCATTCGGGCCGCTCGAGTTTCTGCGCGCCTTCGGTCAGCGCCAGCGCAGCCTCACGCGCATCGGAGCGCACCGGCAGGTGGGTGCGGACGATCTTGCCGATCTCGGCGGCGTCGAGGTCCACGTGAATGATGCTGGCCTTGGGCGCAAAGCCGTTGACGCGTCCAGTCACGCGGTCGTCAAAACGCAGTCCGATGCCCAGCAGCACGTCCGCCTCGCTGATGGCGCGGTTGGCTGCCACGCTGCCGTGCATTCCTGGCATGCCCAGCCACAGGGGATCGCTGGACGGGAAGGACCCCAGACCCATCAGGGTGGTGATCACGGGAATGTCCCAGGCGCGGGCCAGGGCCGTGAGTTCCGGTGCGGCGTCCACCGTTCCGCCGCCCAGCATCATGACCGGGCGCTGGGCCGAGCGCAGCAGTTCCTGGGCGCGCGCCACCACCTCGGGAAGAGGCTGGGGCGCTTCGGGGCGGGCATGGGGCACCGGAATCTCACCGGCAAAAGCGGCCAGCTGAATGTCTTTGGGAATGTCCACCAGTACCGGCCCGGGGCGGCCGCTCCGGGCAATCCGGATCGCCTCAGCGATCACGCGGGGCAATTCGCTGACCTCCCGCACCACGTAGTTGTGTTTGGTGATCGGCAGGGTGATCCCGGTGATGTCGGCTTCCTGAAAGGCGTCGGTGCCCATCAGGTGCCGCGCCACGTTGCCGGTAATGGCCAGCAGCGGCACGCTGTCGAGCATGGCGTCGGCCAGACCGGTCACCAGGTTTGTCGCTCCGGGCCCCGAGGTGGCGATACATACCCCGATTTCGCCCGTGGCCTTGGCCCAGCCCTCGGCCGCGTGAATCGCACCCTGCTCGTGGCGGGCCAGGACATGGCGCACTTCTGGGTAGAAGGTCAGCGCGTCGTACACCGGCATGATGGCCCCACCGGGATAGCCGAATACAGTGGTAATGCCATGATTGGCCAGCGTGGCCCACAGTGCTCCTGCGCCATTCATTTCTCTGCGGCTGTCTCCTGGCCCATTCGATTGCCCCATGTTGCCCTCCTATGAAAAACCCCCGCCACTTCGGGCGGGGGGGTGCGTGCGCGGCGATAACGCCTAGCCTCGGACTCCCCCGATGCTAAGAATTACGACCACAAGGTTCGCACTCATATGCCCACCTTAGGGGGTACGGGACCACTCCAGGCATTTGCGTCTAGATATCAGCAGGGCCCGGCCCGGTGAGCTCGCCACAAGCACAGTAGGAAAAAGCCCCCTGCCTTATGGCAGGGGACTGGATTCAGAGAAGAAATTCAGCCGCGGAATTCGCGGTCGCTGAAATCGTCACGGGTGCGGCTCTGACCCTGGTTGCCCTGGCTGCTGCGGTTGCCCTGGCTCTGGCCACCGCTGCGGGCACCGCCACGGTTGTCGCCACGACCGCCGCCGTCACCACGCTCGCCACGGCTCCAGCGGCCCTGACCCTGGCCACCACCGCGGTTGCCACCACGGTAGCCACCCTCATCACGGGTGCCACGGTTGCCGCCCTGGTAGCCACCTTCACGGCGTTCACGGACAGCCTGCTCGAACAGTTCAGGCAGTTCCTGCGCGACTTCGATCTGGACTTCGCCCTCGAGGGGGTTGGCTGCAAGAAGCTTCTGCAGGTATTCGCTGGGAACGTCGGCGACGGTGCCGCCGCGCCACTGGCGAACCTTGCCCAGACGGCGCGTGTCGACGTCGCCGGCGCGGGCCAGCAGAGCCACGGTGCGCGCAATGCTCATGCGCTCGCCGTGCAGGATCAGCGTGGTCAGACCTTCTTCACCGCTGAGCAGGCTGGCAGCCTTGGTGGGCTCGGTCACACCGCTGATCTTGGCCAGGGCGCGGGTCAGGGCTTCCAGGCCCAGTTCGCTGAACAGACGCTCGGCTTCTGCCTGGAAGGTTGCGGCGACGCCACTGTCCACCTTGCGGACCATGTCGGCGCTGGTCTTGGCGCTGGCTGCCTGCACTTCCTTGGGGGTAGGCAGGGGACGCTCGATGAATCGCACGCCGGTAATGCGCTCCAGGCCCATCACTTCGCGGTTCTCGCGGTCACCGTACATGATGATCGCGGTGCCGGTGCGGCCAGCGCGGCCGGTACGGCCCGAGCGGTGCACGTAGCTTTCGGGATCCTGGGGCAGGTGGTACTGCACCACCAGGTCAACCTCAGGGATGTCCAGGCCGCGCGCTGCCACGTCAGTAGCAACCAGCACGCCCACACGACCACTGCGGAAGGCACCCAGGGCACGCTCACGCTGGCTCTGCGCGAGGTCGCCGTGCAGCGCCTCGGCTTCCAGGCCGCGGTGAATCAGTTCGTTGGCCAGTTCGTCGGCTTCACGCTTGGTGCGTGTGAACACGATGGCTTTTTCGGGGTTGTAGATGGTCAGCAGGTCGGCCAGTACGCGGGTACGGCTGCGCCCAACCCTGACCTTGAGGTGCTCGACCGTCTGGGCCGCCTGACTCTTGCCTTCGCCCACCATGTCCACAATGACCGGCTCGCGCAGGTAGTTGCGGGACAGACGGTTGATGTCGTTGTTCAGCGTGGCGCTGAACAGCATGGTCTGACGGCTGTCGGGGGTTTTCTGCAGGATGGTTTCGATGGCGTCGGCAAAGCCCACACTGAGCATCTCGTCGGCCTCGTCAAGCACCGCGAATTCCACGGCGCTGAGGTCCAGGTTGCCGCGCTCCAGGTGGTCGATCAGACGGCCGGGCGTCCCCACGACCACGTCCACGCCACGGCGCAGGGCATTTTCCTGAGGAGCGTAGCTGGCGCCACCATACACGGTGACGGTGGTCAGGCCCACGCCGCTCTTGCTGAATTCCTCGGCAACCTGCTTGGCCAGTTCGCGGGTCGGGGCCACCACGATGGCGCGGGGCGGACGCGCACGCTCACGGCTGGGTTCGAGCTTCTGAATGATGGGCAGGGCGAAGGCCAGCGTCTTGCCGGTACCCGTACGGGCGCGGCCAATCATGTCCCTGCCGGCGAGGGTCAGGGGCAGGCTTTCAGCCTGAATAGGGCTGGCTTCGGTAATACCACGTTCGGCGAGACGCGCCGCAAGTTCGGGCGCAATCAGTTGATCAAAGTTCATTTGTAGTCCTTTCGGGAAAGTCCCCTGCAGAACTCCAAACGCCTTCAATCCTTGAAAGCTCGTCCTTGAGTGGGGGGGCACTCTCCAGCCTTGCGGGTCTTTCCCGCAGGGCGCACGAATAGATATTATACATTATCGGTTCTAAGTTTGCAAGCCCTGCACAGCCCTAATCTTCCGTTCCTGCTGAACGTGGTGAGAGGCGCAGTTCTGACGGTGCGTCGGTAGAGGTTGGGGAGCCAGCCATTTCTGAGCGAGGCCTGGAGTTTCAGCAAGCCTGGCAACCAGCTACGCAGCCAGGGGCAGGGAAATCAGTGTTCCGGCCTTCAGCGCCGGGATCCATACTTAAGGCGACTTGTTGATTTGATGGCATTGCTTAGGAGAGTTCAGGGCTGGACGCAGCTTGCCGGAGGCCTACTCTGACCGGGGCGGCTCCTCCAGGTCAGAAGGCATGGCTCCGCCCAGGGCGATCCAGGCGTTCAGCATGTCGTCCGGAGCGGGCGCGTGCAGATGAAGCAACCTGCCGGTTCCCGGATGTGGGACGGACAGAAAGTGGGCGTGCAGCGCGTGCCGGAGCATGGTCTCGCTGGAGCGGCCATAAACCGCGTCACCCAGGATCGGGCTGCCCAGATGCGCCAGATGCACCCGGATCTGATGGGTGCGTCCGGTGCGCGGCTGGGCGCGGACCAGGGCCAGCGTTCTGCCGTGACCGTCGGGGTGAGCGGCAAGTGGCGTAAAGAGGGTCTGCGCTTCACGGGGGTTTGCCCCGCCAACGGTCATGCGCTGGCGCTGCACCGGGTGTCGGCCGATCGGCGCCTCCACCCTTGCCGGGCCGTCGGCGCGCCACTGTCCTGCCGCGATGGCGAGGTAGGTCTTGCGTGTTTCACGGTCCTTGAACGCGGCCGCCAGACGCGCATGCGCCCCGACTGTTTTGGCCACCACGATCACGCCGCTGGTGTCCTTGTCCAGCCGGTGCACGATGCCCGGGCGGTATCCAGCCTCGCTGTCGTAGTCCGGCTGCTCTGGCAGCGGCATGCGTCCCAGGAGGGCGTTGACCAGGGTGCCGCTCAGAACACCGGGAGCCGGGTGCGTGACCATGCCGGGCGGTTTGTTCACGGCAATCAGATAATCATCCTCATAGATCACGTCCAGCGGAAGGTCTTCTGCCTCCACCCGGGCGTCAGGCAACGCGGGAGGGGAAACGTCAATTCGTTCACCCCCGCGCAGTTTCAGGCTGACCTTGGTCACCGGCTGGCCTTCCACCTTCACATGGCCGCCCGCGATCCAGGCCGCCACCTGCGAGCGGCTGGCGCCGGACAATGCAGCCAGCACAGCGTCCAGACGACCCATTGTGGCGCTAAAGCTGAGCAGGGACGACACGGCAGGAAGTGTACTGCTCCGGACAGTTATAGGCGGCGGGGTACCTGTTCCTGAGAGCCCAGAGCCACCAGCAGGTCTGTCAGCTCGTCCACGGAATACAACGACGAGTTCAGTTCGACGTCGGCGCTGGCACGCAGCAGCGGTTCAACCACCGCGACGTGTTCCAGGATCAGGGCCCGTTCCTCTGGGCTCTTGCCATATGGGTTGCCGGTCCTTTGAGCAATCCGCTGAAGGAGGACCGGCAGAGGTGCGCTCAGCAGCACCACCTGGTCGAAGCGGCGGTAGAACCTGCCCTGATTGGTCTTGCAGCCGCACACGAAGAGGGAACCTGTCCTCTGCTGGTCAAGCAGCGCGTGCATCTGGTCCTCGCGCCACACCCAGTCCGGGCGGCCGGTTTCGTCGTGAGACCACATGCTCCACTCGTCACTGTCAGTGTCGATGGCCCGCAGCCCACGGGCAGCGAATGCACCAATCAGGGTCGACTTGCCGCTGCCAGACATGCCGGTAATCAAAACGCTGGCCACGCCGCTTACCTCAGCCAGTCCTCGCCGATTTCTTCGACTGCTCTGCCGCCCACGTCATCCACCTCGTCGCGGCGGGTCGCCCAGGCTGGAAAGGGGTAATTGACCAGCACCGGGTTGGGCACGTCCGGCTGGCTGACGAGCATGGTGCCGGGCTGCAGAATCCCGGCGCGGCCCCGGAAACTTTGCGGCAGGAAGCGGTACTCGGGCCGCTCCGCCTCCGCCAGGTCCAGCCGCCCGACCACCCGGATGGCGGCGTTGCTGACGATACGCCGTTCGACTTCACTGGCGGTCTGCTGCGCTCCGATCAGGATGATGCCCAGCGAGCGTCCGCGCTCGGCAATGTCGAGCAGCACGTCCTTGATGGGACTGGTGCCCTCGCGCGGGGCATACTTGTTCAGCTCGTCGAGCACCACAAATACCGTGTCCTGACGGCCATAGCGCTCCTTGTGCTCAAAGAGGTTGCGCAGCAGCACACCCACGACGAAGCCCTGGGCGTGAGCCCCAAGCTTGTGCAGGTCCACCACGCTGGTCTGCACGCCCCGGCGCAGGATGTCCGGGCGGTAACGCTCGGCCTGCGCGGCGCTGAGATCCCCGCGCACCAGCGGCGCGAGGTGCTTCTGCACGCCGCGCAGGCGGCGCACAAAGGCCCGCAGGGTGCCCTGGTTCTGCTTCAGAACCCACCTTGGGTCGCCTTCGCCGTCGTTTTGTTCCAGCAGCTTGTATTCCAGATACGAGATCAGCTGCGAGAAAGTTTGCAGGCGCGTCTTGCCCATCTCGTCGAAGCGCACGTCCTCGTCGATCAGGACATCGGGCTCGGGCTGCCAGTCGTCAACGGTCAGATAGGGAACGCTGTCTCCGGCGGCCAGCCGGGCCAACTTTTCTTCAATGTTGCCGATCACGAACCCCAGGTTCAGACTGCTGCCTGCGTCCGAGAACACGTACGGCAGCATCCGCCCGGCGCAGAACTCGCGCAGCGTGAAGACAAAAGGCAGGACACCGTCGGAACGCTGCTCGACATCCGGCACGATGGCGTCGCCGCTCCCGCCTTTGGGCGGCGCCAGGAACTGCACGTCACGGAAAGGCTCGACCGGCAGATCCAGACGTGAATAGCGGCCCTGAGACCAGCCCTTGCGGCCCTGTACGGCGCCTTCCTTCTCAGCCACGCGGCGGTTGGGCTGATCCAGAAACAGCAGGTCCTCGCCCTTGACGTTAAAGATCAGGGCCCGTGTGTTGTGCCCCTCGCCGCGCTGGTTAAGCACTCCCCCCCGGAAGATGCTGTGCAACAGAAACAGGGCGTAACTGGTTTTGGTCGCCACGCCCGAGATTCCGCTGATGTTGATGTGCCCGCCGCTTTCGCCGTTGACGAACTGATAGTTGATGGGCAGCACCTGCCCGTCGGCCAGCAGCCCGCCGGCAAAGGCGTAGTCCATCTTGTCGGCACTGAGGGCCAGACGCAGGCTCTCGCCCTGGGCGTGACGCACCTCGTCCCCGGGCTGGGGCGGAATAAAGTCCTCCGGATCCACGCGCGTGACCAGCACCCGGGCGGCGTAGCTGACGCTGGCCGGCAGCAGTCCTGCCATCACGTCCTGCACGTCGCTGTCGAAGCTCACGCCCTCGTGCCGCGTGCGGACATGGTCCACGATGCCGTAGAAGTGCACCGGGCTGCCGTCAGGCTTGGTGGTACGCACGGCCACCAGGTCGTCCATCTGCACGCTGGCGCCCGGCATCACCGCAAACCAGAACGACACCGGCGTGGCGTCCTCGGTGCCCAGCACCATGCCGATCCGGGCCGGGCCGGTGCCGCCGGGAAAGGGCGCGCTCACGCCAGCACCTCACGGCCCAGCTGCTGGGCGATGTGTGCGCGAATGCGCCGCGTGACCAGTTCCGGGCTGCCCATCGCGCGGCCCATGGCCTGCTCCAGGGCGGCCGTGGGAATCAGGTTCTGAGGTGCGCGGGGGTCCTTGTGGGCCGTGCTTCCCAGGCGGCACAGCAGCGTGCCGGACAGGTTGGCCACCGCCCGGACAATCGGCGGCAGGAAGTCGGGTTCTTCCGGGGCGTACATCTCCAGGCGCATCACGCCGCTCATGGGATGCTGGTAAAAAGATGCCTCGCACAGGCGCACGTACCAGGTAAAGCGGGTGGTTTTGCCGGTTTCGGACTTCAGGTGCATGATCGGTGTGCGCTCCCCGGGTTTCAGAGTACTCAGCAGGCCAATCCGGTCAGCGCCCAGATACTGTGTCTGCATGGTCTTGACGTATCCCACGACCGCGCCACTGTACTTTGCCCCGCCCCGGCGCAGCGTGCCGTCCTGCAGGGTCAGGGCGCTCAGCGCCTCGCGGTCGTCCATCTCGTCAGCCGGCACCTGCGAGGCCAGGCCGTGCGACAGCAGCTGCTCTTCCTGAAGCATCACGCTCTGCAGTTTGTGCAGTGGTGCCAGCGGTTCAGCGCTGTCGGTCTCGACCGGCGTGTACTGCAGCTGACCGGTGTGCGGATCGCGAGGCGAGAGCGAGCAGGGGTCCACACGCAGCCCTGGCGCGTGGGCCAGCACCCGGCGCGCCCGCACGTCCATCAGCTCAGCCTGCCGGGAACCGTGCGGGCACAGCCGCACCGCGCCCACCACATAGGCCCCAAACGCCCCGAGCCCCGCCGTCCCCTGGTCATCCTCGATGAACACCCGCGACTCCATACGCCGCTTGCCGTCCACCACGTACACAGTGTGCAGCCGTTCGGGCAGGGGGCGGGCGGCAATGGCCGCCCAGCGCGGCGTTTCGATATCAATCAGCACTCCCCCGAAGTCGTTGAGCCCCAACTGCCCATCTTCTATATCTACTGGCCAGGGGTCAAGACGAATCCGCATGCCCGGCATTCTACGCCCAGGGCAGAATCCCGGATGGAGACTCAGGCATAAAGCTCCAAGGCGTCGAGGACCACGCTGGCATGGGCCTCGATGGTCAGGGCATGGTCCTGGTTGTAGCCGCCAGCCATCATGGTCACGACCGGAATGCCGGCTGCCTGGGCCCAGGACAGCACCACGCGGTTGCGCTCGCGCACACCGGAGAGCGTCAGGGCGAAGCGCCCGAAGCGGTCGCCAGCGAGGACGTCGGCGCCGGCCAGATACAGCAGCAGGTCGGGCCGGAAGGCATCAAGCGCAGGCAGGGCGCGGGTGCGCAGCACCTCCAGGTATTCGGCGTCGGTCACGCCGTCGCCCAGGCCCAGGTCAAGCGAACTCTGCTCCTTGCGAAATGGGTAGTTGCGCTCGCCATGAATACTGAGGGTAAACGCCTGCGGTTCTGCCCTCAGCAGCGCAGCGGTTCCGTTGCCCTGATGGACGTCCAGGTCCACCACAGCCACCCGCCGGGCCAGCCCCTCATCCAGGGCGAAGCGGGTCAGGATCGCGGCGTCGTTGACCAGGCAGAAGCCCTCGGCGCGGTCATGAAAGGCGTGATGCGTGCCCCCAGCGAGGTTGCCTCCCCAGCCCACCGCCAGGGCGTCATGCAGCGCCGCTAGACTGCCTCCAGCCGCCCGGCGGGCGCGCTCCACCACGCCCTCGGACCAGGGCAGGCCGAAGGCGCGTTCCTCAGCCCGGTCTACCTCGCCCCGCCGCCAGCGGCGTAACCACAGCGGATCATGCACCCGCCCGGCGTCCGCCCAGGACAGGGCCGGCGTGTCCAGCACCGGCAGCAGTTCCCGGAGCCGTTCGCGCACCCCGGCGTACTTGTAGTACGGAAAACGGTGGCCGTCAGGCAGCGGAAAGCCGTAATCGGCCGGCGAGTACGCGCGGAACGGATGGCCGAAGGCGGGCAGCGTCACCAGCCCAGTCTGCCGTGTCTCAGGCCTGGACACTGGGAGATGAGGGGGTAGGCACCAGCGCGGCACTCTGCACGGTCCAGCGTCCACCCTGGCGGCCCCGTGCCAGCGGCTGGTGCACCTCGTCCAGATAGATCATCCGGAAGCGCCACAGCTGGGCACGGGTCTCGTTGTCATCCATACGCGTCAGCAGCGCTGGAATCACCGTGACGGCGGCGTCGGTGTCATAGCCAGGAAAAAGATCAAAGGTCAGCAGCCCAGGCGGGTAAGCCTGGCGCAGTTCGGATGCCGCCGGGCGCTGCCCAGCCCGGAGCGGCAGCGGCATGTGCCGGGCCATGGCCGCGTACTGCCGGCCCTGCCACAGCCGCAGCCAGTCACGCAGCGCCAGCTGCGGTGTCTTTGCCAGGCGGCGTGTTTCTGGAATGTTCAGTACGCGGTCCATCTACCTGCCCTCCGGCCGAACAGCATGCCGTTCCAGGCGTTGTGCTGCACAGGGCCGAATGGCTTAAGGCCTGTTGGGGGACGAGACTTATCTTTAACCACGCAGCTCACGGAGCAACCGGAATTCCACACCATCAGGGGGTTTCGGGAACAGCAAAGGCGCTGAGAAGCGGTGCCCGGCGGCAACGTCCAGCTTCAAGGATCAGGGAGCAGGCGCCCCCTGGAGTCACGCTCCCCCGCACCAGGAACCCAGGCAGCATGCTCAGTCTGCCTGCAGCAAAGCGAGCAGTTCGCCATGCAACAGACCGTTGGTGGCAACGATCATTTCGCCGTAGGGCGTGTCAACTCCTTTGCCATCGGTCACCCTGCCGCCGGCCTCCAGCAGGATCAGGCTGCCAGCCGCGCTGTCCCAGGGTTTCAGACCCAGTTCCCAGTAGGCGTCCATCCGCCCGCAGGCCACGTTGCACAGGTCCAGCGCCGCTGCGCCCGGGCGGCGCACCGGCACTCCAAGACGCAGCAACTTGGCGACGTGGGCCAGGTTGCGCTCACCGCTGCTGTCGTAAGGAAACCCGGTGGCCACCAGTGCTGGAGTCGTGAGGCTGGGGGTCTGACTTACACGGAGGGGCGAGCCGTTGAGAAAGGCTCCCTGGCCCTGCACCGCACTGAACAGCTCATCGCGGGCGACGTCGTACACCGCTCCCACCATGGGAACGCCGCGCACCTCCAGCGCCACCGACGAGCAGAAGACCGGGTAGCCGTGAGCGTAGTTCACAGTGCCGTCCAGCGGATCCACGACCCAGCGGAATTCGCTTTCACCCTGCTGACCTTCCTCCTCGCCCAGCACCGCATGATCCGGGAAAGAAGCAGCAATTATTTCGCGGATCACACGCTCGGCCTCGCCGTCGACCTCTGTTACCAGATCCGCATACGTGCTCTTCGTTCGCACGGTCTGTACACGTCCCAGATGAGCAGCGTGTACCGCACCTGCCGCCCTCGCGGCCTGCACAGCGACCTCGCGTGCGTAAGTCAGTTCCAGGGCATCTGTCATACGGCCAAGTGTAAAGGGGCCCCGCCGAGTCAGTTCAGCGGGGCCTGTGGGACAACAGGACTTAGTTCTTGTTGTTCGGGCGCTCGGGCTTGGTGGGGCGCTCAGACTTGGCAGCCTTCTCCTGTTCCCTGGCCTCGTCCGCATCAGCTTTGGTCTGCTCGGCTTCTGCTTTGGCACGGGCGTTTTCAGCTTCTGCTCTGGCTTTGGCTTCTGCCTTTGCCTTTGCCGCCTGGACCTTGGCGCTGTCAGTGGTTGTGGTGGCCGCAGACTTGCTGGCCCGGTTGACGATGGCGCTCAGCGGCAGTGAGGCAACCTTGCCATTGGACTGGGTCCACTGCAGCTTGATTGCTCCCGGCTTCGACAGGTCACGGCCCAGAGTGTATGTGGTGGCCGTGCCATTGGGCGCGGTGGCACGTACACTTGCAACGTCTGTCAGGGTGGAGGTCCCGGTCAGCATCACGGTGCCGTCGGCATTCAGAGTGCCAACCACGGTGCCGCTGATGCCCAGCAGTTCAATTCTGCCGCCTGAAGCCAGGAAGGTTTTCAGGGCTGCCAGATCACTCTGTACGGAGGCTGGCACTGTTCCGGGAACCGACACGGGTGTGGTGCTCGGAGCAGTGGTGGTCTGCGCCAATGCCGAGCCGAAAAGCAGAGCGGACAGAATCAGAAATTTGGACATGTGCTGCACCTCCAACGTTTGCGTTCAACCCTAGCCGACAAACCTGATGCGAATCTGTGTGGCAAGGGCGCACGGCACTCATTCGGGCATCAGGGCCAGATCAGCACCGGATGCCCCATGATGACGGTGCTACGCTGCCGGTCGTGATCGACCGTTATCTGACCCCCGAAATGAAGGCGCTGTGGAGCGAGGCCAACAAGTACCGTGCCTGGCTGAAAGTCGAGCTGAGCGCTATGGATGCCCAAGCCAGCCATGGTGAGGTGCCTCGTGAAGCCCATACGACGCTGGTCCGTAAGAGCGAGGCTGACCCTTTGGACGACGCCTTTGCCCAGAAGGTGGCCGAGATCGAGGCGGTGACCCGGCACGATATCGTGGCCTTTACCCGCGCTCTGACGGACCGCTACGGCGAAGAGGCCCGCTTTATTCATCACGGCCTGACCAGCACCGACGTGGTGGATACAGCACAGAATCTGCTGCTTGATCAGGCGATGGAGCTGATCGAACAGGACGTGCAGGCCCTGCGCGAGGTCTGCCGCACCCAGGCCGTGACGTATAAGCACACCCCCACCGTGGGGCGCACGCACGGGATTCACGCCGAGCCCATGACGTTCGGGCTGAAGTTCCTGAACTGGATGGCAGCGCTGGACCGTGACCTCGAACGTCTGGCGTCTGCCCGCAGGCGCGTGCAGGTTGTGATGCTTTCCGGGTCGGTGGGCACCTACGCCCACGTCTCACCGCGTGTAGAGGAAGATGTCGCCGCCATGTGGGGCTGGCAGGCCGCGCCGGTGACCAACCAGACCCTCTCGCGCGACCGCCACGCGGAGGTGCTCTCGGCCCTGGCCATCCTGGGCGCCACCCTGGAAAAAATTGCCGTCGAGATCCGTCACCTGCAGCGCAGCGAGGTGCGCGAGGCTATGGAGCCTTTCGGCAAGGGCCAGACCGGCAGCAGCTCCATGCCGCACAAGAAAAACCCGATCCTGACCGAGAATGTGACTGGCTTTGCCCGGCTTCTGCGAGGCTTTCTGGTCACGGGCCTGGACAACGTGGCCTTGTGGCACGAGCGCGATATCTCGCACTCCAGCGCCGAGCGCGTGATTCTGCCGGACGCCACGGCAGCGGCCAGCTACGCCACCCGGCGCCTGACGGGGGTGCTGGGTGATCTGGTGGTATTCCCGGACCGGATGCTGCGCAACCTCAACGACCTGGGTGGGCTGGTTTTCAGCCAGCGGGTCCTGCACGCGCTGATCGACGAGAAGGGCATGATGCGCGAGGACGCCTACGGGCTGGTGCAGCGCAATGCCCTGCGCAGCTGGGAAACTGGTGAGGGCCTGCGTGACCTGCTGAAGGCCGACCCTGAAAATCCCTTGAGTGACGCCGACCTCGACGCTGCTTTCGACCTGGGATGGTACCTGAGGCACGTTGACGATATCTATGCCCGTTTTGGGCTGTAAGGAGTGAGGTGCAGCTATGAGTGAAGCCATCACTGCTGAGCAGGCTGACTGGGTCGCGGTCGGCCCGGAAGCTGAGCTGCCCGAGGGCCACCAGTGCGCCGTGAACGTGCAGGGCGTGAGTGTGCTGGTGGTGCGTTATGAAGGACAGTTCTACGCGCTGCGTAACAACTGCACGCACAAGGACTACCCGCTGCTGGGGGGAGAGGTCAGCCAGGGGCGTATCACTTGCGAGAAACACGGCGCAAAGTTTGAGCTCAGCACCGGCAAACCCCGGACCCTGCCGGCCGTGAAGCCCGTGCGCCTGTACCAGACCCGTACCGACCAGGGCATTGTGTACGTTGCACCGCTCTAACCGCCGCGTCTAGAAAGCTTTGAGCAGCGACACACCGAAAAGGACCACACAGATCGTTCTGTGTGGTCCTTTTAGTGCCGGCCCTTATCGTCCAGTGCGGTCTGTGCCCTGCACCTCGTTCTGTAATTCAGCGCGCTCGCCTTCCGGCAGGTCGGCAGGCCGCTCACTGACGTGAGGCACAGTCATCTCGCTGGGCGGGGTATAGCCAGGATTGGGATCCGCCGCGCGGGTGCGCTGCTCGATGGCTGGGCCCAGCCCCGCATTGATACCGATGCCCGCGGCCGGCGTGGCAAGGTCCAGGGCATGGGTATCGACTCCACCTACCGTCTGTGTTCCGGCCATCTCGGCGTCCTGCAGAGCGTCCATCTCCTTCGGATCGCGCGTGGCCAGATGATCGAACTGGCCCGTGACCTCCTTGGGGTCAGGGATATCCACCGGCTCATAGCTGAGCTTGTTGGCGGTGCTGACCTTGCTGGAGTCTGGGGTGGTGGTGTAGATAGTGGCGTGGTCGTCCTTGGGATCGGGCGTGTCAAAACCGGTCTGTGCCCCGGTTTCACCAATCAGTTTGCGTTCTTCATTCATGACCCAGTTTGGCAAGCCCAGGCTCAGGGTGCATTCCGCGTTTCTTGACGCGGACTTGCTTCTCCCTTCAGCAGGATGACGATTTCCTCATAACCCCCCTCTGCTGCCAGAGCAGCGGCGTCCTGTCCGTCCGTAGTCTGGGCCGCAGGGTCGGCACCCGCCGAAAGCAGAAACAGCACCAGCCCGGCATTGCCGTTCTGTGCAGCACTCATCAGTGGCGTAAAGCCGCCGTGCTGTGCAGCGTTTACCTCAGCACCGGCCCGCACCAGAGCCTGGGCCAGCCGGGCATGGTTGCCGGCCGCTGCAGAGTGAAGGGGCTGCACCTGCATAGGGTTACGGCTCACGGCGTTCACGTCGGCCCCACGGGTCAGCAGCAGTTCGGCCGCCTCATCGTGCCCGAAAAACGCGGACAGCCCCAGCGGCGAGAAACCGTCAGGGCTGAAGCTGTTGACCAGTCCAGGCTGCTCGTCAAGCAGAGCGCCCACCCGCTCTGTCTCGCCTGCCGCGGCAGCTTCAAACAGGTTGAGCGGTGCGCCGGCGCCGATCAGGGCCCGCAGGATCTCGGGCCGGTGATAATAGGCCGCAAACAGCACTGGACTCAGCCCGGAGGGGCTCACCGAGCGCAGCAGTTCCGGCTCGGCGGTAATCAGCAGCTGGACGCCCGGAAGGTTATTTGAATGAATGGCACTGAACAGGTCGGTGACGGCGTCGGTGGTCATGCCTCAGGCTAGCGTGGCGCCTGTCAGCCTGATCAGCGCCATGAAGCTGCTTACCCGCGTGCGCGGATCACCATGGCAATTCCCATGCCACCGCCGATACACAGGCTGGCCACACCAATTTCCTTCCCGGTACGGCGCAACTGGTGAATCAGTGTGACCAGCACACGCGCGCCGGAAGCCCCGATCGGGTGACCCAGGGCGATGGCGCCCCCGGTGATGTTGACTTTCGCAGTGTCCACTTCCAGATCACGGACCACGGCCAGCGACTGCGCCGAAAAGGCCTCGTTCAGTTCGAACAGGTCCACGTCGGCAACGCTCATGCCGGCCCGTCCCAGTGCCACAGGAACTGCTTTGGCAGGTCCGATCCCCATGATCTTGGGATCCACCCCGATGGCGGCGTAGCTGGTGATTTCCGCCAGAACCTTCAGCCCGTTGGCCTGGGCATAGTCCTCGGTCGTCACGACCAGCATGGCCGCGCCGTCGTTGATGCCACTGGCATTGCCGGCCGTGACGGTGCCGTCCTTCCTGAAAGCGGGCTTCAGCTTGGCCAGGGCCTCAGCAGTGGTGGCACGGGGGTATTCGTCACGGTCGAATACAGTTGGCCCCTTGCGGCCTGGAACTTCAACGCTGATCAGCTCGTCGGCAAAGTGGCCGCCTTCTATCGCGGCTGCCGCGCGGTTCTGGCTTTCCAGGGCAAAGGCGTCCTGCTGCTCGCGGCTCAGGTTCCAGGCTTCGGCGATGTTCTCGGCCGTCACCCCCATGTGGTAGTCATGAAACACATCCGTCAGGCCGTCGGACAGGATGCTGTCGAGCGCCTGGGCATGCCCCAGCCGGTAGCCCTCACGGGCGCGGGGCAGCAAAAAGGGTGCGCGGCTCATGTTCTCGGTGCCGCCAGCCAGATACAGGTGCCCGTCCCCCGACTTAAGACCCTGTACCGCGCTTACGACAGCCTGCAGGCCGCTGCCGCATACCCGGTTGACCGTCAGTCCCGGGACGTCATGGGGCAGGCCGGAACCCAGCGCGATCTGCCGGGCCACGTTCATGCCCTGACCTGCCTGCAGGACGTTACCGACGATCACGTCGGCAACGTCGGCACTTCCCACGCCGTCAAGCACAGCACGGGCCGCTGCAACCCCCAGGTCCACTGCACTAACGTCCTTCAGGGTGCCCATGAAGCTTCCGATTGGCGTGCGCTTTGCCGCCACGATGACCAGTTTGTTCACAGTCTGAGTCTAGCGGCCGGCCGTTACATCCACTGTTCGCAGGTGAGCGTGGCTGCTGACAAGGACACTGGGAGTCATGCTCAGGTCCGGCCGACATCGTGCAGCTCGGGGCACATGCAATATGAGGACAGGGCCATGGCCCTGTCCTCGTGCGCAGCACGGGTTTATGTTCAGCCCTGGTTGGTGGCTGGCACTGAGCGCGCCTCTTCTGCATCCTGTTTTTCTTTGTGGCCATCGTGCTCGGTGTTTCGGGCAGCGTTGGCCTCGCGGTCGTTTACACCCTTGAGCGACGGCTGCCGGTCATGGTTGATGTCGTGCACTTCCTGCTTGTTGCGGTCATAGTCCTGCGGCTGGCTGGTATGGCCCTTGTTCTTGTCATCTTGGTCTGGCATAGCCACAGCCTGACAGAGGGTTTCTGAGGGAACTTTCGGATCACCCCAAATTCCGTTTACAAACGCCAACGATCGTCTGGCGGCAGTCCTCCATGACCTCAGGTCCGGTCTGGTGGGCCCAGGACTGAGGCAGCTGCAGCACAGACACGACCGGGCTCTGTTCGTCCGGATCACTCCAGGTTGCCTGCACCATGCTCACGGGGCGCTATCCAGGAGACTGCTATACAGATACAGACCCAACGCCGCGACGTTTCGTTCCGCAACCTGAAGCGCTACCGGGCAGTCCAGTGTTCTCGCTTGGAATTTGACTGCTTCCATCAAAGCGCCTCCCGGGCCAAGTCCTTGCCCGGCTGGCGCAACAAACAGCGACTTGACCTCCAGAATTTGGCAGATGCTGCGCCTAGGCCCCCTGGCTCAAGGAACACAGCACCACCTGTCCATGGACTTCGGCAGCCCGACCTGCCACCGTTCCGAAAGATTGAAGAACAGTTGCGGCGTCCGTCGGCCATACCGGTGGGTATATCCCTTAGCGCCGTGCACTTTGCGCAGGGCAAGTTGTCAGGCCCACAGGTCGCTGACTGCCGCTTACGAGTCGTCGAAGAACCGACAGTTGTTATAGTCTTGGAAGGGTGACGCCGCGCTGGCCCTGATACTTGCCTTTGCGGTCGCCATACGTGACCTCAGGGCGCGGACCTTCAAAAAACAACAGCTGAACACAGCCCTCGAAGGCATACATTTTGGCGGGCAGCGGCGTGGTGTTGCTGAACTCCAGCGTCACGTGGCCTTCCCAGCCCGGCTCCAGCGGCGTGACGTTGGCCACGATGCCGCAGCGGGCGTAGGTCGATTTGCCTAGCGCCACAACCATCACGTTCTCAGGGATACGCAGGTATTCCAGGCTGCGCGCCAGCACGAAGCTGTTGGGCGGAATAATGATCTCGGTGGCCTGAATGTCCACGAAGCTGCGCTCGTCGAAGGCCTTAGGGTCCACGATGGCGCTCATGACATTGGTAAAGACTTTCCATTCGTCGGCGCAGCGCAGGTCATAGCCGAAACTGCTCAGGCCGTAGCTGATGACGTGGGCGCTCTCGGCGGTACGGACCAGGCGGTCTTCAAAAGGTTCGATCATCCCGTCATGGGCAAGTTCACGAATCCGCCAGTCGGGCAGAATGCTCATGCTGCATGCTAGCGCGCTAGGCTGCGGGTGTGCGGGTGGCAGTCATTTCCGATGTTCACGGCAACGCTTTTGCTCTGGAGGCGACGCTGCGCGAGGTGCGCTCCGCGGCGCCCGACATCATTGTCAATCTGGGTGACCAGGTGGAGGGGAGCGCCGATCCCGGGCGCGCGGCCCAATTGCAGGCCGAACTGGGGGCAGTGGAGGTTCGCGGCAACAACGAAGAAAAGCTCTGGCCCGGTGGCCGCCGTAATCCGCTGAGCCTGCAGTACGGCGCCTGGCTGGCCACCCAGCTGGATAAGGCCACCGTGGCGCGGCTTTCGGCTCTGCCCCTGACAGCCCGGCTGGACGGTGGCCGCGTCCTGGCGTGCCACGGCACACCGGACAGCAGCTGGGAAAGCCTGCTGTGGGTCTGGGACCGCGGCCCGGACGGGCGCGGGTTTTACCGCTCCCGGGATCCCCGGGAGCTGCTGGCTGCGGTGGCACCCCTGCAGGCAGAGGTCATCGTGTGTGGGCACACTCACCGGCCCGGCGCGACCCGGGTGGGCGACACCCTGATTGTTAATGCTGGCGCCGTCAGTGACCAGGTAGATGGTGATCCCCGGGCACGCTGGACCCTGCTGGAGCGGCGTGGGGCTGGGTGGGCTGTGGAGTTCCTGGCTGTTGCCTACGACGTGCAGGCGGCAGTGTCCTGGGCACGCACACATACGCCTTTTGGAGACTTCCAGGCCCAGTTGCTGGGCAGCGGTGTCATGGATGGTCGGGGCGACTGACGGGCACCCGGAATCAATCACTGCTCCCGTCCTGACAGAACTCCAGCCAGGTTGAAATGAACCAGCTGCCGCCCCTGCTGTGAGTGGCCCGTTAGTCACGTGCTTTTACACTGCCGCCATCTCCCTCCCTGAAGGAAGGTCTGTAATGAAGAGAACCGTGATACTTCTGTCTGTCCTGTTGGGCTCGGCCGCCTATGCGCAGCAAGGCCCGGCCAGTAGCTCTTCTCTCCTGCGTATTCCGCTAACGACGGGCGCTGTTCGGGTGACTGACGCCGCTGCGACCCGGGAATTCGGGCAGTTCCTGAACACGCTGGCCGCAGGGCAGAGCAGCGGCTGCCAGAGCAGCGAATATCTCGTGTGGGACAGTTCCGATCTGGCAGAGCAGGTCATTGACAACCTCGCCGCTCAGTTCAAGACGCGGGGCCTGACCTACAAGCAGCTGGCTGAAGAGGAAGATGATGAAAGTTACTCCCTGTCATTTCTGCTGACTGAAAAGAGCAACCGGTATGTAGCGGTGTTGTACGGGGACGCCGAGAGTGTCGTGCTCGGCTGGTGTCAGCTGAAGGGGGCGCCCGCACCAGCGGCCGGGAAGCCTGCGCCCGCACAAGCACCCGTGAAAGCGGCGCCTGCGCCGGCCAAGACAGCGCCGAAGGCGGCACAGGCTCCTACCCCTGGTAAATACGGATGTGCCGAGACCATCCCGCGCTTCCTCAACGGAAGCTACACCTATGAGATCGAGACGCGAGGATATTTCAACCTTCTTGCGGGCGGTACCTATAAGGATGTGTACGGGGGCGCCGGACGCTGGCGCCTCGACCCGGCGACGGGCCTGACACACTTCAGTGGCAGCGGTTTTGACCGGGCCACGGCTGAGCTGTTGGAAGGTGGCCGCCTGTGGATCGTGATCCCGACGGCCAGTGGAGAGAGGCGCTGGACCTGCAGCCGGATGTAAGCCGCGTCTGTTGGCCTCCGGGGCGCACAGGAGGCCAGCAGGTTGTCTGGCTTACGTCTGTGTCCAGAGTGGGCAGGGCCAGACAGACCGGGGCAGCCCGCTGGCGGCACCCGTTTGGCATAGCCCTAAGCTGCGCGACGGAAACCGTCAACAGGCAACAAGAAACCCGGACTGTTGAGTCCGGGTTCTGACTTGTTGTGAAGTGAACGGAGGGGTGACGCCGCTCAGTCGCGGCTGCCACCGAACAGACGCAGGATAAACAGGAACATGTTGATAAAGTCCAGGTACAGGGCCAGGGCGCCATTAATGGCTGCGCGCTCGGCCTGCTCGCCGGTCACGCCGCTCAGCGCCAGGTTGCGCAGCATCTGGGTGTCATAGGCGGTCAGCCCAGCGAACACCAGCACGCCGACGATGCTGATGCCCAGGGTCAGGGCGCTGCTGGCCACGAACAGGTTGACGATCATGGCCACAATCAGGCCCAGCACCGCGAACATGAAAAAGCGGCCCATGGCGCTGAGGTCCTTCTTGATCACGAAACCGGCCACGCTCATCAGCCCGAAAGTACCGGCAGTGGTGGCAAAGGCAGTGATGACGGCGGTGGGCGAATAGGCAAACAGCAGGGCGCTGAAGGTCAGGCCGGTCAGGGCGGCGTAGCCGATGAACAACATGCCAGCCACTGCACTCGACAGGCGCTGGGCAAACATGCTCAGCACAAAGACCAGCGCCAGCTGCGCCAGGATAAGTGGCAGTCTGAGGGCCATGACCTGCATGGCGAGGGTTTCATTCTGAGCGGTCAGGTAGGCGACACCGGCGGTCAGGGCCAGACCGGCTGCCATCCAGGAGTAGGTGCGGGCCATGAACGTGCGGACCAGGTCCGCCGTTCCGCTTCTGACAGAAGGATAAGTCTGCATACACCACAGAATACGTCTCTCAAGCTGCCCGGGTTCCCGATAACGTCACAGACCCCGCAGCAACAGAAGCCAGATGAAGAACCCACGAACACACCGCCGCATGACTCTGGCCTCAGCACTGTTGCCGCCGGTGCAGAACCCATCTCTGCCCCACCTCACAGCTGACGCCGCGGCGTTGACCCGGAGGTCCAGTGGGTCACGCAGCATGAAGTGCTGTTCAGCTCCGCTCTTACGTGGCGGCTCCAGCAAGCGCGTAGGTTGCCGAAATGGGGGATCAGTACCGAGGCGTGATCTTTGATATCGACGGCACTCTGGTGGACAGCAATGATGCTCATGCCCGTGCCTGGGTGCGCGCCTTTGCCGATGCAGGGTTTGAAGTGTCTTTTGGGCAGGTGCGGCCTCTGATCGGCATGGGTGGAGACCAGCTGGTACCCCGCCTGACCGGAATCGGGAAGGGCCATCCTACCTACGAGCAGCTCAGCGAAGGATGGAAGCGTCACTTCCAGCACGACGAGCTGGCACAGGTACAGCCGCAGCCCGGCGCCCGGGCCCTGCTGCAAGCTCTGCAGGAACGCGGTCTGAAACTTATAGCCGGTACCTCGGCGGACGAGGCGCTGGTAGACGGCCTCCTGGACATCGCCCAGGTCCGGGATCTGCTCACCAGGCGCACCACAGCCTCTGACGTGGAGGCCTCCAAACCCGAACCCGACATCGTGCAGGCAGCGGTCGGCAAGCTCGGCCTGAAGCCTGTGGAAGTGCTGATGGTAGGAGATACACCCTTCGACATAGAGAGCGCGCGGAAGGCGGGAGTCGACGCGGTGGCCCTGCGCTGCGGCGGGGACGACCGTTTTGAGGGAGCTGTGGCCGTGTATGACAGTCCACAGGACTGGCTTGACCGTCTTGCTGATTCCCCACTTGCCTGATGCGGGAACAGGGTCCGTGCGCGGGACTTCTTCAGAGCCGGAGAGCGCCGCTCAGTTATCGTGAACGTAAGCCAAGGAGTGAGCTGAGGTAAAAGCAGGACCTGAATGAGGTCACTGCGGCATGATGTCTGAGCAATCCAAGGAGGACTTTCCTATGAGGACCATAAAACTCGGTACCAGCCAGCTTGACGTGCCTGTCGTTGCGGTGGGCTGTATGCGCATCAATTCTCTAGACAAGGCGGAAGCCGAGCGGTTTATCCAGACGGCCCTCGACGAAGGCGCGAACTTTTTTGATCACGCTGACATCTATGGCCGTGGAGCGTGCGAGGAGATCTTTGCCGATGCCATCCAGATGGACAGTGCAGTCAGGGAGAAGATCATCCTGCAGTCCAAATGCGGCATCCGGCAGGGCATGTTCGACTTTTCCAAGGAGCACATCCTCGCGTCGGTCGACGGCATCCTTCAGCGCCTGAAAACCGATTACCTCGACATTCTGCTGCTGCACCGCCCCGACACGCTGGTGGAACCCGAAGAGGTGGCCGAAGCCTTCGACCAGCTTCAGAGCTCAGGAAAAGTCCGGCATTTTGGAGTCTCGAATCAGCATCCACGCCAGATCGATCTGCTGAAAAAGTATGTGCAGCAGCCTATTGTGGCCAATCAGCTGCAACTCAGCATCACCAACGCCACCATGATCACCAGTGGCTTCAACGTGAACATGGAAAACGACGCTGCCGTCAACCGCGACGGTGGCGTCCTGGAGTACTGCCGCCTGCACGACATCACCATTCAGCCCTGGTCACCGTTTCAGTACGGCTTTTTCGATGGTGTCTTCCTGGGCAGCGACAAGTTCCCGGAGCTGAACGCAAAAATAGACGAAGTGGCGCACACCTACGGCGTCAGCAACACGACCATCGCGATTGCCTGGCTGCTGCGGCACCCGGCCCGCATGCAGCCGGTGATCGGCACCATGAACATTGACCGCCTGAAGGACTGCTGCAGGGCCAGCGAAGTTCATCTGACGCGTGAAGAGTGGTACGCGATCTACCGCGCGGCGGGCAATGTGCTTCCCTGACCCGCGCAGGGTGCCCTGCACAAGGATCAGTTCGGGGCCAGCAGCCGAGGGCAAGTGATGAGCTTGCCGGCTCAGCCCGGGCCCGGACGTGTCTATGTCGGCACCTCGGGCTGGACGTACCGGCATTGGCGCGGAACATACTATCCGCAGGGGCTGGTTCAGCGCCGCGAACTGGAATACCTCGCCGGACAGATGGCCAGCGTGGAAATCAACGGGTCCTTCTATTCCCTGCAAAGGCCCGAGACCTACGCCCGGTGGGCTTCGCAGGTGCCGCCCGGCTTCATCTTCGCGGTGAAGGGCGGACGGTTCGTCACCCACATGAAAAAGCTGCGGGACGTGCGGCAGCCGCTCTCGAACTTCTTTGCTTCAGGGGTGTTGCGGCTGGAAGACCGGCTGGGTCCGGTTCTGTGGCAGCTGCCAGAGCGGCTGCGTTTCGACGCTGCCCTGATCGAGGATTTCCTGGCGCTGCTTCCCCGTTCGACCACTGAGGCCGCCCGGCTGGCACAGGAACACAGTGCGCATCTGGAAGGCCGAGCCTGGATGGACGTTCAGCATGAGCTGCCGATCCGCTACGCCCTGGAGGTGCGTCATGACAGTTTCAGGACGCCTGAGCTGACCTCGTTGCTGCGGCGTGCCGGGGTTTCCCTGGTGGTGGCGGACGCAGCCGGACTGTTCCCCCTGATCGAGGAAGTCACGGCAGACTTTGTCTACGTGCGCCTGCACGGTTCAAGAGAGCTGTACCGGAGCGGGTACCAACCTGACGAAATCGACACCTGGGCACGGAGAATCCGCGCCTGGCAGGCGGGCACGGAGCCTCCTGACGCCCGGCGTCTGACAGAAGAGCCCGTGCCTCTGCGCCCCCGGGATGTGTATGTGTACTTCGACAACGATATCGGCACCCATGCGCCGTTCGATGCCCTGGCACTGATGAAGGTGCTTCAGGGGGACGGTGAACATGGTGACGGCTGACCTGGACCTGAATACTGTGGACCCCCTGCTCGCCTGGCGTCTAAGAGAAAGACAAGGCAGTTTTGGGGAGGTTACGGCAAAAAGGCGCGCCTGGAGTGGTAGAACACTTTGAATTTCTGAACTGTGCCGCCAGGGCGACAAAGAGAAAAAACAAGCCAGGCCGCTGGGGCATTGAGCCCCAGCGGCCTGACCACCAGATGGGTTTTGAGCCTACTCGCGGATCAGCAGGGCCAGGGGGAAGTCTTCGAGCACCTTGGCCACCGGAATCTTTTCGCCGCGAACCCGGAACTGCTGGCCGGTCAAAACATTGCGGTAGCTCCCGGATCTGGGGAGGGTCAACTGACGGTTCCCCCATAGTTCACCAAGGGCCCAGGGCTGTGCCTCACGGGTCAGGGTCAGGGTCAGGCGCGGAGCAACCGTCACAGCCACCTCGCCGTCCAGTTCACGGGCAAACGCCAGAAGGTACTTGCCTGCCTCCAGCGGACGGTAGCGGCCTTCCTGGAACAGCGTGCGGTGAGTGGCGCGGGCCTGGAGCGCTGCCCAGGTGACCAGCAGTTTCACCCGTCCGTCCTGATAGGAGCCCAGCAAATCCTGAGCCAGTTTCAGGCCGTCCTGGGCGTGCCGGGACTCCAGGCGGCTCAGGGTTCGCGTGCGCCAGCTGTAATCCACTGGCCGGCGGTTGTCCGGGTCCACCAGGGACTGGTTCCAGCCTTCCGAGCCCTGATAGGTGTCGGGCACTCCAGGCGCGCTCAGGCGGGCCAGAGTGGCACTCAGGCTGTTCTGTGCGCCGTAAGGACTGATGCGCTCATGCAGCTCGCGCAGGCTGCTCAGGAACGCCTCTTCGTCCAGCAGACCGCGCACCATATGGTCCAGAGCCGTCTCGTACTCGCTGTCCTGTGAGGCCCAGCTGGTGCGCAGTTTGGCCTCGCGGGCGGCCTTGATCATGTAGGCACTCAGGCGCTCGGCAAAGCCGTCCAGGTTTCCGTCCAGAGGATAGGCCCCCAGTGCGCTTTGCAGCAGCACATAGGTGTCCAGTGGGGTGGGGGCTCCTCCCAGGTCAGTCTGGGTTTCCAGAGCGCGGATCTGCCCGGACCATCGGCTCAGGTACGCCGACCACGTCTGAGACAGCTCCGAAAGCACACTGATGCGCGCGCGGGTATCTTCACCGCGTTTGGTGTCGTGGGTGCTGCCGGCCAGCATGGAGTGGGGCCAACGTTCTCCCCGTTCCCGTGCCGAGGCATGAAAAGCGCGCAGCGGCGTGCCGAACAGGGCCGGGTCACCGCCCACCTCATTGAGGGAAAGGAGCCGGGCGTAGCGGTAAAAGGCGGTATCCTCAGCACCCTTGGCAGTGACGGGGCCGGTCAGCTGCTGAAATTTAAGGGCAAAATCCGCGTAGGCGGCGCGCGTCTCGTCGTCTGGTGCGTCCAGAGTAAGGACCGCATGCAGATAGTCAAAAACGCTTGAATCAATGGCGTTGCCTTCACGGCGGCTGTGGGCCTTGGCGTCCCGGATGGCGTGCTCGATCTTGGCGTTGTCGCCGGGCTCGCGCTGTCCGTCGGCACGCACATAGGTGCGGTACACCGGGAACGAGGCAATAACCTCGCGTATTGCCACCCGCAGGGCACTGAGTGTGAAATCGCGTGCACGCAGGTCCGCTTCAGCCAGACGCTCGAGGTGCTCGGTCAGGACATTGACCTCGCCCGGAAGGCTGCTGCGCTGAATCAGGTGTTTGCCCCGGTACAGGTGGTCGCCGTACGAGTCGCGGTCTCCGGTAAATCGCCGGTAGATGGCGCTCAGATCCTCCTCGGCGGTGCCGTCCACGAACACGCCGCCCAGCTGGGCCAGGAAATCGTAGCCGGTGGTGCCGTGAATGGCCCAGGCTTCCGGCAGTTTCTCCCCAGGCTCCAGGATTTTCTCGGCTACCACGTACAGTGGCAGGGGCTGACTCTGGCCGTCCCAGTCCAGGCCCAGTGCCCTGGCAGCCCCCGCCTGCAGGGCCTGGAAGTACCCGGCCGGGTCGTACAGGCCGTCGGTGTGGTCAAGCCGCACACCGGTGATGACGCGGTCGCGGATCAGCTCGAACAGTTTGCTGTGCGCCCATTCGAAAACGCGCGGGTCTTCCATGCGGAGCGCGGCCAGATCATTGATGTCAAAAAACCGGCGGTAGTTGATTTCCTCGGACGCCACCCGCCAGTTGGCCAGGCGGTAATTCTGATCCTGGATCAGGCGGTCAAGCAGCGTCGGGTCGGCGTTAACCGCCTCGACCATGTCACCCAGCACGCGGCTGACTTCACGCGAACTGTTGGCCAGCGTTGCAAGGCGGCGGGTCATGACCTCCACCTCCTGAGCGCGGCCTAGACGGTCATCGTCAGTCAGGTCCCCGGCTGTGCTGCGCGGCAGGTTGGCCACACTGCGCGCAATACTGGCCAGTTCGCTGCGCTCCGCGTGCTGCCCCTTGTCCAACCGGGCCTCGACCCCCGAGAGCAGATCAGCGAGACTGCGCGGCGACATGGGAAACAGGCGTTCGTAGTACCGGATGAAGAATTTTCCGCCCTGGCGCTCCAGGCGAAGTTCGCCGCGCTCCAGCACCCGGCCGTACTGGTCACCCAGCACCGGCAGCAGCACCTTGCCTTCCAGCGCCCGCTTCAGCGGCTGCCAGGAAATATCGAAGAAGTGAGCGTAGCGGCTGGCCTGCCCGTGTTGCAGCACGTCTTCCCAGTAGGAGTTGTGGCCGTTTTGAATGCCCATGTGATTGGGGACGAAATCGACGATCAGCCCCAGGCCCAGGTCGCGGACCCGCTTTGCAAACCGGCGCAGCGCCGCCTCGCCGCCCAGCTCTGGATTGACCTCGGCGTGGTCGGTAACGTCGTAACCGTGCGTGCTGCCGGGCGTGCTGGTCCAGATGGGAGAGAGGTAGACGTCGGTGACGCCCAGGCGCGCCAGGTAGGGCAGGACCCTCTGCGCGGCCGCGAAGTCGAAGCCAGCGTGTAGCTGCAGGCGGTAGGTGGCATCCGGCAGGGCTTGCCCTTCAGGCGCCGCCTGCACTTTTACAGGTGCTTCCAGGGAGACAGTCATGGCTGCACCTCAGCGCGCCGTCCCGCACCTGGGGATGTGGCGCGCTCCTGGGGCAGAGCAATCAGACGATACAGAGAGGAAATCATGGCAGGCACTCCTTTGCCGGCGGGTCTGGCTCCCGGCTCTTGCTGATGCCGGACCCGGCAGATAGACATAAGACAGGGCGCGGGACCTGCGGAGGCAGCGCCCGGTGTTCTGAGGGTAACGGCCACCCGGAGGTGGCCCGTGAGGAGGCTTTAAAGAGAGGAAGGGATCAGCGGACGCAGCGGAACAGCTTGACGCTGCGGGCGCACAGGTTGGTTTCAGAGCCGGCCCGGACCAGCTCCTCGGCGTTGTCATCCGTGGTGTCGATCAGCAGTTCCCAGAAGCGGCAGCCGCCGTAGTCCGGCAGACGGAACGGCAGGTCCACGTGCGAGGAACTCAGGAGCAGAAGCAGATCGTCATCGTGCAGAGGATTGCCGGCCTCGTCCACATCATCCAAGCCGTCGCCGTCGAGAAACATGCCCATCGACTGCGTGTGTGGGTTGCTCCAGTCGTCGTCACTCATTTCCTGGCCGTCAAAGCGCAGCCACATAATGTCGCGCACACCCTCGCCGCGAATGGTGCGTCCGGTGAAGAACTTCCGGCGGTGCAGTGCGGGGTGCGCCTTGCGCAGGGAAATCAGGCGGCGGGTAAAGGCCAGCAGGTCCAGGTCAACATCGTTCCAGTTGTACCAGCTGATCTGATTGTCCTGACAGTAGGCATTGTTGTTGCCGCCCTGGGTGCGCCCGATCTCGTCACCGCCCAGGAGCATGGGCGTGCCCTGCCCCAGCAGCAGCGTGGCCAGGAAGTTACGTTGCTGCTGGCGGCGCAGGCGGTTGACCTCGGGGTCGTCGGTTTCGCCTTCCACACCACAGTTCCAGGTGATGTTGTGGTTATGACCGTCCGCGCCGCCCTCACCGTTGGCCTCGTTGTGCTTGTGCTCGTAAGTCACCGAGTCACGCAGGGTAAAGCCGTCGTGAGCGGTGACAAAGTTGATGCTGGCGTAGGGCTTGCGACCATCGTTCTGATACAGGTCCGATGAACCGGTCAGGCGGTAGCCGATCTCGCTGGCCAGGCCACCCTCGCCGCGCCAGAAGGCGCGCATATCGTCGCGGTAGATCCCGTTCCATTCGGCCCAGTTGACCGGAAAGTTGCCGACCTGATAGCCGCCTTCGCCCACATCCCAGGGTTCGGCGATCAGCTTGACCTGGCTGATGACCGGATCCTGGTGAATGATCGTGAAAAAGCCCGACAACTGATCGACCTCGTGCAGCCCGCGGGCCAGCGTCGAGGCCAGGTCGAAACGGAAGCCGTCCACATGCATCTCCGTGACCCAGTAGCGCAGCGAATCCATGATCAGCTGCAGGGTCTGCGGGTGGCGCACGTTGAGGCTGTTACCAGTGCCGGTGTAATCGAAGTAAAAGCGCGGGTTGTCGGCCACCAGCCGGTAATAGGTGGGGTTGTCGATGCCCTTGAACGACATGGTCGGGCCCATGTGGTTGCCCTCGGCCGTGTGGTTGTACACCACGTCCAGGATGACCTCGATCCCTGCGTCATGCAGGGCGCGCACCATGTTTTTGAACTCCGGAACGGCGCCAGCCGGGTCGCCGCGCCGCGCCGCGGCCGAGTAGCGCACATCCGGGGCAAAAAAGCTCAGCGTGGAGTAACCCCAGTAGTTGGTCAGGCCTTTGTCCAGCAGGAAGGGGTCATCCACATGCTGATGCACGGGCAGGAACTCGATGGCCGTGATTCCCAGTTCTTTCAGGTAACGCAGCACCGGTTCGGTGGCCACCCCGGCATAGGTGCCTCTCAGGGCCTCGGGGACGTCCGGGTGAGTCATCGTGAGGCCCTTGACGTGGGCTTCGTAGATCACCGACTGGTGAAAGGGAATATTCGGCTTCTGGTCGCCCACCCAGTTGAACATCGGGTCCACCACGATGCCCAGAGGCGCGCCACGCTGCTCGGTTTGTTGCATCACCGTGTCGTCGCTGCCCACCTCGTATCCGAATACCCCCTGGTCCAGGCGCTCGATGCCGTCCAGGGCCTTGGCGTAGGGGTCAAGCAGCACGACGTTCGGGTTGAAGCGCAGCCCCTTTTCCGGTGCGTACTCGCCGTGAACCCGGTAGCCGTAACGCTGCCCCGGCGCAAGCCCCGGCAGGTAGCCATGCCACACGAAGGCCGTGTGTTCCCGGAGAGGAATGCGCGTTTCCTGGTCCTGGTCGTCAAACAGACACAACTCGACACCGGTGGCATTTTCCGAATACAGCGCGAAGTTCGTGCCTTTACCGTCCCAGGTCGCTCCCAGCGGATAGGGGCTGCCTGGAAGGACACGGATGGTTGGGCGGGAAACTGGAAGGGTGGACATGCAGGAAACTCCTTGAGCAAGGTGCGCGGGACACCTGGGACTGGCAAATACCGTGAGACGGGAACTTCTGATTTTCGCGAAGTTCCCGTCTGTCTGTGGAAACGTTACCAGACACCCCCTGCTCCTTGAAACGAGCGCAGACACACTGCGCCTGAATCTCAGGGAATGCTCAAGCTTGTACTTTCCTTAGCTAAGGATGGTGCGGGCTTCTCAGAACCCCAGGCGGCCCCGGGGGCCACTGAGCTGCGCGAGCTTTTCCGGAGTCCACAGCTCGTAGGTGTACATCGGATACTGGCGCTTGAACCGGCCGACGCGGTCCCAGACTTCTCTGGATTCAAAGGGAACGACAAGCAGCAGGCGGATCACACTGTCCTCGGCGTCGTAGATGTAGAAGTCAAAGTGAAAGGTCTGCTCGCCGCCGCGATCGGTAAAGAGGGGGAAGCTGAACGGCCGGTAGCGCCAGGCCTTGTTCTTGTCCGTCAGGATGCGCGCCGCGACCCGTTTGAGGTTACTTTCGGGAAAGCTGATGCGTTCGCCGTCACGGTCTACAAAGACAGTGTCGGGTTCGGGGGCATCAAGCTGAACCCGCTTGAGTTCCGGCAGAGCCTTCCTGACCTTGGGAGGCCCCCGGCGGGTCTGACCGGCTGCCGCTGAGCGCCCACCCCCGGTGTCGCCGGTGCGTTCGTCTGGGGTGCGGCGTGAGGACGTGCCGGGTCTGGAGACGTCGGTCCGACTTCCCCGGGTGGCTCCTGCTTTCTGGGATCCCGAGCTGCTGCGGCTTGCGGCTGTGCCGCCAGAGGCAGTGCGCCCTGTTGTGCCGCTGCGTCCAGACTCCGTACGGCCCGTTCCCGTTCCTGTGCGGCTGCCTCCTGTACGTCCAGGCCCGCTGCGCTGAGCGCCGCTTCGGGCAGCCCCCGTGCGCTCGCTGCTGCGTTCACCAGCGGTACTCACCTCACTGCCGCGTGAAGTGCGTTCCCTGGCTGGGCGCACTGTGTCGCGGGTGCTGCCGCCCCGCCCCTGCGCGGTGTTCTTCTTCGGGCCGCGTCCCCGTGATCCTTTTTTAGGCCCTGTCATGTCAGGCAGTCTACCTGGGGTCCGGTACCTGGAAAGGAAGGCAACACGGCGGTGGCCCCCTGATAGCCAGGGAGCCGCCGGAAAGAAGACCTTATTTACTTGGCCAGGCCGCGGATGATGCTGAGGTTCACAAAGCGGTTGAGGTCAGGGATCTCCCGCGCGAAGCCGGCTTCCTTATTGAGCTGTGCGTACTCACCCAGGGTTTTGAGGTTGATGTCCCAGGTGACCCTGGTCCGGGCCAGCGCCTTGAACAGTTCGGCGCTGTTGGGGCGTTTGCCGGTAAAGCTGTAGATCTGCTCGGCAATAGCTTTCTGAGCCCCCGCGTTGCTCTTCTTGATGAAGTTGATGGCAGCGAGGTGCCCGCTCAGCAGGTCACGCACCGTGTCCGGGTTCTGACCGGCGAACCTGGTGTTCACGACCAGCACGGTGGTGGTGTAGTTGCCGCCCTCCCAGATAGCTTTTTCGTTGGCAATCAGGCGGGCCCCCTGAGTTTCCATGATGGCGCCCCAGGGCTCCTGCACCAGTGCGGCGTCGACCTGCTTGCCGGCAAAGGCAGCAGGCATGTTGGCGGGATCAATCGGCACGATAGTCACATTGCCCCCCTCGTCGGTGGCCCTCAGACCATTTTCGTGCAGCAGGTGACGCAGGCTGATGTCCTGCGTGGAACCGCGGGTCGGCACCGCGACCTTCTTGCCTGCCAGCCCCTTGACGTTCCGCACACCGCTGTCCTTACGCGCAACCAGAACGGCTCCAGCATTGGCCGCTCCGGCGTACACCTGAATAGGGACGCCGCGCATGAAGGCGTTCATGGCCGGCCCCGGCCCCACGTACGCCGCGTCGATGGCACCGGCAGCGAAGGCCTCATTGATCTGCGAGCCGTTGGCAAACTCCTTGACGACCAGCTTGACGCCGCCCAGCTCTTTCTGGATCAGACCGCGCTGCACGCCCACCAGACCCGCAGCGTGGGTCACGTTGGGGAAGATGCCCAGGCGCAGTTCTTTGGCCTGTTGAGCCTGAGCAGTACTGGCCATCAGGGCCAGAGTAGTAGCAGCAAGAAGACCGCGAATCATGCTCAGAGAATAGCGCACTTGTTGAGTAGTTTTGTCAACTAACAGACAACTTGAACTGCATAGAGCAGCAGAAGTGCTGGGGACAGGCTCAAAGCCCTGACAGCCCACAGGCTCAGGAGCCCTGCCGTAAAGGAAGAACCGTCACCGCATGTGCAGCAGGGCTGAGGCTAGTGTGAACGTCCATGCCAAAACTCATGCTGTTGCTGGCTTCCCTCCTGACAGGCTGCACGTTCGTTGCTCCTGCGCGCGACAACGCCCAGTGGACGACTACAGTGCATGACGTGCAGGTGACCTGGCGCTGGGTCACGCCGGGGGCACTGGTCCGCCGTCAGGGAGCGCCATTTGCCGGCTACACGATGACCGGCCCGCTTGCCAGAAAGTGTGTGGTGGACATTGATCCCACCCTCTCACGGGGGGATCTGGTGCGGGTGGCAGCCCACGAGTATGGGCACTGTGCCGCCGGCTGGTACCTGAAACTGGGGGCCAATACTGAAGGCCTGAGTGCCTACCACCAGCAGATCTGGGAAAGCTGGCCCGAGCGCTATGCCCAGGCTTATCTGGCAGCCTGCGGCAACAGCCTCAAGCCGCTGGGCTGGAAGGATATCGTCGAGTCCAAATGCACGCAGGCGCCCAATCCCCGCACTTTCAATCCATAGGCCCACGCAGCTCGGCCGCGTATATCGCATGCTGGCCGTGGGGCAACCAGGATTCAGCAGGGCCAGTCTGGCCCCTCAGCCAGCCTCCGGGGCCACGCGCCTAGAATGCCAGACATGACGCTGATCCCTGATGTCTCCTCACGCCCCCGTGGCGAGGTGAGCCGCGCAGAACTCGTACGCTGGCTCAACGACTTCCTGAACCTCGACACGTTTACCAAAGCCGACCGCAGCCTCAACGGTCTGCAGATCGAAGGCAGCGAGGTCATCCGCCGGGTGGCCGCCAGCGTGGACACCAGTGCCAAGACCCTCGAACATGCCGCCGACAGTGGAGCCGACCTGCTGCTGGTGCACCACGGTCTGTTCTGGGGCCAGCCGCTGGCCGTTACTGGACCTCATCGCCGCCGGCTGCGCAGCGCGCTGATGGCCGACCTGAACCTTTACGCGGCCCACCTTCCCCTGGACGCGCACCCGGAGATCGGAAACAACGCGATGATCGCGCGGGCCCTGAGCCTGGAAAACACGGTGCCGTTCGGTCAGTTCGCCGGGCACACCCTGGGTCTGGCGGGCGAACTGCCTTTCGAGCAGAGCCTGCAGGACTTTGCTGACCGGGTGCAGAAGCTCACCGGCGAGATCTGCCTGGTGCATGGCGGAGGCACGCCCACCGTGCGCCGCCTGGGCATCGTGAGCGGCAGCGGGGCCGACCGTGTGGCGGAGGCGGCCGCGATGGGCCTGGACACTCTGCTGACGGGCGAGCCTGAGCACAAGCATTTCCACGACGCTTTCGAATACGGAGTCAACGTCGTGTACGCCGGACACTACGAAACTGAAGTCTTCGGTGTGCGTGCTCTGGCTGCGCGCATTGAAGAGGAGTTCGGCCTGCCCTGGCAGTTCCTGCACCACCCCACCGGCCTGTGATAGGGAGCAGGCCTGAAGCCGGCGCGCCGTTCATCAGCTTCGAGGGCCCGGAAGGTGCCGGTAAGAGCACCCAGATTGCCCGCCTGGTGGCCCGTCTGGAGGAGCGGAGCGTGCCGCACACGGTGACCCGTGAACCCGGTGGTACACCGCTGGGCACCCGCGTGCGCGAGGTGCTGCTTGACCCGGACCTGAGCATTGACCCCCTGCCGGAATTCCTGCTGTACAGCGCCAGCCGGGCGCAACTGGTGACCCATGTCATCCGGCCGGCGCTAACACAGGGACACACTGTGATCTGCGACCGGTACTTCGATTCCAGCCTGGCGTATCAGGGTGCAGGCCGCGGGCTGCCGGTCAGGCTGCTGCGCGACCTCACCCGTGAGGCCACCGGGGGCCTGACTCCCGACCTGACGGTGCTGCTTGACCTGGACCCGGCCCTGGGACTTCAGCGTGTCGCCTCGCGCGGTCAGGCTGACCGGCTGGAGCGCGCGGACCTCGGCTTTCATCAGCGTGTGCGGCAGGGTTTCCTGGACCTGGCTGCAGCAGAGCCTGGCCGGTTCCTTGTGCTGGACGCTACCCGCAGCGTGGATGAACTGGCGAGGGAAATCTGGACAGCCGTGGAACGCTGGCTGCCCTGCACGTCCTCGTCACCTTAAGCTCCCGGCCTCTCAGTTGTTGGGAGCCGTCTCCGGGCGCGGCTGGGGATCAGGCTCGGCTTTCCTGGCCTTGAGACCAGGAACCCTGACCTCAAACATCACTGGCCAGCGTTTGCCGGTCAGCAGCAGGGTGCCGCGCTCCGGCACGAAGGCAATGCCGTTGGGTACATCATCGAAAGTCAGGGGCTGGCCGCGCTGCGCTGCCAGCGCACTGGCTTCCTGAGCCAGCGCCGTAACATCAATCCAGGCCGTGACCTTGCCTGTTTTCGGGTCAATTCTTGCAATGCGGCTGGTCAGCCACACATTGGCGTACACGCTGCCCTGGATATATTCCAGCTCGTTGAGGTTCTTGACTGGCTGTCCGTTCTCGTCGGTGACCTGTACCCGGCGCGTTATGGCAAAATTCTTGGGATTACGCCAGAACAGAGTGCTCGAGCCGTCGGACATGATCAGATGCCGGCCGTCGTTGGTCAGTCCCCAGCCCTCGCCGGTGTAACGCATACGTCCGACCTCCCGTAAGGTCCGGGCGTCCAGGGCAAAGGCCAGCCCATGTTGCCAGGTCAGGTGATAAGCCACGTCTCCCAGCTTGGTGACGCCTTCCCCAAACGCGGTACCGACGGGGGTGGGAGTCTGCTGAATGACCTTGCCGGTCGCAAGTTCCACACGGCGCACTCCGGAAGCGCCCACCTGACCGGTGCTTTCCAGCAGGATGCCCTGGCCCAGATACTGCAGGCCCTGGGTGAACGCGGCGCGGTCATGGGGATAGCGCGCCGTAATGCTGGGCTTGACCACCGCAGGGGTGTTCGGTTCGGCGCAGGAAAAGCCCGCCATAAGAAGGACTGGAAGCAGGAAGACCAGGGCAGGGCGCATGTGAGTCCTATGGTAGCGAGTGCCAGGTGAGGCCGGGTCCCTGAAAGTCCATTCAGGCTTCACAGATGTACGGCTGGGTGCTGAAGCTGACCGGGCCCGGGATCTGTTTCGCCCAGGGCGCGCTGAGCGGACACCCGAACCGCTTCATGCGGATCGGCCAGCAGCACCGAGGCGTGAGCGGTCTCATCCCACTGACCAAGCGCCCAGGCCGCGGCTTCCCGCACCTCCCAGGCCGGGTCCTCGCGGGCCAGCAGCAGCAGCGGCCAACCGCGCGGGTCACGGGTGTTCCCCAGCACCGTCAGGGCATTGCGGGCCATTCCCTTGCGGCGTGGACGCAGAAAAGCTGTGCCTGCGAACTGCCGCTCGAAGCTTCGCTCGCTGACACCAAAAAAGGCACTCAGGTCCGGGTGTGCCAGGTCTGCGTGTGGCTGCAGCAGCTTTGCCAGGGGTCCAGCCTTTGCGGACCATGGGCAGACTTCACTGCACACATCGCAGCCAAACAGCCAGTCGCCCACGCCGGTGCGGTGTTCGGGCGGCAGGGGCCCACGGTGTTCAATGGTCAGGTAGGACACGCACCGCCGCGCGTCGATGGCCCGGTCCGGACCAATAGCGGCGGTAGGACACGCCAGCACACAGCGCGTGCATCGTCCGCAGCGGTCCGGGTGTGCTTGTGCCTCGGCCTCAAAGGGCAGGTCGGTCAGCACTACGGCGAGGGTGACGAAGGCCCCCAGGCGGGTGCTGATATTCATGCCGGACTTGCCCCGCCAGCCCAGAAACGCTTCTGAAGCAAAGAGCCGTTCCATGACCGGTCCATGGTCCACGTATCCCTTGGCCCGCACCCCCAGCTTCGCCGCTTCCGCTTCCAGACGGGTCAGCACCGGCTGCAACTGATCGTGGTAATCGGGGGTCCAGGCATAGCGCGCCACGCGCCCTACCCGGATACCCCCCGCTGGCGCTGCCGGCTCCTCGAAGGCGTGAGACACACCCAGCACCAGCACACTTGCGGCGCCCGGAAGCCGGCTCGTAGGGTCCATGCGGGCAGGCAATTGGCGTTCCAGGTAGCTCATGCCCGCGTGCCGCCCCGCGTCCAGCCAGCCGGCATATTCCTGGGCTGCCGCAGCGGGCACCTGCGCCGGCGCCCAGCCCACTGCATCTGCACCCAGCGCAATGGCCAGGTCCGGCAGCAGTTCGTGGGCGTTCATGCGGGGCAGTATGGCGCGCCTCCGCAGGAGTTGGCTGCAACACAGACCACAAGCGAAGACAGGTCGCCATGGAGGCAACCTGTCCGGGATGCTGGAGCGGACGAAGCCGCCTTATTTCAGTTGGTACCGGTTCTGGCAGTCCCTCGTAAAGTCGATATACGCCGGGTCTGCTGTGATCCGTGCTCCTGTCAGTTTATTGCCATTGAAAAAGTAAGTCACGGAACATGAGAAGGACTGCGGAGACCGGGTCTGCCAGCTGTAGTGATGCCAGGCGCTGGCACTTACCATTTTCGCGACTGATTCCTTGATTCTGGAGTTGCTCAGCTGGTATTGGGGGATCACTGAATCAGGCCGGCCTACCTGCTGGTACACCTTCAGCTTGTCCCCTTTCAGGCTGCTGGTGGCAGCCTGGCGCCAGGCTGCGCGCAGCTGTGCCAACTCCTTATTTTCCATGTCGCGTGTATCTGCACCCCTGGCTTTGGCGTTTTGTGCCAGAGCGAAGGTCACATTGACCAACTCGTCAAATGACATGGTTTTACCTCCTACAGCCACCTGTTTCCTGATCTTCTTTTCCAGAAGTTTGCTCTGTTCACCCAGGTGTGAGGTATACGGGCTGTTCCCGACGGCATAGAAGCTGTCTCCGGCTTCCTTGAACTGCTTTTGCTTGAGTAGGGACTCGGCACGTGCGTATTCAGTGAGCATTTCCGTGTAAGCGTTGAGGACTCGATTGACAATAGACATCGTATCTTTGTCAGCCTCGGCAGCGGCTGTATCCCTGCGCTGCTGCGCGCCTCTAGCAAACCCTGCCATGCTGGTTTGTAGCGCCGCCTGCGAATCGGCAAGGACCCGGGCACCGGTGCCGATTGGGGTAGACCCCAGTTCAAGGCGCTGATTCCGGTAGGACGGGTAACGGGTAAGCAGCAGTTCAAGCTGAATAGTGGACGCCAGCATAGGCCACCCAAGGTGGCCCATGCTGACCTGCCGTGTCTGCTCGGCCAGTTTTTGCTTGCTGCCACCTTCAATGATCAGGTCGCTGATGCTGATGTCAGCCATATACCGTGCGGCGTTGCTCTCGTCAGCGAGATCAGTCGACGTTTCATGCCACCAGGTCTCGCAGTCCTCCTGAAGTTCCTGATAGGTACCATCGAAGTCCGACATCCCTGCATCAGCTTTGGCCAGTGTTGGGTGTACTTTCAGATATGCCTCCAGATAGATGGCACACACGTAGGCCTTGCTGGCTGTTTCAGCCTTGTTGTAGGACCGTCCAAGGCTTCTGGTGAGCAACCTCAGATCCTCATGAGCTCGTTCACGGGTCTGGACCTGAGCTGCTGCTTGGATGTACTGGTCATACAGCGGCGAGAGCTTCTGCGCCTGCGTACCGGTCGCCTGGGAACTCGCCACTGTAATGAGAAAAAGAGTGATGGTTGATCGTTTCATACTGTCCTCCGGCGCGAACTATAGGGGCGGACTACTGCAGAACGTGGCGGAATTGCCATTTCGTAGCAGGTGATGGTGTGCTACGTACAGACACATTGATTGAGCTCGGCTGGGTGCTGACAGAGGGACTTCCGGGCCATCGCTTATGGAGGTTCAAGACACACATGCAGGAGTCAGGTCAGGTTCCTGAGCTGCTCAGTGTGTTGTCGGGCTTGCATCGGTTTGTCGCACTCATCTCGGCGCCCGATTCAGCCTGGCCGCCCGTGCTGACGCTGAATGACCCGTGCCATCCTGGCTCGAAAGGTGGACAATTGAGTGATGAACCTGTCCCTTCAACGCGTCGGCTGGATTGTCGATGTCCAGAACGATTTCATGCGCCCAGCGGATCAGGGCGGGCGCCTGTATGTGCATAACCTGTTTGATGGCGGTCAGGATCCGGGCGCCGTTCAGATTGTTCCGGCCCTGATCCGGGCGACAGAGTGGATGCGCGCGCACTGTGACGCGCTGGTGTACACCGGTGACTGGCATCACATCGGTGACGCTGAAATTGACCCCATGGCTCCGGACGCAGCCCGGGGAACCTATCCACCGCACTGCATGGGGCTTTCCTCTGACGCGCGGGAACGTGAGGGCGCGGAGATTATCAGCGAGATCCGCCCTGAGAACCCGCTGATTCTGCAGCGTGACGCCACCGGACCTGATGCCCGTGAGATTGCGCGCCAGGCTGTTGCCGAGCAGCGGCCTGTCTTTGTTCAAAAGAGCCGCTTCAGTGTGTTCGAGGGCAATGCGGCAGCTGATGCTTTCGTGCGTGCGCTGCGTGAGCAACTGGGCGGCGCCATTGAGGTCTACGTCGTTGGTGTGGCACGTGACGTATGTGTCAAGGGGGCCGTGGAAGGGCTGTTGGCGCAGGAACGACGCATTCCTGTCACGGTCATCACCGACGCGACCTGGGGTCTGGGGCTGGAACAGGCAGACGAGAGCTATGCCCGGTGGCTGGAGGCTGGCGCGGCCCTGATCAGCACCGAGGGACTTCAGGTGCGCAGCTCATCTGCGTCATAAGCTGCAGGGTGATGGCCCGGCCGTGCCGCGGCCCGGTCAGGGAGCAGGAGCACGGCAGGCTTAAAGAAAGGAATCCGGCTGAGCTTCACCTCAGCCGGATTCCTTTTGAAGGTTTGATTACCGTCAGGTGCTCAGGCTGGCGTGCGCCAGAGTCCAGGCCCGCTCGAACACCTCGGCGCGTTCTGGCCGGGCCATCACGCGGGCCAGACCCTCAGCCAGCGTCATGGCTGGAACGTTCACGTCGCTGGTCCGGTGAATTCCATCCCACTGGGCCTCGACACGTACCGAGTCCCCCTGGGTGGCGCGCAGGCTGAAGCGCACGCTGTCTCCGGCAAGTTCGATGCCGCACAGGTCCCCGGGCTCACGCTTGCAGCGCTCGGATTTGAACGTCACCCCGCTCAGGTCAGGCCAGCCCAGGATGCTGGCCACGAAACCGGCGAACAACCGCGCAGGCAGATCCTTGCGTCCGGCGTACCACACTGTCAGACGGTCAACCTGTGCAAGGCGCCGCGCGGCGTCGGGACTGTCGAACACCTGCGCCAGACCTTCACGCCAGCCCGCGCTGCGGCTCCAGCCCAGGTCGGCCAGCGCGTAGTGCCCGCCCGGAGGAATGTCCAGCGACAGGCTGTCGGCAATCACCTGATCGGCAATTTCGGTCAGCTCCGAGAGCAGTGTGCCTGCTGGCTGCGTGTCTGCGCCCCACCAGACGTGATTGACGGTTGCAGGGCGCAGCAGGGGCAGGATTGCACCCTGCAACTGCTCGGGGTTGGCGTTCAGGGTCAGCCGTTCCACGTACAGGCCGCCTTTCTGCGGCACGAGGCTGGCATGAACCTGCAGGTCGTCGGTGCCGTCCATCACGCCGATGATCTGCCGGCCGGCGTAGCGGCCTTCCAGGCCAGCCAGAGCTTCCTCGACGCGCTCCAGGTGACGCCGGACAGTCAGGGCCACGATGTTGCCCGTGTAGGCGCGCGTTTCTACCTGGGTCTGGGACCAGAGTTCGTCAAGGGCCTTCTGGGCGCCCTGCACGGTGGTGTCTACCGGGCCCAGCGGACGCAGGTCCGTGGCGTATGTCATGTCTGTGCCCCCTTCACAGGCGCCTCCAGCGGCGGTCGGTGCCGATCAGCTCGTCGGCCTCGTCAGGGCCCCAGCTGCCGGCGGTGTAGTTCGGGAAATCGGGGGCGCTGTCTTTGCCCCCGGCTCCCTTCTGGCCGGCAGGGGTATCCCAGGACTCCAGCAGCCCCGAGACGATCTGCCAGGCATGGTCCACCTCGTCCTCACGGGGAAAGAGGGTCGCGTCGCCGACCATGGCGTCAAGCAGCAGGCGCGAGTAGGGACTTTCGAGCTGGGCGCCGAAGGCGTCGTAGCGGAAGTCCATGACAACCTCGCGCAGCACCATTTCCTGCCCCGGGGTCTTGCTGGAGAACTTGAGGCTGACTCCCTCGTCCGGCTGAATGCGGAAGGCCAGCACGTTGCGCTCCAGGCCGCCTGGAAAGATGCCCAGCGGGGGCCGCTTGAACACCACCGCGATCTCCGTGACCTTTTTGGGCAGGCGTTTGCCGGTGCGCAGGAAAAACGGCACACCCTGCCAGCGCCAGTTGTCCACTTCCAGCTTCACGGCCACGTAGGTCGGCGTGCGGCTGCCCTGCTTGACGTTGGGCTCCTGACGGTAGCCCGGGACTTTTTCGCCGTACATGGTGCCTGGACCGTATTGCCCCCGCACCGCCACACTGTCCACCCGGTCTCTGGGGATCGGCTTGACTGCGCGCAGCACCTTGACCTTCTCGTCTCGGATGGCGTCGGCGTCAAAGGCCGCCGGGGCCTCCATGGCGGTCAGGGCAAACAGCTGCATCAGGTGGTTTTGCAGCATGTCGCGGACCACTCCTGCTTCCTCGTAGTAGCCGGCGCGGCCTTCCAGGCCCAGGTCCTCGGAGGCTGTGATCTGCACATGATCCACGTACCCACGGTTCCACAGCGGCTCGAAGATGGCGTTTCCGAAGCGGATCGCCATCAGGTTCTGCACCGTTTCCTTGCCCAGGTAATGGTCAATGCGGTAGACCTGCGACTCGTCCCAGACCTGGTGAATGGTGTCGTTGAGTTCGCGGGCGCTGTCCAGGTCATGCCCGAAGGGTTTTTCGATCACCAGGCGGCGCCAGCCCTCGGACTCTTCAGAGAGCCCCAGACGGCCCAGGCCGTTGCTGATCGGCTCGAACAGGCTGGGCGGGGTGGAAAGGTAGAACAGTGCGTTCTTTCGCCCGCCGTGAGCCTCCTGGGCGCGGTCAAGTTCCAGCCGGACCCGGTCATACACGTCATCCTGAGCGAATTCACCGAACTCGTAGTACAGCAGTTCACGGAACTTCTCCAGACTGCCGGGCTGGATCGCGTCGGTCTCCTTGCTTTCCTCCAGGGCTTTTATGGCCAGGTCCTTGAAGGCCTCGTCGGTCATTTCCTGGCGGCCCACGCCCACGATGTTAAAAGCGCTACCCAGCAATCCGTCCTGCCACAGCCCAAAGACCGCTGGCAGCAGCTTGCGTTTGGCAAGGTCGCCGGTTACCCCGAAAATGACCAGAGTGGTTGGTTCGGGTGCGCGGTTGCGCCGCATGCCTGCGCGGAAAGGATTCTGACCTTCCGTGGCAGCTGCTGGCACGCGCGTGCGGGACCGGGATTTGGTGGCACGGCCGGTTTTGGCAGGTGTGCTTTCTGCCTTGGCGGGCGCAGCGCCCTTGGTTGCCTTGGGCGCCGCGGCTTTCTTTTTGCCTGCACTGGCAGCCGCAGGGGTTGCGCGGCCTGTGCCTGCCTTCTTTTCAGCTGTCCGGATGGCGCCGACCTTCGGCTTTTTAGGTGTGGTCATTCCTCACCCTTGACCCGCTGCTGGCCGCTCTCACCCAGCTGCTGCTCGGCACTCTGGCCTTCGCTGGGGGCGGTGGCGGCTGCCACTGCGATGTTCTCGGGCGCTGCTGCCCGTGGGTCTTGTCCGGCGTGAACTTCCGGCACCAGACTCTCCTGCTTGGTCGCCTCCAGCACCTTGACTGCGTGGCCTCCGAAGGCTCGGCGCATGGCGCTGAGCATCTGCCCGGCGTAGCTGACTTCCTGCTGCGAGCGGAAGCGCATCTGGGTGGCCAGCGTGATCACTGGCGTCGGTACGCCCAGTTCGATCGAATCGATGATGGTCCAGCGGCCCTCACCACTGTCGGCCACGTAGTCCGACAGCTGATTGAAATCGGCGCTGTTCTGCAGGGCCTCGGCGGTTAGGTCCAGCAGCCAGGAGCGGACGACGCTGCCGTGGCGCCACAGCTCGGCGATCTGGGCCATGTCCAGGTTGAAGGTCTTGTGGGCCTGCATCAGCTCGAAGCCCTCGGCGTAGGCCTGCATCATGCCGTACTCGATGCCGTTGTGAACCATCTTGACGTAGTGGCCCGAGCCGCTGGGCCCCATGCGGCCCCACCCACGGTCCGGCGCGGGTGCCAGGGTCTCGAAGATAGGACGCAGCCGCTCCACAGCTTCCTCGGGACCGCCGATCATCATCGCGTAGCCTTCCTTGAGGCCCCAGATGCCGCCTGAAGTGCCCACATCCACGAAGTGCAGCCCGCGTGCACCGAGTTCCTCGGCGCGGCGCTGAGTGTCCTTGAAGTTGCTGTTGCCGCCGTCGATCACGATGTCGCCGGGGGCAAGGCGAGCGGCCAGGTCGTCAAGCACCGCCTGGGTGATGGCTCCGGCTGGCACCATGACCCACACGGAGCGGGTGCCGGGCTCGCCCAGCGAAGCAATAAACTCGTTCATGTCCTGGGTGCCGCTTGCGCCGTGCTGGCGGATGTTGTTCAGGGCGTCCTCACTGCGGTCGTGCCCCACCACCTGATGCCCGCCTTCCAGCAGCCGCAATACCATGTTCCCACCCATCTTGCCCAGTCCGATCATGCCTAGTTTCATGGAGAACCTCCTGGGGTGGAACCGCTTCCAGGGTCCACCCGACTCATAACGGGCATCATACGCGTCACGGGCGCAGTGGACTGCCGTGTTCCATGGCCGGTGGGGCGTGGGGTGGTGAATGCCGGGACGAATTACGCCCCCTGCGGGTGCTAGCGTGGCGGTATGACCGCTTCCGCTCTCAGCGTCCACACCGGGGTTCTGGACAAGGCCGCCCGGGGTGAACGCCTGAATGCCGCCGAGATCGAGGCGCTGTACCACCTGCCGTTGCCGGACGTGGCGGCCGTGGCGCATGGCCTGCGCCTGCAGCGCCGCGACCCGCAGCTGGTGTCGTTCCTGATCGACCGGAACATCAACTACACCAACATCTGCAACGTGGGTTGCAACTTCTGCGCGTTTTACCGCACGCGCCGTCAGGACGACAGCTACACGCTGGATCATGAGCAGATCAGCCACAAGATTCGTGAGCTCGAAGAGGTCGGGGGAACGCGCATCCTGTTGCAGGGCGGCGTCAACCCTGAACTGGGTCTGGACTACTACACCTCGCTGCTGCGGCACGTCAAGGCAAACCACCCGACCATCCGTATCGACGCCTTTTCGCCCGAAGAGGTGCTGTTCATGGAAAAGACGTTCGGTCTGAGCCTGGACGAACTGCTCGACACCCTGATCGAAGCAGGCCTGGACGGACTCCCCGGTGCGGGCGGCGAGATTCTCGAAGATGACGTGCGTGCCAAGGCGGCTCCGGCGCGGATCCGCAGCGCCGACTGGTTCCGGATTATCGACGCGGCGCAGCGCAAGGGGCTGTATACCATCTCGACCATGGTGATCGGCTTCGGTGAAACCTATGCCCAGCGCACCGCGCATCTGCTCCAGATCCGTGAGCAGCAGGACCGCGCCCATGCCCAGTACCAGGGCAACGGATTTTCCGGCTTTGCGATGTGGACCCTGCAGACTGAGCACACCCGCCTGCACGGCAAGGCCCCAGGGGCAACCGCGCATGAATACCTGCAGCAACTGGCCATTGCCCGGATTGCGCTGGACAATGTGCCCAACATCCAGGCGTCGTGGCCGGCGCAGGGCTTCAAGGTCGCCCAGGCAGCGCTGTACTACGGTGCCAACGATCTGGGCAGCACCATGCTCGAAGAGAATGTCGTCTCAGCTGCCGCCGGCCATGACCGTCACCGCGTGACCGTGCGTGAACTGATCCGCATAGCTGTGGACGCCGGATTTACGCCAGTGATCCGCAACAGCCGCTTTGAAATCATCGAGCGTCCGGATGTGGACGCCTATCTGCAGCGGACGGCGGCCAACCCGGAGGCTGACCGTGCGGTGGGTGCGGGTTAAGCTTCAGGCCACAAGCTGCTGGTAAAAAAGGAAGGACGGGCTCCATGGCCCGTCCTTTGCTCTTGTTTACGCAGCGTAGTGCTGTTCAAACAGCAGGGCCTGCTCCAGGTCGGCCAGAGCCTGCTCGTACAGCCGGTGATCGAGTCTCGGCACGGTGGCCAGGAAGGTCGCGGCGTCCTGAAGGCTACCGTGGGTGCTGTGGTGCTGCCAGCTCTCGCCTTCCGCCACCAGACGCACGCGTCCAGACTGCAGGAGAAACCTCACGCGGCCTGTATTCGCCCGCGTGTCACTGAAATGACGGGTGACGTTCATGGCGGCAGCATAAGCCGGGGAGGCTGCCGGGCACATCCGCCAAAGTAATGACAGCGTGGCCCCTGCGCTCCGGCACCTTCAGCGCGACTGGTCGTTGCTGCTGCGGCTTTTTTCGTCGGCGCGGCGGCGCAGTTCGCTGGCCAGATCGCTGAAGTCCTGGGCATTGGGCAGTGCCCGGCGGCTCTGGCTCTTGGCTTCCTGAATCACCTTGACCTGCTCCATGCGCGAGACCGGCGGCAGCCCTTCACGCCTGCGCTCAAAGTAGTTCTGCGCCATGCGGCCCAGCGCAAAAGTCCAGCCGTATACGGCTGGGGCGGTGATCAGGCCGCCAATGACCGGCAGGGCCATTTTGGCCAGTCCACGCATGACCTGCCGCGCCGCCAGACCGTAGGCAAAGGTCACCCCAAGCTCACGCGCAATCTCTGAGGCCCGCTCCGGCGTCACGTCAAAGCCATAGACCTTGCCGATGTGCAGCACCATCTTGGCCTGCACCGGCGTGATGAGCAGCATGTCCGCAAAGGGAATCGGCTCGACGGCAATGGCGCCCGACAGCAGGGCAGCACTTTTAATGACCTCGTCGACATTTTCTTCCAGGCTGAGCTCCGGGTCCACGTCGAAATTGAAGTTATCCATCACTTGCTTGACCAGCGGCGGCAACATGAGGCGAGTGTACCTGCCCTCCGGGGGCGCGCGTGAGGCACACGTGAATGCAGGATTACCTTCTTCGGCGCCCTGAAATGAAAACGCGCCCGGCAGGGCGCATTCCACGAGGTCAGAAGTCTGGGGGTGTGCCGTCTCTCAGCGTTTCCAGCGCACACCGTCCTTGGTGTCTTCGACGGTCACGCCCACCCGCGCCAGGGTGTCGCGCAGTTCGTCAGCCTGGGCGTACTGCTTGCTCAGGCGGTAGTGCTGCCGCGCCTTGAGCACCAGTTCCATCAGGGTGTCCACCACCTGGGTGTCGTCCTGACGCTCGCTGGCAGAGGCGTGGAACAGGCCCAGGACCCCACCGCCCAGCGCCATATAGGCCTCCTGAACGCGGTTCAGGGTGTCCTGGCCGACCGGGCCACTGGCCAGTGCCGCATTGACATCGCCCGTCAGACCAAACAGCGCCGCGACGGCTTTGGGCGTGTTGAAATCGTCGCGCAGAGCGTCCTCGAACGCGTGGGTATGCGCCTGCACACGGGCGTCGAGAGCTTCGGTGGCTCCAGCCGGAGCACCCTGCAGTCGGCGGCCGACCTCGTGCAGGGTTTCGGTCAGGCGGCGGTACCCGTTGCGGGCCGACTCGAAGGCTTCCTCGCTGAACTCCGTCACCGAGCGGTAGTGGCTGCCCACCAGCAGGAAACGCACCACCATGGGATCATGCTTCTCCAGCAGCTCAGCGATGGTCGTGAAGTTGCCCTTGCTCTTGGACATCTTCTCGCCGCCGATGGTCAGCATGTTGTTGTGCATCCAGTAACGGGCGAATGCGTGCCCGGCAGCCTCGCTCTGGGCGATCTCGGCCTCGTGGTGCGGAAACTGCAGGTCCAGGCCGCCACCATGAATGTCGAAGCCTTCGCCCAGGTATTTCAGGCTCATGGCACTGCACTCGATGTGCCAGCCCGGGAAGCCCACCCCCCAGGGTGACTCCCAGCGCATGATGTGGCCGGCCTCGGCGCGCTTCCACAGGGCGAAATCTCGCGGGTCGCGCTTTTCCTCACGTACCACCTCGCGGGTGCCTTCTTCCTGCTCGTCGAGCTTCCGGCCCGAGAGCTTGCCGTACTCCGGCCAGCTGCGCACATCGAAGTACACGCTGCCCTGCGACTCGTAGGCGTGACCCCGTTCGATCAGTTCCTCGATCAGCCGGATCTGCTCGGTGATATGACCGGTGGCCCGCGGATTGATGCTGGGCTTGAGGATATTCAGCGCTTCCATATCGCGCACGAACGACCAGAAGTACTTGTCGGCGACCTCCATGGGCTCAAGCTGCTCCAGCGCAGCGCGCTTGGCGATCTTGTCCTCGCCTTCGTCCGCGTCGTTCTGCAGGTGCCCTACGTCCGTGATGTTGCCCACGTAACGGACCTGATAGCCCAGGTGCAGAAAGGCTCGGCGGATCACATCGAAGGCCACTTCCTTTTTGGCGTGTCCCAGGTGGGCGTCGGAATAGACCGTGGGCCCGCACAGATACATGCCCACGCGCCCGGGGGTGGTCGGTGTAAAGCGCACCTTCTGGCGCTGCAGGGTGTCGTACAGGAAGATATTCGGGTCCGGTTCTCTGGATTCTGGACGGGGAATCATGGCGCTCCTTGGGGGCAGAGGAATGGGCAATGAAAAAGCCGCGCCATGTCCACAAGGGAAAGGGCGCGGCGCAGCGAAAAAGCGTTGCTTACCGCGTTGAGGGGCAACACAGGGCTGTCATGGTGGCTAGTGTAGCAGAGGGCCGCTGTGGGCCTGGGCGGTCAGCTCGGGTCGGGGTGCGTTCCGGGACCGCAACGAGCTCACAAGCGTAGCGGTGAAGGCCCGGATGACCGGCAGGCCTGCCCGGTGCGGCAACACCGCCAGGGCCAGCGGGCGCATCAGCGGCTGCGGCAACGGCAGGGCTACCAGCCCCGGCGGAAGGGGCTGCAGCGCCAGGCGCGGCATGATGGTCACCCCCAGACCGTGGCTCACCAAGCTCAGCGTCACGCTGTCCTGGGTGATAGGGGAGACCGCGGATGTCCCTATGCCCTCACTGGCCAGGTAGCTCAACACCCGCTGGTGGCACGAGTCGCGTTCCGGGGGCAGGTAGAGGGTTTGGGCATTGAGTTCGGACAGCTTCACTGGATGGGTACCGCGCGAAGCAGGCGCCACGAACAGGTATTCATCCTGGGCCAGGGGCGTCAGGTGAAGCTGGGTGGTCTCGTCCTGCACAACCACAGCCACGTCAGAGAGGCCCGAGAGCACCGCCCGGATGCCGCCGCCACACGACTCGCTTTCCGAGTCGATCAGACTGACTCCTACTCCGGGATGAACGTCCCGGAAGGCGGCCAGGGCTGCTGGCAGCAGGTGCGTGGCGGCCGACCGGTACGATGCGACCCGCAGGCTGCCGTTGAGCGAGCCGTCATCCTGCGCGGCCAGAATGGCGTCCCCGGCTGCCTGCACAGCCTGGCGGGCATGAGGCAGGACACGCTCGCCTGCTGGTGTCGGTCTTGTGCCTGACGGTCCGCGCCGCAGGAGCGGTCGCCCGACCAGCTCTTCAAGCTTGCCGACCGCTTCACTGAGGCTGGATTGCGACACACCCAGATCCGCTGCCGCCTCCGAGAACCCGCCCGCATCGGCGACCGCCAGCAGGGCGCGCAGCTGCGACAGGGTGGGCTGAGCGTGAAGGCCACGGCGGGTCATGTCCTCATTCTAGGTGGGGGCTGACTTCCTCCCTATCGGCAAAGCCGATACATGCTCTCAGCTGCGCGGCTTCGTACCGATGTCCTGATCAGCCTCTGCGGGCGCACTGTGAAGCCATGACCACCTGTCAGCCAGCCGTTCACCCCCGACCCTTCCTGGCCCGCGCTGAAGAGGAAGCACAGCGTGACGAACAGCTGTTCGGCCGCTGGGTCATGGAAGTCGCCGCGCCGGGGGGCACCCTGGAAGCACCCACGCTCCATGACTGGGAAGTGCGGGTATGGCCGGTGGCAAGGCTGGGTGACCTGACGCTGGAGGTCCGTCCACTGCACGGGTACCTGGACGAGACAGATCTCCGGGCCGAGTTGCGGCGGCAGGGCTATCAGGTGCTGGGCCCGGTGCGGGTACGCCGCTCAGACTGAGGGCTTCAGGCCCGTTCGTCCACGGACACGACTTCAGCCAGCCCGTAGGTGCTCAGGCGCGCAATAAATCCCGCTTCTTCGTAATAGGCCATGCCGCTGTCCATGGCCAGCGCCTGATTTCCCGCGTAGAGCAGCGGCATTCCGGCACCGCGCGCTGGACCATGCAGGTGCTCGTCACGCAGGACATAGACCGGGGTGTGACCGTGCACCAGCCTCAGCGCCCCAAAGGTGCGCAGCGTCCGGGCGGCCACTTCCTCACCCCCGGCAAGCACAAAGGCATGGCGCTCGGTGAAGGAATTCAGAAATTCGCCCCAGGCATCGGCGTTCAGTTCCGACAGGAGTGAGGTCACGCGGGCGTTGACCGACTCGACGGCGCCACCCAAGCGCAGGTACATGCGGCTGTCGGCATGCATCAGCAGCCAGGGCCCAGCCCGGCCCAGCACCGGCCGCGCCGACAGCCAGGCCAGATCGTCCCCGTCCAGACCAGCCGCGTCGCGCTCCAGTCCGCCGTTCTGGGCCCAGTATTCGTAGAAGCCCAGGCAGTCTCTGGGGTCCTGCGCCTGGAAGCGCATGGCCGCCAGAAACATCACCTCATGGTTGCCCAGCAGGGCGGTCACCTGTCCTCCATCCTGCGGAGCCTGCGCTTCGAGCGCCTGCACCAGATGGACCACGCCTGCGCCGTCTGGGCCGCGGTCCAGGTAGTCGCCCAGAAACACCAGATGCGCGTCGCGGCCGGACCAGGCACCCTGAGCGTCGATCAGGCCGGCAGAGCGCAGCATGAAGCGCAGCTTGTCGAGCGCGCCGTGTATGTCTCCCACCACCCACAGTTCACTCAAGAGAAGCTCCCCGGGCGTCAGACAGGGCCTCGAGATAGAAGGGTGCCGCTGTCGCCAGCGGCTGCGGAAGATTATCTAGCGGCCAGAATTTCGCCTCGGCCGCGTCGTCTCCAGCCCGGACCGCGGGGGTACAGTTCAGGGGTGCGTGGTACACCACCGTCACCCAGTCCACGGTATTGCCGTCCGGATAGGTGTGCCGATGCTGGAGGCCACTGAACACACCCAGCAGTGTAACGTTCTTCACGTCCAGCCTCAGGCCGGTCTCCTCAGACAGCTCCCGGCAGGCAGCAGCTTCTACCTGTTCGCCTGCCGAGACCCCGCCGCCGGGCAGATCCCAGCAGTCATTGTCATGCCGGCGGATCAGCAGCACCTGCCCCCTGGCCACGACGGCTACCCCGGCGCCGACCCGCAGGCCCAGCTGCGGCACTCAGCGTCCTTGGCTGACGTCACCCGCCGCGGCGGGCTCATCCTTGCCGGGCTGTTCCGGATCCTCATCTGTGCCGGAAGGCAGCGTGCGCCAGCGGGTCATGCGGTCGGTGATGTCCTCCTGCAATCGGCGCACGTTGCCTTCCAGGCTGGACTTGGCGCCGTCGAGCTCGTGACGCAAGCGCATGATCTCCTCGACGCCCGCGAGGTTGACGCCCAGTTCCTGGGTCAGCCGGCGGATCTCGCGCAGGTGCTCGATGTCCCGGTCACTGTAGAGCCGCGTCTTGCCGCTGCTTCTCCCAGGGCGGATCAGCTGTTTGCGCTCGTACAGCCGCAGGGTCTGCGGGTGCATATCCACCAGTTCGGCGGCGATGGAAATTACGTACACCGGGCGGTCTTTGGGGTCCATCTGACCGTCGGGGGCTGGCAGGGCCTTGGGACGCGATTGCTGTTCGCGCAGTTCCCCCTCAATGCGCTCGATTTCCGCCTCGAACTCGCCCTGCAGGTCATCAAGCTCGTGTTGCAGGCGCATGACTTCCTCGACGCCCGCGAGGTTGACCCCCAGTTCCTGGGTCAGGCGGCGGATCTCACGCAGGTGCTCGATGTCCCGGTCACTGTACAGCCGCGTCTTGCCGTTGCTTCTCCCAGGGCGGATCAGGCCCTTGCGCTCGTACAGCCGCAGGGTCTGCGGATGCATATCCACCAGTTCGGCCGCCACCGAAATGACGTACACCGGGCGATGCTTGGGGTCAGAGGCCATAAGTTGACTTGAGTATACCTGCCGCAAGGTTTCTGACCGGTCCGCCGCGTGAATGTGGCGCGCGAAGGCAGCACCGCGCAGGCCAGCCGGTCCGGACAGCTCTGTGTCAGCTCGCCGTATCATCGGGGCCATGACCAATCCAGATCTGGCTACCCTCCTGAACCGTGAGCAGGCGCAGGAGGAACTGTTTGACCTGCTGCGCATTCCCAGCGTCAGCGCCGACCCCGCGTACAAGGCTGAGGTGGTTCGCGCTGCCGAATGGCTGCAGCGCAAGTTGAGCACCCTGGGCTTCACGGCCCGGGTGGATCAGACCCCCGGTCACCCCCTCGTGTACGCCGAGCGCCTGACAGACCCGGCCCAGCCCACCGTGCTGATCTACGGACACTATGACGTGCAGCCTGAAGCTCCGCTGGAAGAGTGGCTGACCCCGCCCTTCGAACCCACCGTGCGGGACGGACGCATCTATGCGCGCGGCAGCACCGACGACAAGGGGCAGGCTTTCGCGCACGTCAAGGGCGTGGAACTGCTGCTCTCGCAGGGCGAACTGCCGGTCAACGTGAAATTCCTGCTTGAAGGCGAGGAGGAGATCGGCAGTCCCAGCATCATTCCCTACCTGCAGGCCCACAAGGACGAGCTGAAGGCCGACGTGATCGTGATCAGCGACGGCAGCCGCTTTGCCCCTGACGTACCGACCATCACCTACGGCGTGCGCGGCCTGAGCTACGTGGAAATTCACGTGCAGGGCGCCAACCGTGACCTGCACAGCGGCAGCTACGGCGGCGCGGCACCCAACCCGATCAATGCACTGTGCGAGATCATCGCCAGACTCAAGGACGAGCAGGGCCGCGTGACCATTCCCGGCTTCTACGACGGCGTGGAAGAACTGACCGAGCAGGAGCGGGCCATGTGGGCCTCGCTGCCACACAGCGACGAGGAATTTGCAGCGTCCATCGGCGTGCCTGCCCTGCCTGGGGAGGAAGGGTACAGCGTGCTGGAGCGCATCTGGGGCCGGCCGACGCTGGACGTCAACGGCATCTGGGGCGGCTACCAGGGCGAGGGCAGCAAGACCGTGATCGCCGCGAAGGCCGGGGCCAAGGTCAGCATGCGTCTGGTGCCGGGGCAGGACCCCGACCGCATCACCCAGCTGATCAAGGAGTACGTGCCGCAGATCGCCCCAGCCGGCGTGAAGGCCGAGGTGCGCGGGCATCACGGCGGTCAGCCGGTGAAATTCAAGACCGACAGCCCGGCAATTCAGGCGGCCAACCGCGCCCTGCACCGCGTGTACGGCAGGGACGCCGTGTTCGCCCGCACCGGCGGCAGCATTCCGATCGTGGCGGCCTTCAGCGACATCCTGAAGACCGAGGTGCTGTTCGTGGACTTCGGCCTGAACGAGGACGCGCCCCACAGCCCCAACGAGAGCTTTGCCCTCCAGGACTACCACAACGGAATCCTGACCAGCGCCTACCTGCTGCAGGAACTCGCTCAGTCCTCGTGAGAATCGGATTTCTTGCCTCGCATGGTGGGAGCGCCGCGCGGCACATCACGGCGGCCTGCGCGGCGGGCGAGCTCAATGCCACGCCGGTGGCGCTGCTCAGCAACAACAGCCGCTCACCAGCTCTGGCCTGGGCGCGCGAGGCCGGGCTCGCCTCAGCGCACCTGAGCAGCGCCAGGGTGCCTGATCCTGACACGCTGGACGCGGCCATTCTGGATTTTTTCGTTCAGGCGCAGGTCGATACCCTGGTGCTCAGCGGTTACATGCGCGAGCTGGGCCCCCGGCTGCTGTCGTATTACGCCGGGCGCATCGTGAATATCCACCCCAGCCTGCTGCCGCGCCACGGCGGACGCGGCATGTACGGTGACCGGGTCCACGAGGCGGTGTTGGCCAGTGGAGACACCGAGAGCGGCGCGACCGTGCACCTGGTAACTTCCGGCATTGACGAGGGCCCGGTGCTGGCCCAGACCCGCGTGCCGGTGCTGCCCGGCGATACGCTGGAAAGTCTGAAGACCAGGGTGCAGGCGGTAGAAGGTGATCTGATGCTGCAGGCGCTGAAACAGCTGGCCTGAGCTCAGTTCTGAACTTGGAGGTGGCGCCGCGGAGGAAGTCCGCGGCGCCATATCTCATCTGCCATTCTGCGCGGCCCGCCCTATGCTGACCGGTATGAAACGCAAGATTCACGACCTGCGCGCCTGGCCCCGGGCGGTGCGGCACGAACAGGTGGTGCTGCACCTGCCGGGTCACGTGATCGTCGATTTCACGGCGCATGAGGTTGTGCGTCCGCTGGACGTGGCCTTCGGTGACCGCGTGATCCGGGTGCTGGACCACGGCTACCGCTGGGTCCGTGTGCACCCGACTGGCGGTGGCGAAGCTGTGATGGGTGATGCGCTTACCGCAATGCTCGATGAACACGGCATTCCCTTACAGCTGTACGTTGATGTCCATGGCGGCGAGGGGATAGGTGAAGATGGCCTGCCCTGGATTGATGACCTGTACCTGGATGTCATCGGCAACTGGGAAGTGGAGCCGGAGCGCGCGGGTCAGGTGACCGAAACCCACATCATCGACGGCGAGGAGCTGGACGAGGCTGTTCAGGACGGGCGCGTTACAGCCGCACATGCTGACGCTACCTGGGCACATGCCCGGAAGGTGGAGGCAGCCCTGATTGACGGGACATACCCGCTTCTGGCCATTTTGAGGCGGTATCTGGAAGACCCCTACACGTAACCTCGTGAAGCGTAAGGGCAGCGATGATCTGAAGTTCTTCCGGAACATACAGGGCGAACAGAGTGTGATTCGGATTCCGGGTGGCTGGTGGATTTTCAGATCCATCATGTTGAAACGCCCCATCTCGAAGAGCTGTGTGGGCGGCAAAAGCCCTCGCTGGTTTCCGGGTTCCAATGGTTATATCTGGTTCCTAAGGAAGCTCAACACGTGCTGCTGGTGATCCTGAACGGGTCTGGTGAGCCACAGTGGTTCTACACCGATATCTGCGCCGGCTCTGGGTTTGAAGATGGCTTTCCCTGGACCAACCACCTGTACCTGAACGTCATCCCCACCTGCGAGGTGCAGAAAGATGGCCACTGGCAGGTTACAGGCACTGAGAATCATTGACGCCGATGAGCTGGAGGCCGCCCTGCGGGTGCAGAGGAAGCTGAAGCAACAGGATTTCGCGCCGCTGCATACGATCGGGGTCTCTCTGAAGCAGTCGGGGGATGCCACCCTTGCTTGAACTCGGTTCAAAAATTCTGCACACTGTCTTCATGACCGCACACGCTCTGCCTGCCCCTGCCGTGGACGCTGTAAAGGCTGCCCTACACGCCATCCCCATGAACGCCACCGTTGGCGTGCAGATCACGGATGTGGGCGTGGGCTGGGCCACCGGCCAGTGCGCTGACACACCACCTTTTCGCAACCACCTGGGGACCATTCATGCCGGCGCGCAGTTCCTACTGGCAGAAGCGGTCAGTGGAGCAGCGTTTGCCGGTGCGTTTACTGCGCAGTTGAACCAGGCTGTGCCGCTGATAGAAAAGCTGGAAACCCATTACGTGAGCCGGGCCGTCGGCAACGTGGTGGCCCGCGCTGAGATCGACCCTGCCGAACTGCCTGCCGCGCATGCTGCCTACGCGCAGGAGGGTAAAGCCCGGTTGACGCTGCAGGTCAGCGTGACCGACGGTGAGGCCAAGGAAGTGATGCGCGCAGTCGCCCATTGGTACCTGCGTGCGAGGCCCACCCAGGCCTGAGAATTCGACTTCGCGCGGCCGGTGCGTCTGGGGCGTACCCTGAGGTACATGAGTGCGCTGATGCTCGACCATGTGGCGATTGCCACGCCCGACCTGGATGCAGGTTCTGCTCCCTATATTGCTCTTGGCCTGCACCCGGAAGGTCCCGACGAGGACGTCACCACACAGGGTGTGCGGGTGCGCGCTTTTCAGGTGGGCGACACGCTGATTGAGCTGCTGATGCCCACCCGTCCGGAGAGCCCCATTACTACTTTTCTGGAGAAAAAGGGCCCCGGGCTGCACCACACGGCTTACCGTGTCGCGGACCTGGACGCTGAAATGACCCGCCTGCGGGCAGACGGCGCCCGTTTCCTGAACCCCGAGCCCACTCCTGGCCGCGCCGGAACACGCGTGGCGTTCCTGCACCCCAAGTGGGGCCAGGGCACGTTGATTGAACTGGTGGAGCACCCGGAAGGTGGCCCTCAGCACGGGCCGGTTCCCCGGCAGGAAGAGGGGCTGGCCAGCGATCAGGAAGTGAGCCGGCATTGACGGCACGGCCACGGCACCGGAAGCCTCGCCCCGGCTGGTGGGTGCCTGCACTGCTGATTATGGCCGCCATATGGTGGCTGAGCAGTCAGTCGCAGACCCCCGGTCCAGCCCTGCGGCATCCGTTTGACTGGATCGCGCACGCCCTGGCCTACCTGGCTCTGGCCTACTCATTGGGCCGGGCGACGGCCAGCTGGGCTGCGGCCTTCTTGATCGCGGTGTGGTTCGGCGCCTTTGATGAGGTGCACCAGGCTTTTGTGCCAGGACGCGACGCCGGCATTACCGACTGGCTGTTTGACCTGCTGGGCGCCCTGATCGGCGTGAAGCTGGCCGTGCGAAAAAGCTCAGTGCAGAGCAAATCTGAAGACGGTAGTTCTGTTGCCGATCTGTCAGAGGGGACCCGTTAGGCTGAGAGGACATGACCCGTCTCGTCTCTTTCCCCGCCTCCGGCACGTCGCGCGCGGCTTTGCACGCGTCCCTGGACCAGCTTGACCGGGTCATTCTGGGCAAGTCCACTCAGGTCCGCCTGGCCTTGACCTGTCTGCTGGCGCGCGGGCACCTGCTGATCGAGGACCAGCCCGGCGTGGGAAAGACCACCCTGGCCCAGGCGCTCGCCCGCACCTGCGGGCTTCACTTCCGGCGCGTGCAGTTCACCTCGGACCTGTTGCCAGCGGATCTGCTGGGCGTCAGCATCTGGGACGCGGGCGCAGCCACCTTCCGCTTCCAGCCGGGCCCGGTGTTCAGTGAAGTGCTGCTGGCCGATGAGATCAACCGCGCCACTCCTCGTACTCAGGGTGCGCTGCTGGAGGCCATGGAGGAACGTCAGGTGAGTGAAGGCGGCGTGACCCGCCCCCTGCCTGACCCCTTTTTCGTTATTGCCACGCAGAACCCGGCGGCCTTCGTGGGCACCTCGCCTTTGCCTGAAGCGCAGCTGGACCGCTTTCTGCTGACCGTAACCCTGGGCTATCCGGACCCGCGGGCCGAGCGGAATCTGCTGGAAACCGGCGGGCGCAGCCAGACCGTGCGCGAATTGCCGGCCGTGCTGAGTGCACCGGTTCTGTTAGGTCTGCAGCGGGAGGTGGACGCTGTGCACGCTGCTCCGCCCCTGCTGGACTATCTGCAGTTGCTGGCCCGCGCGACCCGTGAACATCCGGCGTTCGAGGCTGGCCTGAGCCCACGCGCTCTGCTGGCGCTTTTGGCCGCAGCGCGGGCCTGGGCGTACCTTGCGGGACGTGACATGGTGCTGCCGGAAGACGTGCAGGCCGTGTTTCCGTCGCTGGCAGCCCATCGCCTCCCCCTGCGCGATCCATCCCAGTCTGTCGGTGACCTGCTGACCCGAGTGCTGGCCGACACGCCGATTCCCTGAGCATGACGACTGGCCTGTCGTTGCGTCCGACCCGCTTCGGGCTGGGGTTTCTGCTGCTGGTCGTCCTGACGCTGATCGGCTGCGTGAACTACGGGCTCAGCCTGGGGTATGGCCTGACCTTCCTGCTCAGCGGCGTGTGGATCATGACGGCTGCGCCACTGAACCGGGTGGCTCGGGGGCTGACGGTGCACCTGGACCCGCCATCACACAGCGTGGCCGGACAGACCGCGCCTTTTGTGGTGCGCGCCCATACCTCCGGACCCACCGGACTGCTGAGGATCGAGCTCCGGAACGGCGCTGCAATCCTGGCACAGGCGACCCTGCGCGTACCTGCTGGAGAGACAGCGCGCGCGGTGCTGTACGTGCCGGCAACGACCCGTGGCCTGCTGACGCTGACCTCCGTGCCGGTCGCGGTCCTTGATCCACTGGGGTTATGGGAATTACGCGGGGCTCTGGAGGTGCCGGAGGCCGTGACGGTCTTTCCGCTGCCTGAATCGGGCGCGCCGCCTGCGCCCCTGCGGCAGCGTGCTGGGTCAGGAGAAGGGCGCAGACGGCAACCCGGACAGGAGGACTTTTCGGGGTTGCGGCCATACCTGGCGGGGGATTCTCCCCGGCAGATCTCCTGGCGGCACGCAGCACGTACCGGACAGTTGCTGACCCGGGAAACAGATGCCCCTCAGGGTGTGGCCCGTCACCTTGCCTGGACCGACACGGCCGGGGAGACCGAGGCCCGGCTCTCCCGTATGGCTGCCTGGGTCGAGGCGCTCCGGGCCGAAGGGTCCCCGTTTTCACTGGAACTGCCTGGAGTGCATCTGCCACTGGGCAGCGGCGAGGCCCATGCCCTGGCGGCTCAGACTGCCCTGGCCCACTACAGGCCGCTGCCGGGGCAGCCTGTGTCGGCTCCGCGGTCACCGAAGCCTGCGCTGCCTGACGGGCTGGCCCTGCGGGCCACACTGCTGGCCCTGGGGGTGGCCCTTTTCCCGCTGGTACTGCGCTTGCCGGTCTGGGCCAGCGGGCTGACATTCGCGCTGCTGGCATATGCGGCTGTGCGCACGGGGCGGACCCTGCCTCCGGTGCCGGCGTGGCTGCTGGGTTTGCTGGCTGGTCTGGGAGGCGTGGCGCTCAATGCGCAGTACGGCACCCTGCTGGGGCGAGACGGCGGCACCGCCATTCTGGCGCTGCTGGCAGCGCTCAAAAGCCTGGAAACCCGCAGCCCACGTGACGGGCGGCTGCTGGCGCTGCTGGGCCTGTTCGTTACGGCAACGCATTTTTTTCATGATCAGGGGCCTCTGACGGCCCTTCATGCCCTGCTCAGTGTGGCGGCGCTGCTGTCGGCCGCAGCGCTGTGGGTGGCGCCTCCGCCCAAAACCCTGACCCTGCGCCCGGCGCTCCGGCTGCTGGCACTGGCCGCGCCTGTTGCTGTGACACTCTTCGTGTTGTTCCCCCGGCCAGACGGGCCGCTGTGGACCTTGCCCCTGCAAGGACCCGCCCAGACCGGGCTGGCCAACCAGATTACAGCCGGGGAATTCAGTGATCTGGCCCAGGACGACCGTGTGGCATTCCGGGCCGACTTTCAGGGCGCGGTGCCAGCTCCTGAGCACCGCTACTGGCGTGGTCCGGTGTTTGAGGCCTACGACGGGGTGACCTGGACACAGGTGCGCGTGCCGGGTCCGCCTCCGAGCGTGGAACCGACCGGACCGGTGTGGACCTACAGCCTGACACTGGAGCCCAACGGGTCCCCCTGGCTGCTGGCCCTGGACGCCCCCACCCGGGTTCCGCAGGGGGCTGTTCTGACCAGTTCCTTTCAGGCTGCAACCTTCCGGCCCTCGGGAACACGGCGGCGCTATCTGCTGGAAAGCCGGCCGGCCCGGCTGGGCGTCTCGGAAAACCGGGAGCGGCTGTCCTTCGACCTGCTTTTGCCGGAAGGCCAGAGCCCCAGGGCCCGCGCACTGGCGCAGAGCTGGCAGGATTTCTCCCCGGAACGGCGCATTGAGGCCGCCCTGAATTATCTGCGCCAGGGGGAATTTACCTATACGCTCTCGCCGCCCACCCTGCCGGAAGTCAACCGGGTGGACGCCTTCCTGTTCGGCAGCCGCACTGGATTCTGCGAGCATTACGCCAGTTCCTTTGCCTTCCTGATGCGCGCCGCTGGCCTGCCGGCGCGGATTGTGGGCGGCTACCTGGGCGGCGAGATCAACCCGGATGGCGGCTACATGATCGTGCGCCAGCAGGATGCCCACGCCTGGACTGAGGTCTGGTTGCCGGACCGGGGCTGGGTGCGGGTGGACCCGACCGCCGTGGTCGCCCCAGCGCGTGTCAACGCCAACCTGAGCACGGCCCTCACGCGCCCACAGGCCACTGCAGCGGTGGAACCCGGCCCAGCCGCGCAGCTCAGGCTCAGGTTTGATGCAGTCCAGAACCGCTGGAATGACTGGGTGGTCGGCTATGACGGAGCCCAGCAGCGCGACCTGCTGACCCGCGCCGGGCTGGGAGGGGTAGGCAGCGCGCCGTATCTGATGGTGCTCCCGGTGCTGCTGGCGCTGGCTTTTTTACCCGGACTCCTGGTGCAACGCGCGCAGGCCCGGCCCCGAGATCCGGCAGCGCGTGCCCTGCACGATCTTGGGGCGAAGCTGGGTCTCCCACGGGCTCCCGGCGAGACCATCACCGCCTATCTGGAGCGCGTGGCCGACCGGCACCCGGATCTGCGCGAACAGCTCGGCGAGGTGCGGGCGGCCTACCACGCGGCGCGGTATGCACCGGGCGACCCGGCTGCGGCGCTGCTGACCCTGCGGACAGCGGTTCGGCGGACCCGCCCGGGACGGCGTACAGGCGCAGGCAATGGGAGCAGGTAACGGTCCATTTTCCCCTCAGGCCGTAGCATGCAGGACGTGAACGCCATCCGCCTGATTCTTCCGGCTGTCGCAGGGCTGTCTGCGGCCCTCATTGCTTATGGCGCTGCCTATGTGCGCGGTGATCTGGGTGGGGTGATGCAGTACCTGCGGGCCCGTGGTGCCCTGCGGCGGCTCGAAGCCAACGGCGCAGCCCAGGAGCAGCTGGCGGCCCGCTCTGCCCTGCGCGAGCTTGGCCAGCAGGTCGGCGATCCGGCACTTGCAGCCCGGCTGTTGCCCCTGGAACTGCTGGCTGGTCTGCTGGTCGCTGTACTGGTCTGGCGCCTGTTTGCGCGCCAGCTCAGCACCGGCCCGCGCCCCGACATTCAGGAACGCATGGTCGAGCGCCTCGCGCACCGCCTGGGTGGCCGCTTTACTCTGGCGGACCTGAACCGCAGCAGCCCATTGAATGACGAGCAGGCCCGCGTCGTCACGACGCGGCTGCTGGAGCAGGGTCGCCTGACCCGCAGCGGAGACACCTTCGAACTCGTGCCCCGCCGCGCCGGGGCCGGTCACCCCACTCCATGAGGCTGAGCAGTTCGGATCTGGCAGCGCTGTTTGCATCTGCCATGAACGGCCCGCATTTCTCGGTGCGTGCGGCGCTGGCACTGGCCGATGGCCAGCCCCCCCCACGTGTAGCGGCGCTGGTTGCTGGTCTTACGTCCAGCAAGCGGACCGCGTGGACCCAGATAGCTTCAGTGGCCGGGACCCCGCAGCCGCCCGGCGACGCTGGCCTGACCCGGCTGGCCCAGTGGGAGCAGGAGGTACTGCCGGTGCTGGGCGAGGCGCAGCTGCTTGCCCGGCTGCCGCACGGCAAGACTGTGCGCGACCTGCTGCTCGAACACCACCGGGAACTGCTCTGGACTGCTGGCCTGATTGCTGCCCAGGCGTCCCGGGTGCGTACCGCCTGATGGCGCACGTGGGGGCGTGACCTGTGCCGGAAGACCGTCCTTTTCTCATGTCCCCCGATCCTTCGGGCGAGAATCCCTCCGGCGAGGTGCCCGCAGCGCTCTTCGATCTGGCAGTCAACCGGGCGGCCGCAGCACTGCGGGGACTGCGGCCCGCTGATCCCGATCGTGCGCTGGCCGCATGGCACGCACGCACCCGCTTTGCCCGCCGGGTTTCGCTGAATGCCGTGAAGGCCGCACTAAGTAGCCGCCCCATGGAAGGCGACTGGCACTGGTCCGGAGGGCCCCAGGGCAGCTGGCAGTCAGGCCGGGCGCCTTTTCCATAAGCTGGGGCAGCATGAAAGCGCCGCTCCCTGGTCATCTGCGGAAAAGTCAGAGGCGATCAGTCTGAGGGCGTCAGACAAGCAAGCCAGCAGGGGCCTCTTTCCGGGTCTGACTGCCGCACACCTCGTTTTGGCCTGCCATGGTCTGCGCCGCGGTGCGCACTGCGCGGGTAATTTCTTCCTGAGGAAGATAGGGCAGAGGTGGCCGGTCCCCAGCGACACTCAGGGCGACCTGCGGGTTGGCCGGCACATGCAGGAAGCCGCAGGGCACCTCTGCACGTCCTCTGAGGTGGAGCTGATGCAGCGCGTGATACATCACGACGTTGCAGACATACAGGCCAGCGGTGTTGCTGATGTGCCCGGGAATCCCGATGTCGTGCCACGCCGCCAGGATGCGCCTTAACGGCAGGCTGCTGAGGTAAGCGGCCGGCGCGTCCTCCCCGGTGCAGACCGGGGTGTCCTGGTACTGACCTCCTGCGTTGTCGGGAATGCTGAAATCCATGACGTTCACGGCCACCCGCTCCAGCGTGACCTGCGGCCGGCCCGCTGCGAGCCCGGTAAGCAGCACTCCGGATGGCTGCAGTTCATCCATCAGTCGGCTCAGCGTCTGCATGGCCGAGCGCGGTTCGACCGGCAGCAGCGCCGAGTGGACGCGCAGCGCACCGGCCTGCTCGCCGTTCAGCGCCTGTACGGCCTCTGCCGAGGGATTGACAGGATGGGTATGAAACGGCACGAAACCGGTCAGAAGCAATGTGGACATGAGCCCGAGTCTACGCTTACGGTGTAGGTGCCTGCCGGGCCGCTATGCTCGGCCTATGCCGGAACTGCCGGAAGTGGAAACCACCCGCCGCAAGATCGAGCCTCTTCTCAAGGGACGCGTGATTCAGCGGGTCGAGCATGACTCGCCGCACCGCTACCGCGATACCCACCTTGCCGAGGGCCGGCGTGTGCGGGGCCTGAGCCGGCGCGGCAAGTACCTGATGCTGCAGCTCGTGGCAGCCGACGCGGCCGATGAGGACCCGCACGACCTGGAGCTCATCGTGCACCTGGGCATGACCGGGGGCTTTCGTCTGGAGGGAGGCAAGCACACCCGGGTGACGCTGAGCACCGACGGAGGCACACTGCACTTCGACGACTCGCGCCGCTTCGGCAAGATGGCGGTGGTGCGTCCAGGCGAGTACAAGACGATGCCTACACTGGCTGGCATGGGCCCCGAGCCGCTGTCCGAGGACTTCCGGGAGCAGGAGTTCGTGAAGGCCGCGGCCCAGTGCGGCGCCGTCAAGCCCTGGCTGCTGTCCCAGAAGCCTGTCAGCGGAGTGGGCAACATCTACGCCGACGAAAGCCTGTGGATGGCCCGCATTCACCCGGCCCAGACGCGACTGAAGGCGGACGAGGCGCGGCGGCTGTACCAGGCCATCCGCGAGGTGATGACGGCAGCCGTCGAAGCCGGCGGCAGCACCCTGAGTGACGGAACCTACCAGCAGCACGACGGGGTCAGTGGCCTGTTCCAGTTCAGTCACCGTGCGTACGCCCGTGAAGGGCAGCCGTGCGAACGCTGCGGCACCTCCATCGAGAAGATCGTGCTGGGGCAGCGCGGGACCCATTTCTGTCCCCAGTGCCAGAAGCTCCGTGCAGCAAGAATCTGAGCAGATCAGCTGGCCATGCCTGAGCTCAGTCCACCCTTCACAAGGACAGCAGCGGGGCTCAACAAGGCCACCCCTGAGATTTCTCTCAGGGGTGGTCTAATCTGATCACTCAGACGCTGGCGGTGGTCGCCTCGGTGCCCTGCTCGTCCGAGCTCTGCCCTCTGAGCGCAGCTTTCACGAAGCCGGCAAAGGGCGGGCTGGGGCGCATGGGGCGGCTCTTGAACTCAGGGTGTGCCTGCAGCGCCACAAAGAAGGGGTGCCCGGCGATTTCCACGCTTTCCACCAGACCGGCGCCGCGTCCGGCCACACCGGGGGTCACGCCGCTGATGGTCAGCCCGGCGTCCTGCAGCTGCTCCGTGTAGGCAGGATTGACCTCGTAGCGGTGACGGTGACGTTCCTTGACGGTTCCGCCCTGCGGCACGCCGTACAGTTCGGCGATGGTGGTGCCGCCGCGCAGATCCATGGGCCAGTCGCCCAGGCGCATGGTGCCGCCCTTCCCGCCCACTTCCAGCTGCTCGGGCATCAGGTCGATAACCTTGTGCGGCGCATATTCATCGAACTCCGCGCTGTTGGCTCCCTCCAGGCCGGCGACGTGGCGCGCGTACTCGATCACCGCGATCTGCATCCCCAGGCAGATGCCCAGGTACGGCACGCCGCGCGTGCGGGCGTACTCGGCGGCCTTGATCTTGCCCTCGATGCCGCGGATGCCGAAGCCGCCCGGGACCAGGATGCCGTCGGCGTTGCCCAGCTGTGTGGCCAGGCCGCCTTCACCGCTCTCGGTCAGTTCCTCGGCGTTCACCCAGCGGATGTTTACGCGCGCGTCGTTGGCAATGCCTGCGTGGGTCAGCGATTCCATCAGCGACAGGTAGGCGTCGGGCATTTCGGTGTACTTCCCGGCAATGGCGATCGTGACCTCGCGGGTGGGCTGCTTGATGGTCCGGACCGCGTTGGTCCACACGCCCAGGTTGGGCATGGTGCGCTCCAGGCCCAGCAGATCCTCCACGACCTTCCCGAGCCCCTGTTCTTCCAGAGCCAGCGGCACCTCGTAGACGTGGCCGACGTCATAGCTGGAAAACACCCGGTTCTCGCGCACGCTGGTAAACAGAGCGATTTTCCGCGTGATCTCGGGCGGCAGCTTGGTCTTGCTGCGCACCATCACGATGTCCGGGCTGATCCCGACGCTGCGCAGGGTCGCCACACTGTGCTGGGTGGGTTTGGTCTTGAACTCGTTGCTGGTACCCAGGTACGGGACCAGGGTCAGGTGCAGGAACAGCACGTTCTCGTCGCCCTCGTCGAACTTGAACTGACGGATAGCTTCCAGGAACGGCAGCGACTCGATATCGCCCACCGTGCCGCCGACCTCGATCAGCACGATCTCGGCGCCGGCTGTTTCACCTGCCACCCGGATGCGGCGCTTGATCTCGTCCGTCACGTGTGGAATGACCTGCACCGTTTGCGACAGGTAATCGCCGGCGCGTTCCTTGCGGATCACTTCCTGGTACACCTGCCCGGTGGTGATGTTGCTGCCTGCCGGGATGTCCAGATCGAGGAAGCGCTCGTAGTTGCCGATGTCCAGGTCGGTCTCGGCGCCCGAGGCGGTCACGAAGACCTCGCCGTGCTCGTAGGGACGCATGGTGCCTGCGTCGATATTGATGTAGGGGTCGATTTTGACGGCCGTGACTTTATAGCCGCGCGCCCGCAGCAGGGCGCCCAGGCTGGCGCTGGCCACGCCCTTTCCAAGGCTGCTGACAACGCCGCCCGTAACAAAGATGTATTTCATGACTGACCGCGAGCGCCTGCCCCCCGGAGCGGGTTGAGTGGGGGCATAAAACGAAAAACCGGGGCGCTCGGCCTCCGGGATTTGATTCTAGCACGCCACCGGAACTGGCAGAAGCATGAGCCTGCTGAACCCGGGGAAGCCTGAGCAAGGTCACGGTTGATGCCCTGAACTGCCGGCAGATCACACTGACCCTGGAGGACTCTCTGCTGGCGCGTTCCTAAACATTGGCTGCGGGAAAACCTGTGCTGGACACGTTGTCAAGCGGATGTATGTAAATTAAAGATTCCCTATAGATGCCACGTCCGGGTTTTTGTCTTTTTTTTGAGTGCAGGTTTTTACCTTGGGGTCACACCAAAAAGCTTCAACGCCTCACGGCACCCAGGGGGAACACCATGAAGAACAAGAAACTTCACGCCATTACACTTTCCGCCACCATGATCCTCGCTGCGTGCGGACAGCAGGCCAATGGTCCTCAGGCGCAACAGGGCGCTGCCCCTGCCAACTCCGGCAAGATCAGCAGCCTGTCCAAGGGGGGCAAGAAGAGGATTGTTGAACCAGCTCCCACCACACCCACCCCGATGAGCGCCTGCACCGCGCTGTACTCGACCCCCGCAGCCAATGCCACGACCACCAACGCCGTGATTGATCCCAGCATCAACTACGACGGCTCGGTCGGCACCCTGATCCTGTCGTTCAACTTCGACGACGCCGTGACGCCGGCAGTGGATTTCATCACCAGCAAGCTGGGCATCAAACTGGGTGACGGTCTGGGTGCCTTCGGTGAACTGCCTATGGTCGCCGTCAAGGCCCCCATTACCCGCGAACTGGTCAGCACCCTGCAGAGCAACCTGCAGCAGTACGGCCTGCTCTCGATCTACCAGGACCGCCCCCTGGAGTACTTCCTGGACGAGAGCGTCGCGTACATCAAGGGTGACGTCGCCCGCACCGCGTTCAAGACTACCGGTAAGGGTGTCGGCGTGGCCGTGATCGACTCTGGCGTGGACGGCACCCACGGCGACTTCCCCAACATGAAGAAGAACGTCAAGATCGTCGCGCCAATCGTTGCTCCTGGCCTGAGTGGCGCACTGTATGTGGATACGCCGAACTCTGACCTGACCAGCGGCCACGGCACCCACGTCGCCAGCACCATCGCCGGCAGTGGTCAGATGTCCGCTGGCGGCAAGTACAAGGGTGTGGCCCCTGGTGCGACCCTGGTCGGCGTGGGTGCGGGTGACGCGATCAGCATCCTGTACGCGCTGCAGGGCTTTGACTTTGTATTCAAGCCTGACGTGCGCGAAACCTATAACGTGCGGATCATCAGCAACTCGTGGGGCACTTCAGGCAGCCAGTTCGCGCCCTACAACCCCATCAGCATCGCTTCCAAGCGCGCCTACGACTTCGGCATGATCGTCAACTTCGCTGCCGGCAATAGCGGCCCGAACAACAACACGCTCAACCCCTACAGTGCCAGCCCCTGTGTGATCTCGGTCGGCGCCGGCCACGCCAAGAACACCATGAACGTGGCCAACCCCCGCCTGCGTAAGGGCGTCCCCGGAGAACTGGCGAGCTTTTCCAGCCGCGGTATCCCCGGTGACCAGTTCCACTACCCCGACATCGTGCTGCCCGGCGTGAACATTGTGGCGGCCCGCGCGACCAGCGGCCCGATTGTTGACCCCTACCTGGGTAAAAACGGCACAACGCCCGAGCCGATGTACTCCTCGATCTCCGGGACCAGCATGGCCACCCCCCACATGAGTGGTGTTGCAGCCCTGATGCTCGAAGTCAACCCCAGCCTCAACCTCGACGGCGTCTTGGAGGCAGTAACCAGCACTGCCAATCCTATGTTCACCGTGAGCGGCACGATCCGTCAGCTTGAGAAGCACGAGGTCGGTGCAGGGTACGCCAACGCCTACGCAGCCGTCGAGAAGGCCGCCAGCACCGCCGGCACCCGCACCACCGTTCAGACCTCTCCTCTGACCAGCTGGACGGGCACGGTCGGTACGACTGTGGACGGCACGCCCGTCGCCTCCGAGCACAACCATGACGTTGTGGTGCCCGCCGGCGCCTCGGCCGTGAAGATCAAGACCGACTGGGGCAACCCCGCCTACGATCTGGACCTGTACGTCTACGACGGTGCCGGTAACACGATCGCCTCCAGCGCCGCAGGTGCAAGCATCTCCGAGGAAGTCGTGATCCCCAACCCGGTTGCCGGAACCTACCGCGTGCAGCTTAAGGGCTGGCTCAACCCCCAGACCAGCTACAAGGGCACTGCTGAGATCGACAATATCGTTCCCGTCCAGTAAGGCACTGGCCGAGTAAGTCAGAAAGAGGAGCAACCTGCAGGTTGCTCCTCTTTCTGCTGCTTTCACGAAAAGGGAAGAGGGAGCCACCAAGAAGCACAGCTCCACTGAGCAGGGAAAACGGCCTGGAGTGGAGGAAACGGGAACCGCGCCAGGGTGCGTGGCCCTGCTATCTGGCCTTGATCCGCTCCAGCAAGGCCGTGTTGCGCTCTTCGCGCTGACGTACGGCCGCCTTCTGCCAGGAGGTCGCTGAGCCCACCGCGTAGAAGCGCTCGCGGGCGCGGGTCAGGGCGGTGTACACCAGATTGCGCGACAGCATGGGCATGTGAGCCTCGTGCAGCACGCCCAGTACGGTGCCCCATTCGCTGCCCTGAGCCCGGTGCACCGTCAGGGCGTAGCCCAGCTGGAGGTTGAACAGCTCAGCCCCGGCCAGGTCCACGATATTGCCATCAAAGTCCACCGTGAGTCGCCCGCCTTCGGCCTTGAGTACGGTGCCTAGTGTGCCGTTGAAGATCTCGTTGGTGTAGTCGTTCTTGGTCTGCACGACCACATCACCGGCCCGTGCCTCGCTGTCGCCGATCCGCACGCCACCCTGGCCGGGATTGAACAGGCTCTGCAACTGATGGTTGAGCATCTCCACCCCCAGCGGTCCTTTGCGCATGGGGGTCAGCACCTGAACCTGGGTGGGGCCACCGAGTTCACGCACCGTCAGGGCCACGCGCCGCGCGCCGCCGTCCGGCTCCGTTTCGATCAGATTCAGGCGCGGGTCGCCCCAGGCCGGGGCCTGCCCCTGGAGCAGGCCGTGCGCCGCACGGATGATGGGGTTCTCGGCGGCCTGCCGGTACACCTGCGTGAGCCGGACGGTCGGTGCCGCGTGTGTCAGCGCGTGAAGCGGCAGCCCGGCGTCTACCGGGGGCAGCTGATCGGTATCGCCCACCAGCAGCACCCGCGAGCCGGGCGGGACGGCTGCGAGCAGCGAGAGCATCAGGCCGTCGCCGCACATGCTGACCTCGTCCACGATCAGCAGGTCGTAGGGGGCCGGTTCCAGGTGGTTGTGCCGGAAGCCGGCCGGGCCGTAACCCAGTAACCGGTGAATCGTACTGGCGGTGCGGCCGGTCACCTCACCCAGACGCCGGGCTGCCTTGCCGGTCGGGGCGCACAGCCCGACTTCCAGCCCAAGACGCTCGGCCAGGTCGGCAACGGCGCGGGTCGTCGTGCTTTTCCCGGTTCCTGGGCCGCCAGTCAGCACCACCAGACGGTGATCTTCAAGCAGGTCGAGAATCTGGGCCTGCTCCTCCGAGAGCCCTTTGGAGGCGCCCGCCGGCACGCTCCACTCGCCGCTGGGCGGCGTGGCCAGCAGGGTGCGGATCAGCCCAGCCAGTTTCTTCTCGGCCCGCAGGACGTGCGGCAGATAGATACGTGTGCCGTCGTGCAGAGGGTCCTGGGTGTCCAGCAGAGGCGGCGTGTCGTCACTGAGGCGCCCGAGTTCCACGGCAGTGTCGACGGCCATCTGGGCCTGCGCCTGCGTTACCCGCGTGTAGTGGGCCACGCCCCGCTCGGCCCGGCTGCGCGGCAGATAGGAGTGTCCACCCTGTTGCGCTGCCTGCTGCAGGGCGTACACGGCCGCAGCGGTCAGCCGTCTGGCATCATCGAGTGCGCCGCCTTGCGACTGCCACAGCTTGTCGGCCGTGAGGAACCCGATGCCCTCGACTTCCGTGAGTGCGAAAAGATCGGCAGTCAGGCGTTCGAGTGCGGCTTCTCCAAAATGCTTGACGGCCCGCTGGGCCTGTGAGATGGTCAGCCCCAGGCCCTGGAGACCGGCCAGGAGCCGGCGTTCCAGGCCCTGCTGCGACCAGCTCTGCACCATCTTGTGCAGGGTGGACGCGGTGACTCCAGGCACCTGAAGCAGCTTGTCCGGCTCGGTTTCCAGCAGATCGAAGGTCGCGGGTCCAAAGGCCTTGGCAATGCGTCCTGCCAGGACCTTGCCCACGCCGCCGACCCGCGCTTCCAGATACGCGGCAACGCCAGCTTCAGTCAGATCGGCCGGGGTGGCCTCCAGCACCAGATTCAGTACGCGGTACTGGTAGCCGTACTCGCGGTGCTCTTCCATCAGCACGTCAGCGCTGAAGCTGTCCCCGGCGTCCAGCGGAGGCATCATGCCGATCACGGTGGCGTCCGGGTCCTCGCCGTCGTTGTTGCGCAGCCGGGCGGTCATGACGGTAAAGCCGCTTTCGGCGCGGAAACGCACCTTATTGACGCCCCCGGTCACCCGGAACGGTTCATTGGGGAGGGCGTGTGACATAAGGAAAAGAATAGCGCCCGTTCCCCGGTTCTGTTTGTGGCAGAAGAAAGAGGAGCGGCGTGCTGAGGTGCTCAGGCCTGCATGATCAGGGGTATCCGACGGCAGCTTTAACCGCGTCATGGCTGACTGCCGTGCAATAACTGCTGTTCAGTCACTCTGGCTGAAGTTGAAAGAGTAACCTGCCGCTACACAATGCGCCACGAGTCAGGCCCCATCCCGGAAATGACTACCTACCGCCTGTTGCTCCGGCCTTTCGGTGAGGCAGACGCAGCAGACGTGTTTACGCTGCTCAGTTCTCCGGAGGTAGCAGCAGGGATGCTGTCCATTCCGTTTCCTTATCCGCCTGATTTGGCCAGAACCTGGATCCGCTCCCGTCGTGCTGCCGCCGAAGAAGGCAGGGCCTTTTCCTGGGCGATCACGCTTGCAGACACTTCCGAGCTGCTGGGGAGCGTGACCCTCACGCCTGAACCGGGCCAGTCCAGGGCTGAACTCGGGTACTGGTTGGGCGTGCCGTACTGGGGGCGCGGCTACGCCTCGGAGGCGGTACCTGCCGCCCTGAACTTCGGCTTCGGTACTCTGGCGCTGCACCGCATTCAGGCCACCGTCTTTCCACGGAACCCAGCCTCGGCACGCGTGCTGGAAAAAGCAGGATTCAGGCGCGAGGGCCTGCTGCGAGGCGACGCGAAAAAAGGCGGCACCTTCGAGGACCTTATTCTTTTCGCACGGCTTCGTTCGGACCAGGACGAACTGAGCAGATTGCCATGACAGACATACACATAGAGAGGTGAACATTGCCACTGGTGGGCGCGCGTGATCCTGGGATGAAGCGGATGGCAGGCAACAGTCCAGCTTGCTCACCATGTCCGCTGCCCTTTACCCTGCTGCATGCCCGCCGTGCGTCCTGAACTGGCTCCCGATTACCACGGAGGCAGCATCCTCAACCTCGTCACGACCCTGAGCGGCCACTTCGGCGTTCTTAGCGCCCATGCGGAGTTTGACACGCCACTTCCCCTGGCGGGAGTGGAGACGATCATTCTGCTTGTCGTTGATGGCCTGGGACTTGAGCAGTTGCAGAAGGCCGTTCACCAGGGCGTTACTCCAAATGTTGCACGTCTGATCGGCGAGCATGGACTCAGCAGTGCAACCAGTGTCTTTCCCTCAACCACGATGGCAGCGCTGACCACCCTGCACACCGGGTGCGCTCCGGCAGAACACGGATACCTGGGGCTTTCCGTGTGGCTTGAGGAGCTCGGTCAGGCCGTGAACCTGATCCGGATGCACGATGTTGCTGACCGGCAGCCTGTCACCGGAGCGTCGTTTCTGGCCGCTGTGCCTTCCATCTATCAGCAGATCTCAGGGCTTGGCGTTCCCTGTGCAGTGGTGATGCCTGAGGAGTACGAGCAGAGCTTCCTGACCCGGTGGTGCTGCGCTGGAGCGTCCTACGTAGGGTATCCATTCCAGAGCACGGCCGCCAGCCTGACCGCGCAGCTTGTCCGAAATGAGGAAGCCCGCTACGTCATGGTCTACCTGCCTGACTATGATTCCACCTGCCATACCTTCGGGCCGTCAAGCGAGCAGGCGGCCGATGAGCTTGCCGCAATCGATCTGACCGTGGGCCGTCTGCTGGACGCCCTGCCGGACAACGGCAGGACCCTGCTGGTCGTGACCGCGGATCATGGACAGGTCGATCAGAGTGTGCAGGGGGTCATTCCCGTTGTTCAGTCCGAGCAGTTCCGGGAGTTGTTGCTGTCCCCAATGGCAGGAGAGGAGCGCGCAGCCTATTTCCGGGTTGACCCTCAGCGAATGCAGGAGGCGACTGACCTGCTGGCCCCTTACGCGGCGGTGTTTGAGGCCGATGAAGCCTGGGAAGCCGGTCTGTTCGGCCCAGGTGCAGATTCACCCTTCAGGTCAAGAACCGGCAACCTGATTGCGGTGGCCAACCAGGGGCTGGCTCTGGCGCGGCGCAGGAGTGGCACTTCACAGCGTGGGCTGCACGGTGGCTGGTCCGAGGCCGAGATGCGGGTTCCAGTCCTGGCCATCCGGAGATAGAAGCTTCACTTGAGCACGTTGCGACTCAGGGCAATGACGCACCCTCGATCCGGCCTCGACGCGCTCGTCCCGCTGTTCACGCCAGAAACCGGACCTCAGTGCATGCTATTTTTTCCGTCATGCGCGTACTTCACACCGCGGATTTCCATGCGGGACGGAACCTGCGGGGCTTTGACCGGACGCCGGAAGTTCATGAAGCCCTGAACGAGATTGCCGCCCTGGCCAAATCCGAGCGGGTGGACGCAGTGCTCGTTTCGGGTGATCTGTTCGATACCGGCAACCCTTCAGCTGATGCCGAGCACGCTGTATTCGACTTTTTCCTGCGGCTGCGCGACGCCGGTGTCCCTGGTGTGGTGATTGCCGGCAACCATGACAGCGCCGCGCGGCTCGACAGCGTGACGGGGCTGCTGGGCTGGGTCGGGATTCAGGCGGTCGCCCAGCCCACTGCCAACCCGGTGCAGATGGTCCGGCATGTCGAAACCCGCAGCGGCGAGACCCTGACCGTGGGAGCGCTGCCTTACCTGTCCGAGCGGAGGCTGGTCAAGGCGGCTGACCTGCTGGGAGGCGACACCGGTGCCTGGCGTCAGAAGTACCGCGAGGGCATGGGTTTTTTCCTGCGCCGCCTGGGTGAGGGTTTCCGTCCGGGCAGCGTGAACATGCTGATGATGCACGCCACGCTGGACGGCGCGGTGCCCAGCGGCAGTGAACGGACCATTCAGTTCGACCTGACCAACCAGTACACCCTGTCCGGGCTGCAGTTGCCGGCAGGTGCGCAGTACGTGGCGCTGGGTCACATCCATAAGCCGCAGACTGTTTCCGACGCGCCCCTGGCGTGCTACCCCGGCAGTGTCATTCAGCTGGACTTCGGTGAGGGCGGCGAAAAGAAGCAGATCAACCTGGTCGAGGTCTCGCCCGGGCGGCCCGCGCAGGTGCATCCGGTTCCGCTGGCCAGCGGACGGGAACTGCGGACCGTGCGGGTGGACCTGGAGAATGTCGAGGCGCGGCTGGAGGCCCTCAAGGATTTTCCAGGCCTGCTGAAGGTAGTGGTGCGCGCTCCGGCCGGCACCGCGCTGCCGGGCCTGAAGGACCGGGTGCTGCGGGTGGCGCCCAACACGCTGGCAGTGGACCTTGACGCTGCCCAGGAGGATCTGCTGGTGCCGGACCTCCGGCGCGAAGGCCTGAGCCTGCTGGACCTGTACGAGCGTTACCACCAGGAACGGCGCGGTGAGCTTCCCGACGACCTGCGCGCCGCCTTCCGGCAGGCTGACGAGGCCGCCCGCACTGAGGAAGAGGTGCTATGAGGCCGGTCAGACTGGACCTGCAGGGCTTTACCGCCTTCCGTCAGTACACCACCCTGGACTTCACGGACCTGGAGCTGTTTGCCCTGGTCGGTCCCACCGGCAGTGGTAAAAGCAGCCTGCTGGACGCCATGACCTTCGCGTTGTACGGCCACACCGAACGGCTGGGTGGCAGCGGCCTGGACGCGCTGATCTCTCAGGGCGAGCGCGGCCTGAACGTATCGCTGACCTTCGAGGTCGGCGGGACCACCTACCGGGCTTCTCGCACCAAGGGGCGCAAGCAGGCCGAGAACGAGGTGCGCTTCGAACGCCTGGACGAGGACGGACGCTGGACCAACCTGTCCGAGGGCGGCATGAAAGGGGTGAACGAGCGGATCCGGCAGGCGGTGGGGCTGGACTTCCGGACCTTCACCCGCAGCGTGATGCTGCCGCAGGGGGAATTCTCGCGGCTGCTTCACGGCAGCGGCAAGGACCGTCAGGCGCTGCTGGGCGAGCTCACCGGCCTGGACCATGTGCAGGCCATGCAGCGCGTGGCGTCGGACCGCACCAAGGAACTCAAGCATCAGTCGCAGACTCTGAATACGCTGCTGGACGGCGAGTACGCCGGCGTTACGCCCGCAGCGGCCGCCGCCCTCCGCGAGCAGAGGGAGCAAACCGACGCGCATGCCGAGCGCCTTACCGACACCCGCGAGCGGCTGCTGGCCCAGCAGCAGCGTCTGCGCGACCAGGAGAAGGTCTGGCGTGCCCGTGAGGACGCGCTGCGCCGCCTGGGCAGTCTGGAAATTCGCGCAGCCAGCGTGCAGGAGGGTGCCGAGCGCGCTGCCCGTGCGCGGCGTGTGGCGGGCGTCCTGCCCCTGTTGGACGCTGCTGAGCGCGCCCGGATTGCCCAGGAGCGTGAAGCGCGCGAGCTGGCCCGCGCCCAGGAAGCCGCGCGTGTGGCGGAGGCCGCCGCGGCGCAGGCAGAGGCCGCCCTGCACGCTGCTCAACAGGCCGAGGCCAAAATCCCCGAACTCGAAGCCCGCGAGGGTGCCCTGCGCGAAGCCGAGGCTGACGCCGCCCGCCTGCGCCGTGCTGGAGGCACGCCCCAGACCACCCATCCGAGTCCACTGCCCTGGGACGAGGACGCCCACTTTGCGGCGCGAGAGGCAGCCCAGAAGGCCGAGCGCCTGCGTGTGGAGCGCGTTCAGATCGAAACCGAGAAGACGGCGCTGGGCGCGGCGCGTGCCCGGCTTCAGGCCGAGGAGCAGACCCAGGAACGCGAGGCTGCCGAACGTGATCGGGTGGAGCGCGAGGGTAGGGCAGCCAAGACAGATCTGGAAGCCGCGCAGCAGGCGCTGGACGCGGCCCGCCTGGAAGCGGGGCTGGCCTCGCACCGCGCGCACCTGCATGTCGGGGACGACTGCCCGCTGTGTGGCCAGACGGTCCGCCAGCTGCCCAGTGCCCCGGTCGTGAACCTGGGAGCGCTTGAAGACCGCGTCACTGCCCTGAACGCGACCCTGCAGGAACGGCGCACCCGCTTCAGCGATCTGCGCTCGCAACTGGCCACCCGTCAGAAATGGCTGGAGGAAAAGCGCCAGGAAAATGCCGACTGGGAGGCCCAGCTGCGGCAGCGGGAAACCGACCTGCGCAGCGCTGAAGCCCTGATTCCCGGTGATCCCCAGACGGAGGCCCTTCGCCTGCTGGCGGGACTGGCAGCGCGTGTACGCGAGGCCGGCGCAGATCCAGCCGGAGCACGCCGTACCCTGCTGGCCGAGATTCAGGGGCTGCGCACCCGGGTGCAGGCGGCCCAGGGCTCCCTGGCCCGTGCGCAGGGCGAGGTTGCTGCGGCAAAGGCCACCCTTGGAGCGGCTCAGGCCAGCGCCGCGCGTCGTGACACGGACGCCCGGGAAGCTCAGGAAGCTCTGGGCGCGGCCCTGAAGACCCTGAACCTGAGTGCCGAGCAGGCCCGTCACGCTGGAATGGACGAACGCGAAATCGTGGCCCTGGAGGAAGCGGCCCGCACGCACACCGCCCAGATCGCGCAGCTGCGCGAGGCCCTGGTGGACCTGGAGCGCCAGCTGGGGGCGGCGCCCTATGATCCGGCGGAGCTGACGCAGGTTTCACGGGAACTAACCGCCACTGAGGCTGAGCTGCAAAATGCCCGCGAGCAGGCCGGGCGCCTCGCCGAGCAGGAACGTGCGCTGCACGAGCGTCTTGGCCGCAAGGCTGAGATCGAGACCCAGGCTGCCGAGGCCGGGCGCCGCCTGGACACCTGGCAGACCCTGACCGGGACGCTCAAGGCCAACGAGTTCCAGCAGTACCTACTGGCTGAAGTTGAGGCCCAACTGCTGACCCGCGCGGGAATCCTGTTGCACGAGATCAGTGACGGACGCTACCGTCTGGCCCTGGCCAGCGGGGAGTACGTGGTGCAGGACCTCTGGAATGCCGGCGAGGTGCGCGGCGTCAAAACGTTGTCCGGAGGGGAGACCTTTCTGGCCTCCCTGTCGCTGGCGATTGCCCTGTCAGACTATCTGGCCGGCAATAAGATTCTGGGCGCGTTGTTTCTGGACGAGGGCTTCGGGACGCTGGATCCCCAGGCCCTGGAGGCTGTGGCTGGCGCGCTGGAGAACCTGCGGACTCAGGGCCGCATGGTCGGCGTGGTCACGCACGTCGAGAGCCTCTCCGAGCGCCTGCCCAGCCGCCTACTGGTGACCAAGAGTGTGGCCGGGAGCAGCGTGCAGCGCATGGACGGGTAGAGGAGGGTCTGACTGAAGCGCGTAGCACCTCATCTGAGGCAAGCCTTGATAGGTCTGTCACCTAATGTGAGCTGTGCACAAGTTGAAGCTTCTGTTGCTGCTCCCGCTGCTGGCCAGTTGTGGCGTGATTCCTCTGCCCGAAACTGCTGTTCCTGACTTTGACTTCCTCTATGCCGTGAATAACCTCAAGCCCGCTGAAGTCCTGTACATGGCAGAGAATCAGCTGGACCGTCTGGAGATTCCCCGGTTGCCTTATCAGGACATCACTTTTGGCGCCCTGCTCGTTTCCCGCAGTGCCGCACCCCTGGTGCGCCTGCAGGTGTTTGCTTCTGCGTCACGTCCGCCGTGCCCGGTTGTGTCCTCCGGCGTCCCCGGATATGGGAATACCTTGCGTTGTACGGGACCAGCAGGAGGGCAGGCCCTGGCAGAAGTCACATTGAGACCGCACGAGCGAACGCCTGTTGTCCTGCAGGGAGAGCAGCTGAACCAGAGCTTCCGGACAGGCCGTCTTTATCTGGGGATCCGCGTCCTTGAAGGCGCGCCCCGGGCCACGGACCGCGTGGATGTGGTCCAGATCCGGGCCCGGGGGCGGCTGTAGCCCTTAAAGCTGACTTTAGCTGTCCAGGTGCCCGGACTGCGCCAGTACGGTACTCCGGATCTCCCGTGTCTGGGGGTCGAGCGTCAGCGTGGAGTACGCCGTGTTGAGATGAAGCAGCGTGCGCTCGCGGAAGGTCTGCTGGTAATCCAGACCCAGCAGCCGCGTCAGTGCGGCGCCGACGGCAATGCCGTGAGATACCACGATGACAGTCTGTCCGGCAGCCGGCCAGTGCCGCTCAAGGTGCCTCAGCACCCGGTCCCCACACTGCTGAGGGGTTTCGCCGCCCGGAGCGCAGCAGTCCGGATCTCCATCCCAGAAGCGGCCGTACAGCTCCGGATGCGCGGTCTCGATCTCGGCGTAAAGCTGGCCTTCCCACTCGCCCAGCCCGATCTCGCGCAGGTCAGGGGAACGGTGCAGCGAGCCGCCCAGAACTGTGTGCAGCGCCTCGGCGGTGGCTGCGGCGCGCTGCAGGTCGCTGCTGTGAATCAGCGGATCGCGGACACCCAGGGCCTTGAGGTGCTGGGCGAGCTTCCGGGCCTGCTCATGGCCGGTGTCGTCCAGCAGCGCGTCGATATGTCCCTGCATGCGCCGTTCCAGGTTATGGGCGGTCTGTCCATGGCGCACCAGAATCAGCTGAGCGGGCGCCAGCAAAGTGGCAGTCGCGCTCACAGCTGCCCGCGGTCGTACATCTGCTGGCGGTCCCGGAAGGCGGCCTTCTGGGCCTCGGTGGTGTCCGCGTGGCAGTGCGGGCAGCTCACCCCACGCTCGAACCGGGGACTGGCCAGATCTTCCCCGGTCAGCGGCCAGCCGCACGAGTGACACATCTCGCCTCCTCCCGGCGTCAGTCCATGCCCGACTGTTACCCGGCCGTCAAACACGAAGCATTCGCCTTCCCAGCGGCTCTCTTCGCGCGGCACTTCCTCCAGGTAGCGCAGAATGCCCCCCTGCAGGTGGTAAACCTCCTGGAAGCCCTTCTGCCGCAGCAGGCTGGTGCTTTTCTCGCAGCGGATGCCGCCGGTGCAGAACATCGCGATGCGCTTGCCTTCGGCCCCGGCCAGATGTTCATCCACCCACGCCGGGAACTCCCGGAAGCTGTCCAGACCCGGATTGACTGCTCCCTGAAAGGTGCCGGCCTGGACCTCGTAGCGGTTGCGGGTGTCCACCACGATGACATCGGGATCGGCTGTCAGGGCGTTCCACTCGTCCGGGCTCAGATAGGTGCCGACCTGCTCACGCGGCTCGACCGGGACTCCCAGCGTCACGATCTCCTTTTTCAGCCGGACCTTCAGCCGTTTGAACGGCTGGTGAGGGCTCAGGCTCTCCTTGTACTCCAGGCGGGTAAAGCCCAGCTCCAGCAGGCGGTCATGCAGGGCGGTAATGGATTCACGGGAGCCAGCCACTGTGCCGTTGATGCCTTCGGAAGCCACCAGCAGCGTGCCACACAGCTGCAGCTCCTGGGCGAGGTCCTGCAGGATGCCCCGGAGCGCGGCTGGGTCTTCTATGGCCCGGAACTGGTACAGGGCCGCCACCACCCAGCTTCTGGGTGTGGAAAGGGTGTCGGGCGAGGAAAGACACATCATGGCAGGCGCAATGATACCGGCCGGGGTTCAGGGAGTGTGGTCCGGGTGTACGATAGACGGGTTCTGTCCTCAGGTCCCCCAGATCACGTGCCCCGGTTCCGATGTCCTTGATTTGTTCAGGAGGTTGACCATGATGCATCGTTCTGTACTTCGTCTTTCTGGCGCGAGTCTGGGACTCGCGGGTGCGCTGGCCATAGTTCTGGCCGCTGCGCCCGGAAGTGCTCAGACAGGCAGCGCCCAGACCGGAAGCAGCCAGGCGGCTGCGGCGCCCATGCCCAGCTTCACATCCGCACAGGTCACCCTGGGCGCACGAGTGTATACCCAGAGCTGCCAGGGCTGTCACGGCGACAAGTTGCAGGGAGGCCGCTCACCGGCCCTGATCGGCGAGAAGTTCCTGGCAAAGTGGGCTGACGGCAAGCGGCCGGTCGCTGACCTTCACGGTTACATCGCCAAAAACATGCCCCGCAACAAACCTGGCACCCTGACGACGGCTCAGGCCCTGAATGTCACGGCGTTTGTGCTGTCCAAAAACGGCTACAAGGCGGGCAAACGCTCCCTGACGGCCACGGCCCTCAAGGTGCCCCTGAGCGCCCCGGCCACCCAGACCCCCTGAGCAGCACAGGCACTCAGGCCGTCCATTAAGCCATTCACCGACTGGCCGGGGCGGGCGCACTTTGTTAGCCTCCAGGGTGTGTCGACCCTGCTGAGCGCCGAAGCGCTGGCCGTGACCTTCGGGGAGCGGCCGGTGCTGTCTGGTGTGTCGCTGAGTGTCGCTTCAGGCGAGCGCGTGGCCCTGCTGGGGCGTAACGGGGCGGGCAAAACCACCCTGCTGCGGATCGTGACCGGCGAGTTGCGGGCCGAAGAGGGAGAGATCTGGCAACGGGAAGACCTGCGGCTGAGCGTGCTTTCGCAGCACCATGCCCATCCACCGGGTCTGAGCGTGCGGGCACTGGTCGACGCTTCGCACCCCTACCGTACGCAGGAAACCGAACTGCTGGCGCTGGAAGCCAACCTGGGCGATCCTGACACGCTGGCAGCCTGGAGCGCCCTGCACGCCCGCCTGGAGGTGGCCGAGGCCTACGCCTGGCCGTCGCGCGTGCGCCGAATTCTGGGCATGCTGGACCTGACCCGGTTCCTGGGCAGGGAGGCTGCCACCCTGTCCGGCGGCGAGCGCACCCGATTGGCGCTCGCGTTGGCGCTGGCCCGCGAGCCGGACCTGCTGGTGCTGGACGAACCTACAAACCATCTGGACATCCGGATGCGCGAGTGGCTCGAGCAGTGGTTGCGTACCTTTCCGGGCGGCGTGCTGCTGACCAGTCACGACCGGGATTTTCTCGACGTTGTAGCGACCCGCAGCCTGTGGCTGGAGGCCGGCGAGGCCACCGCCTACCCGGGTGGTTACAGCCGCGCCCGCGCCCAGCGCGACCTCGAACGCCGGACCCAGGCCCGCGCACACCGCCTGGGAGAACGTGAAGCCAGCCGCCTGCAGGGCAGTGTGGAGTGGCTCGACCGTCGTGGGCGCCGGTCCTCGGCCATGCGGAGCCGCGCCGAGCGGGTGGCCGTGACCGAGGCCCCCCTGCCTGAACGACAGCTCCGCATGCGTCTGCTGGCCGGCACGGCACGGGCGCAACTGGTGGCCTGGGGTGAACATCTGAGCAAGCGGTACGGCGATCACATGGTCCTGCATGACGTGGCGTTCAAGCTGCGTCAGGGAGACCGGGTGGCCCTGATGGGCGCCAACGGCACCGGCAAGACCACCCTGATGCGCCTGCTGGCCGGAGAAACCTTTCCGGACGAGGGTGCGTCGGCCCCGGTCCTGCGGGTGGCGGTGGGGGTCAGCGTGGCCAGCCTGGACCAGATCTGGCACGGCCTGACTCCGGGTGAGGGCCTGCGGGCCCAGTTCGAGCGGCGCTTCGGGTCGCGTGCGCCCGCCCTGCTGGGAGGCGCGGGGTTCACGTCTGCCGACTGGCTCAAGACGCCCGAGGTGCTGTCCGGCGGCGAGCGGGCGCGCGCGGGGCTGGCGCTGGTCAGTGGGCTGCGGGCCGATCTGCTGCTGCTGGACGAGCCTACCAACCACCTGGACGTCGAGGCCCTCCAGGCTCTGGAGGCGGCGGTGCACGCCTACGCCGGTGCGGTGGTGATCGTCACCCACGACCGGCGTTTTGCGCGCGAGGTCGCCAATCGCCTGTGGGTCATTGAGGACGCTCAGTTGCGCGAGCCGCAGGGTTGGGGCAGCCGGGAGTACAGCGATCCGGCCCGCAGCCTGGAGGGTGACCCGCCCCCGCCGCCACCTCCACCCACTTCCCGCCAGCAGCTGGGCCCGGTGGAAACACAGCTTTCCGCGCTGAGAGCGGCGCTGGATGGACCACCTGGCAGTCTCAGTGGCAGGGAAGAGGCCCGGCTGCGTGCCCAGGCTCACCATCTCCAGGTGCGTCTGTATGACCTCTACAGTGAGGTCTACGCCGCTCCGCAGTACGACGAGCAGGTGCGCGAGCCGCCTCTTACGGTACGTGCGCAGCGGCTGGGCGACTGGCCGAATGGGCAGCGCGGCGGCATGTTCTGGGCCGCGCACGATGATGACTGTCCACATCTGGCGTGGGACGGTCAGACCCTGCGCTTCAGCGAGTCGCCCGAGGCATGGTTCGGCGCCGCGTTGCTGGCAGGTGCGCTGCGTATTCTGTTCGAACGCTGGAATGCCGGAAGGGTTCAGCTTGGGCAAGGCGGCCCGGTTTTGACTCGCCGGGCGTACTTCGAGCAGCTGGGATTTATCCAGTCCTGAAATTAGGACCCACCGTGAGTCAGGAGGAATGCTGGCCAGACGCATCTGGTGCAGCCCGGCTCCATGACGCCGGATAAGCTTTTTGGATGGCGTCCCCCGATCAGCTGCTACATCGGCTTTCTGAAATTGCAGCGTCCCTGGAGCAGAGTGGAAAGGCCCAGGCATTGATCGGGCTTGGCTCGACTGGGCCCGAGCAGTGGCGCCTGGACAACTATTCTGACCTCGACTTCTTTGTGGTCGCCGACCTCGGACAGAAGGCAGCTCTTCTGGCTGATCTGTCGTGGCTGACCTGCATCGCTCCCCTCGCGTTTTTGTTCCGGAACACTGCCGATGGGTATAAGTGCCTGTATGAAGACGGCATCTTCTGCGAATTCGCCGTGTTCGAAGCGCATGAGCTGCCGGGCATTCCCTTCGCGCCTGGCAGCATGGTCTGGAAGAAAAAAGACGTTCCCGACATCCTGGCCCGGCCCACTCAGCGACGTTCAGTGCCGCCCGTGGACCTGGAAGGGGAAACAGGAGAAGCGCTGACCAACCTGTTCGTCGGGCTGCAACGGTACGCACGCGGCGAGCGACTTTCGGCGTTCCGCTTCGTTCAGGGGTACGCCCTGGACCGTGTGTTTCGTCTGGCATTGCATCTGGAGGCATCTACCAAGGGCATGGAAGACGTCTTCGCCGTGGAGCGGCGCTTCGAGCAGCGTTTTCCGGAGGTGGCCACTCAGCTGCCAGCGTTTGCACCTGGGTACGTCCGGACTCCGCAGGCCGCACTCGCGATCCTCGAATGGCTTGAAGCTCGGGTGCCAGTCAATGCGGCCATGGCCGCGGCCATCCGGCATCTGTACGGCAAGAGCGTACAGGATGACCATACCCGGGCTGGCGCGCATCAAGCGCTGTAAAAAGTGCCGCTGCTCCGCGGAAGCATGATCTGCGCGCGGAAAACGTTCGGTCCACAGGTGATCCGCCGCAGGGCTGGTCGGCCTGCGCCTTCCGCCTCCGCTATACTTCCGCGCATGGAAGATCTCATCAGGGGCCGTCTCGGCGGCGCGGACGGGTACGATATCCGCTGCGCCATCGACGGCGACACCATCAAGGGCCGGGCTGGCGGCAAGCTGCACGGCAAGGACATCAATCTGGAAATCACCGAGCGCGGCGTGCAGGGCAGTGTCGGTCCTGACAGCGTACGCATCGAGCTGCAGGACGGCGAACTGCGTGGCAACGTGGGCGCGCAGAAGCTGACCCTGCGGGGTGTGGACCGCGTGACTGGCTTCCTGGGCGAGCCCATCGTCGGCTGGAACATCGTGGCGCACCAGAACGGCGAGAAGCTGGCTGGTCAACTGGGCAGCACCGTGCTGGGCCGCCCCTTCGAGCTTGATCTGGGCAGCGCACCCGGCTGGGTGGGCACCCTGGTGGCCGTGGTGGCTTTCTACGCGCTGGAACCCCGCGCAAACGTCAGCCGCTAACGGGCGCAGCGTTTCAGTGGGATAGGCCCTGAAGCGCTTTTTCGATTCGCATCACCAGAAGGACCGTCTGAGGATTTTCCAGTCAGACGGTCCTTCTGACTGTCTGCGTGCCTGAGCTACTCGCTGGTGCCCCGAAGAAGGGCCGCCCAGGAAATGTTTCCTGGGCGGCCCCTGTGTTTTCCGGTTGGTCTCGTTCAGCGTCCGCCGATACGGTAGGTCACGCCGAAACGCAGCCGGGTGCTGGCCTCAGCGCTTTCTACACCGATACTGACACTGGTACGGGGGTTGATGTTGTACCCGGCACTGAAGCTGGGGCGGATGCTCTGCAGGTTCAGGCCGTTCAGTGGTGTGCTCACCTGGAAGGTAAACCGGTTGTCAGGCGTGTTGTAGGTCGCGTTGATCAGGCCCTCGCCGTTGAGGTTCACCTGGTACTGCAGGTACAGTTCGCGGGTCAGATACGAGCCGACGGTCAGTGTGGCTCCTACCGAGCCGTCCGCGTTCAGCAGCTGCGGTGTCAGCCGGAACACATCCAGCCCGAAGGCCCTGGCGAGGCTGCGTTCCAGCTCGCCCAGAACGAACACATTCAGGGCGGTCTGCAGTGCGCTGGCCCCCAGCGACGCCAGATTGTTTGGCAGGGCCGTGAGGTTCGGCACGCCGGTAGCCACCAGGGCATACAGCTCGGCCTCGGTGTACACCAGTCCGGTGGCCGGGTCGGAGCAACTTGAGGTGGCCGCGGAAGGTGCGCAGCTGAGCACGGTGTTCAGCTCCAGCCCCCGGTCACCTTCCGGGCGGGTCACGAAGTTGCCCTCGACACTCAGGTTCACCGGCACCCGCTGCCTCGTGGACGCTGCTAGTACCGTGCCCGTGGCATTGAGGGTGAAGCGGGGGTAGAGGCTCTCGCCACTGAAATTCACAGTGCTGGCTGTAATGTTGAATTCGTTTTCCCGAAGGAAGATCACGCCGCGCTGCGCCACGATGTCGCCGCGCACCAGGGGACGGGCCCCGGTACCGGACAGCACCAGACTGCCGGAGAACTCGGCACGTGCCAGATTCTCGTCCACCCGGATTCCGTTGGGAGCGCGCAGCAGAATATCGCCGAACACCAGCCGTTCCAGGAAGGGCAATGCCGGGCGGGCTGCCTCACCGTCCTCAGCCGGTCGTGGGAAGGTCGTGAACTCTGGTGGGAGCGGGCTGTCGTAATCGTCGGTGGTGCGCCCGCCTTCGCTGGCTGTCCGGGTGCGGCCGGGCGCAGGAATCACTTCCGGGGCATTGACACGGCCCAGAATCAGGCGCAGGAAATCCGCCGTCCCGGTCACCCGGACCAGATCACCGTCATCGACAGCGCGCAGGTCAGCATTCAGGATGCTCTCGCGTCCATAGATCACGGCCAGGGGAAGGTTGTAGTTCCGGGCCGTGACGCTCAGGTCCCACTGGGGGGCAACCGTTCCGCTGAGCTGCAGGACGCCCGCGCCGGCTGCCGGGTTGGTGCTGCGGCTCTGGGCGTCCACGGTCCAGCGGTTGCCTGCCGCCTGGGTAATGGTCATGGTGGTGTTGGGCAGCGCTCCCAGGGCTTCGGGTGCCAGCAGGCCGCTGGCGGTAATGACCGTGCCGCTCAGGTCGCCCAGTGTGAGCTGGCCGCGCAGCGTAACGTTCAGGTCCGCGCCGACCGTGCCCCCGGTCAGCACCCGGCCGCCGCCCGTGAATGCTCCGCTGTCCGGCAGGTCGCCGGAGAAGGAGGGCACCTGCAGGCTCAGGCCGGCAACTGTGCCGGACAGGTTCTGGGCACGCAGCACACCGCGTGGGCGGTCGTACGTGCCTGCGGCGCTGAGGGTGATCGTGCCTTTCAGGGAGGGGTCCAGCTCGGCAAGGCCCGGCACCAGCTGCAGCACCGGGGTAAAGGTGGTGTTCGTGAACTGCGCAGTCAGGTCGACCCGCTCACGCGTGAACTGGCCCCGCACGTCCCACGTTCCCGCGCCCGAGAGCTGCACGTTGATGCTCCGCAGTTCGCGCCGGGCATAGTCCAGGGTGCCGCTGCCCATCAGGGTTTCGGTGACAGCGTCCTTGCCCTGGCCACTGGTGGCGCTGACACGGATACGCTCGGCCACCACGGTTGCCTCGCCGGCCTGCGGGTCAGCCAGCGGGAAGCGGAAGCGGACCACACCCGTGACCACACCCTCACCTGGGACGGTGCCCAGTGCGGCCGCAGCCGCCGCACCCAAGGGCAGCCCCCGCAGGTTGCCCTGCCCGAAGACCTCACCGGCATTCAGGCCCGCCGTGAACTCCGACTGGCCCAGGAATCCACGAATACGCCAGTCCCCGGATACCTGGGTTCCTTCCAAGCGGGCGCGCAGGGTGCGCGGCCCGACCTTCAGGACGTCAGAACGGAGCGTAAAGGTGCCGCCGCCGTCGCGCAGGTTGGCTTCTCCGCTGACCGGACCGGACAGGCCGGGAGCAATCTTCAGATCGGCAATTTCAAGGTCGCTCAGCGTTGCTCTGAGGCCGTAGCCATCTTCGGTCGGTTGCAGGGCCAGGGCACCCTGCAAGGTTGGAACCAGATCGGCGATGCCCCCCGAGGCGTCCACGCGGACCTGGCCGGCCGTGTCCCCGTTGATGGTATTTCGGGCCACCAGCCGGGCCTCAAAGGTCTGTCCGTTCAGCGTGACGCGTCCATCCGCACGCAGGTTCTGGCCAGCCAGGTCCAGCGGGAAACGCGCAGCGTCCAGCGTGCCGCGGAGCCCACCTTTGTCTGCATTGACATCCACGCTGAGCGTGCCGTATTCACGTGTCAGGCGGCCACCCACGCGTCCGGTCCAGTGGTCCGGACCCTGGGCAGCCGTGACGTTCAGGGTGCCGCTGGACAGGGCCAGGCTTGCCTGAACAGCTGGGCGCGCCGCACGCAGGGTGATATTCCCGCTGACCTCACCGTCCAGATCCACGCCCAGGTAGGGGAGGGTATAGGGCGTGCGCAGCCCCGAAATCCGCAGCGTCACCTGACCGTCCTGGGTCGCTGTGGTGACGCTGCCCTGAGCCGTCAGGGTGCCTCCCAGTCCATCGAGCCCAAGCCGGGCCAGATTGAGGCCAGGCAGATTGGTCGCCACCTGACCGTCCTCCCAGGTCAGTGTGCCGGCGCGCTCACCATCGCTTACGGTCAGGTCGGCCCCGGACAGGCCGGCTGTGCCGCTGGCGCGCCAGTCGCCGCGGCGCACGCTGAGCAGCACGCTCGGATCGTCCACCGGACCGCTGGGAGTCACATTCAGGCTGAGTTCGGGCCGGCTCAGGCTGACTGCGCCGCTCCAGCGCCATGCCCCTGTTTCTCCTGGCCTGACCTCCACGACTCCACTGGCCGAAGCTTCGGGACCGTCCACCAGCCGCACCTGCACGCCTGATGTGTTGGCCACGATGCGCGCCCCGGCGCCCAGCAGCCCGGCGTCACCCTGTACCAGGGGATGGTTCAAAGGTCCACTAACACTCAGTTGCACCGGACGCGAGAGCACGCCCTGAGGCCCGCCTGTGACGCGCGCTGTGCCGCGCCATCCGGTGCGAGCACTGGCCTGAACATCCACGGCCGCGCGCAGTCCCTGCAGGCCACCCAGGCTGCCCCGGAGGCTCAGGGCTTGTGCGGCGTAGGAGGCGTTCAGGGTTCCTTTCAGGGCTCCGGTAGCACCCACGCTCAGCTCTGTGCGGCCACCGAGGTCGGCGTTGCCACTGACACTCAGGATGCTTCCGGCGGCGTTCAGGCGCAGGTCACTCAGCTGGGCCTGTGGGCCCTCAAGAGTGGCGACCGTGCGGCCAGACTGGGTCAGTGTGCCCCGCAGGCCGGCCAGGGTACCACTGAACGTACCAGTCGTATTCTGCAGCTCGACGCCAGCGGCCACTGCATCGCGGGAAGCCAGGGAGCCTGCCAGGGTGGGGGCCAGGAGGGTGCCGCCCAGCGTGGCGCTCACCGACAGCTGACCCGTGCCGTCTACCAGGGGCAGCGGGGTCAGAGCCAGCTGCCCTTTCAGTCCCGGAACCAGGCCCTGCCCGCCCGTCAGGGTCAGGCGGCCGCTGCCGAGCTCGCCGGCATTCACGTTGTAATTGCCCTGGGCGTCACCGCGCAGGATCACCGGCGTCTCAATTCCGTCTACCTGCGCCTGCACGGTTCCGGCCAGGCGAGGCCACATCCCGCTGAGGTCCAGCGTCGCCCTGTTCTGGTCCTGGATGACCGTGCCGTACACCCGGGTACGCAAGGTGCCGCGCTGCAGGTCCAGGTCCGAAGCCTCGGCATACAGGGTGCCGCTCGCGTCGCCTTTCAGGGTGGCGCGGGCGCTCAGACGCGGGTCGCGCACCCGGCCCGCCACGGTCAGCAGTGCATCGAGGTTCTCAGTGCTGGCATTGACCGTCCCGGTCATGGTGGGATCGGCCGCCGCTCCGCGTAAGGTGAGATCTGCGGTCAGCGTGCCCCTGCCCAGTGAGGCCGCGCCCACATAGTTGGTCGGAAGGTCACGCACGGTCACGCGCACTCCAGCCGGAAGGGCACCGTCGGCCCGCAGCAGGCCGCCACGCAGGCTGCCAGCCAGTGCCGTTTCCAGAGTGGTTGGCGTGTAGGTCGCCGAGCCGTACAGGCTGAACGGCCCAGTCTGTGCCTGCTCGCCTTTCAGAGCCACGTTGCGCAGCACAATGCGCTCCGGTGAAGCGTTCAGGCTGCCGCGGGCTTCCAGAGTGCCCGCGAAGGTCAGGGCGTCGACATCCAGTCCGGCGGGCAGCAGGCGCGCAAGACGAACAGTATCGGCCCGCAGGGTCGCCTCGTAACGGCCGCTGCGCAGGAGTGCTCCGCCAGCCACTTTGGGTCCGGCCAGACGCACGCTGAGATCCCCGGCGCTGTAGCTGGCACCCAGGTCTCCGCTCAGGTCGCCTGCCGTGTCCTGTACCCGGCCGGTAAAGCCGGCTTCCAGCGCCGACCATGTGCGCCCTGCCAGGGTAACCCCACCTGTCAGGCGCAGCTGATCGGTACGGCCCCAGAGTGCTCCTACGTCAAAGGCCTGCAGGGTCAGGGCGCCGCCTGGCCGCAGCGGCAGGTTGGCACTCAGCGCCCCAGTCAGACTGGCGGAGCGGGCACCCTGACCCACACGCGCCGCCACGTTAAGGGTGCCGCGGCCATCAAGCACAGCGTCCAGCGGTCCTCCCGGGACATCGCCCACCGCGCGTAGCGAACCGGTCCAGCCTGCAAGGGTGTTCCACCCGGCCGTGCCATCAAGGCGCACGGTCGTGTCACCGCTGATAAAGGGAGCATGCACGGTCAGGCGCGCCGTCTGCAAGCCACCCAGGGCGTTGGTGCCCAACTGGCCGCGCAGGCTGCCGGAAAGCGGAGCTCCGGTGAAGCCAGCCTTCCAGTCCTGGCCCAGCAGCCGCGCCGTGACCGCAGAGCCACCGGCCTGCAGTCCACTTCGTGTGTTCTGCAGCTTGCCCTGCACAGAGATGTCCGGCTTCCTCAGGGCGCCGCGTACCTGTGCGGTGTAGCTTCCAGGCAGGTAGTCGGTGAGCGTAGCGCGGGCACTCAGGTTCAGGGCTGGGAATACTGTGCCAGACAGGCGCGCCTGGACTCCGTTCAGGGCGGCCGAGGCGCCGCTCAGGCGCAGGGTGCCGTCCTGGAAGGAAGCGGGGGCGCTGAAGGTCACATCCCCTACGGTTCCTGCTGCGTTCAGGCGCAGGTCTCCCAAGGTGCCGCTGAGGGTGGCGCTGACGCGGCCACTCGTGCCGGCCAGGGCCTGCAGGTCCGGAACGTTCAGGCTGCCTGCAACTCCCCATCCGACCAGATCAGTGCTTTGGCCCTGCTGCGCGGTGAGGTTCACAACCGCGCCTGCGGCACTGCCGCTCAAGGCCAGGCGGGCCTGTGATCCGGTCAGGCCGGTTGCCGTGGCGCTGAGGTTCAGGGTGCGGCCCTCAACCGTTCCGGCTGCCCGGAGGATCAGAGCCTGTTCGGCCCGGCCGGTCAGCGTGCCGCGAACATCGTCCACACTGAGCACGGCGTTGGCCTCGGGGTACAGCGGACCAGAAACCCGGATGGTGCGGTCTGCAATCGTGCTGGTCAGGTCGGCGCTCAGTTGCCCGCGCGACAGGCTCAGGCGGCCCGTCGCCCGTTCACCCTGGGCGCTCAGGTCCACCAGGGCCCGGCCGCTGGCGCGCTCAAAGTCCAGCTCGGGAATGTTCAGGTCCAGGTTCATGCGGCCCCGTGCTCCGGACAGGACAGGCTCCAGGGTCCGGGCGTCCAGTGAGGCTCCGCGGACCGTCAGGGTCCGGCCGTCATACCGCAGCGGCACCCGGGTGCCGGGGTGGGTCAGCGTGCCGGCCAGGGTAATCCGGCGCACCCAGCCCAGGCGTGCGTCCAGATTCAGGGGCGCGCCCTGATAGCGGGTGCCGTTTGTCCGGAGCAGCGCGCCGTTCCTCGTGAGCTGGGCGACCAGCTGGCCGGGGACGACCAGTGGACGCACCGACTGGGGCAACCGGCCCAGAATGGGGGAGAGGCTCGTGGTGACCGTGCCTCCCAGCGCAGGCAGCAGCGTGACCTGGCCCCCCAGCGGTCCGGTGGGGAGGGCCGCAAGGACCTTGCTGTTGCCGGTCAGACGTGCTTCGCCTGGCTGGGTATTCAGGGCGTACCGAATTCTTTGGGCGCCGCTCCAGAGACCATTGGTGTAGGTCAGGCCTCCGGCGCTGACGCGCAGGTCAGTCACTGACGCAGTCAGGGGGAACACCTGTGCCGGTACTGTCAGAAGCGCCGGGTCAGCGCCGAAGTTCTGAGCGTTCAGGCGCAGGGTCCCGCGCAGGGCGTCGAGATCGCCAGTGGCGCTCGCCGTGAAATATGGCCCTGTGACCACGACATTCACGTCCGAGACCTGATTGGGAAGCGTCAGACGACCGCTGGCACGGACCTGCTGCCCGGCAAACTCGCCAGTCGCATTCAGGCGGCCGCCCGCCGCGACCACGGTCAGAGGTCCGGCGCGCAGGGTGCCGGCAAGCTGTCCATTCTGTGCTCGCAGGGACCCCCGCAGTGTCTGTCCGGCGATCTGTAGCCCAGCTGTATTGATATCGAAATCTGACAGGCTGCGCAGTGTGACGCGGGCTGAACCCCCTGCCGCGTCAAAGACGCGCAGAGAGCCACGTGGCTGGTCGCCCAGACCGGTGACGCGGCCGTCCACGGACAGGCCATTGGCCACGGCGCCGCGCACGCGCAGGTCGTAGCGTCCATCGGGTAACGACGCAGTGCCGGAAGCGCGGAGCCCTTCACGGCTGCTGGCCTGTACGCGCAGAGCCTGCCAGGGCCCGTTCAGATTCAGGGTGTAGCCCTCCAGGGTGCCGCGCGCTGCTACCTGACCACGGAACCCGGGTCCCCAGCTGGCCGAGCCCTGCACCTGCCCCGTGCGGCCAAAAGCGCTCAGGAGCTGAGTACCGGTCAGGCGAACCAGACCACGGTCAGCGTCGTAGGTGGCCTGCAACCCACCCCAGGTGCCGTTGACGCGGAGGTCCGGCGTCAAAGTGGCACGCAAGTTAACTCCCTGCGCTGGCACCGTGACTCCGTTGAAGGTCAGGGCGCCAGTCCGCCCGGTGACCTGGGCACGCAGGGCGTCGTAGGGACCCGAAACGCTGGCCTGCAGGGTCTGGCCCTGAGCGCGCACGATGCCGGAGGTCTGCACGTCAGGGTAGACCTGTCCGGCCAGTTGCGCTTCGACGCCATCCGCGGCGCGGACCCGCAGCCTGGCATTCACCGGTCCGACGGCGCGGGTCAGCGTGCCGGTGATCTGGGTGCCGGCCACGCGGGCATTGACGTCGGCGCCGCCTCCCAGGCCTGCGAGGTTCAGGTCCAGTGTGCCGCTCAGGTCCGTCTCTCCCAGCAGCGGCCGCAGAGCACCCAGGTCCACCCGGCCAGTGGCGTCCAGGCGATTCCCATTCAGGGAGCCGCGGGCGGTCTCGCCACGGGTTTCCAGCGAAAAATTCACGCCGCGGTCCAGGCTCAGGGTGCCGCGGATGTCCGTGCCTACCACTCGCGCTACGGTGCGGAAAGGAGCCTGAAGGCCGGTATCGGCGACAACCGTCACCCCGTTCACCGTGCCGCGCAGTGAGGCCGTACGTCCCCGACCCACCGCCCGCACATCGAACCCCTCCCCCTGGGCCTGCAACGTTCCAAAGGCCTGCAGGTCCCGGTTGACAGTCAGATTTCCGCTGACACGAATACCGTTTGCCACCTGGGTACCCGTCAGGCGGATCAGGCCGCGGTCAGCCTCATAGGTGGCTCGCAACCCGCCCCAGGTGCCACTCGCGCTGAGGTCCGGAGTAAGAGTAGCTCTGAGATTGACGGGCTGGGCTGGCAGAGTCACGCCGCCCAGCGCTAGAGCCGTGGTCTGCCCGGTGACCTGGGCACGCAGGGCGTCGTAGGGACCCGAGACGCTGGCCTGCAGGGTCTGGCCCTGAGCGCGCACGATGCCGGAGGTCTGCACGTCAGGGTAGACCTGTCCGGCCAGTTGCGCTTCGACGCCATCCGCGGCGCGGACCCGCAGCCTGGCATTCACCGGTCCGACGGCGCGGGTCAGCGTGCCGGTGATCTGGGTGCCGGCCACGCGGGCATTGACGTCGGCGCCGCCTCCCAGGCCTGCGAGGTTCAGGTCCAGTGTGCCGCTCAGGTCCGTCTCTCCCAGCAGCGGACGCAGGGCACCCAGATCCACCCGGCCAGTGGCGTCCAGGCGGTACCCTTCAAGGGTACCGCGCGCGGTCTGGCTGCCGGTTACGAGAGTAAAGGTGAGAGCCCGACCTACGCTCAGGGTGCCGCGGATGTCAGCGCCTTCCACCCGCGCGGCAGTCCGGTATGGTGACTGAAGCTCTGTGTCAGCCAGCACGGTGACGCCGCCGGCTGTGCCGCGCAGTGAGGCCGTGCGTCCGCGGCCCACCGCCCGCACATCGAACCCCTCCCCCTGGGCCCGCAGGACGCCGTAAGCTCGCAGATCATTGGTGACGTTCAGGTCACCGCTGACCCGGATGCCGTTGGCCAGACGCAGGCTGCGCATGCTGGCTCCAAACACCCGGTTGTTCCAGACCAGCCGCTGTGCTCCTGGCCGGAAGGTTCCGCGCTGCCGAACATAATTCACGCTGACCGGCCCGGTCAGCGTTTCCTCCAGCCCAGGCACCCGCGCCGAAAGCTGACCGGTCACGTCACCACTGGAAAGATTCACCCGGCCGCTGCCGTTCAGGGCCACGCCCAGGCCGCTCAGGTTTTGTGCCTGCCAGTTCCCGATCAGGTCACGGTTCAGGTCCAGCTGCACTGGCCCCAGGTCAGCTTTCAGACCGCGCTCGTTGTAGGTCACGACTCCAGCCAGCGAAAAAGGCCCGGCCTGGCCGCCACTGACCACCGCACGCAGATTTTCCGGTGTGCCAGTCAGGGCCACGCGTGCCAGCGCCTCCCCGTAGTCGGGGTTCAGAACGGCATTGATACGGGTGCCTCTCAGGGCGACCGTGCCAGATACCGGGCCACCCAGGGTCGCGCCCGAGAGGGCCACCACATTCTCGGCATTGATATCGCCGCGAACGTTGAGAGGCTGGCTGCCGAAGTCTCCGACCCAGCTCGCCCGGCCCTCACGGCCGATGGCCCAGCGCGCGGTGAGCTTCTGGGAGCCGGACAGCGCGGTCAGGGCACTGAACGCCAGATCATTGGTCTGACTGGCCTTGTCGCCGTCCCGGCTGAGGTAGGTGTACTCGGCTTTTGCGTCACGAAACGGCACACGGGCAAAGGAACCCGACGCTTTGGCATAGCCCTTGACCCGGACGGTGCTCCAGCCGCCAGCAGTGACCCGAAGTTCCATCGGGCCTTCACCAACAGTGTCCAGTGCCTGCGCGAGGCCGGAGACAGTCGGCCGGGCATCGGCCGTCAGAGTCCAGTTGCGCGCCTTGAGGTCCACGCCGCCGTTTGCATTGACCGGGCCATTCCATCCACGTCCGGCCAGCTTGATACCAATCTGATCGCCCCGGTGTCGGGCGCTTCCGGCAATGTTGCGCACCACCACAAAACGTGCGTCAGGAACCCGGAGTGCGCCGCCGCGCAGGTTGAGGTCGCCGTGGACCGGGCCCTGACCCACGAGGTACCGGCCCGTGATACGCCCGGCTGTTACACCCGGCCAGTAATGGTTCAGAACCCGGGCATCGGCGTCTACGTCAATTCGGTAGGTGTTGACTCCGTTGTTCTCACCGATCACGACGTCAGCATTCAGCTCGCCCTCGGTGGTGCGGCCGCGCACCGCCAGTGTTCCATCCCCGGTGCGGGCAGCACTGAACGAGCCATTGGGGACGTTCAGCCCCTGACCATTGACATTGACGCGGGTGCTATGGACATCCACGCCGCTCAGAACGACCTTCCAGCCACCGTCCTGCTGTTCGTCAGTGCTTGAAAGCAGCTCGCTCAGTTTCAGGTTCACAGTCGCGTCGCGTACCGCTACATTCAGCCGAACCGTGCGGGTGCGTGGATCAATCCCCGTGACCCTGACATCAGCCTGTTCTGCCTGAGCATTCAGCCCCGGCAGAGCCACCCGGGCCCCCCGAATACTGGGTGACCACAGCGTGCCACCAACTCCCTCAACACTGATTTCTGCGTCCTGGGCCAGGCGCGACAGCACCCAGCGCCCCAGCAGGGCCGGTGAAAACGCGACCAGTGCGCTCAGCAGCACGGTCGTGAACAGGAGAATCCATGGCCACCTGGCCCGTTGTCGCACGCGGATTTGTTCCTCACCCGCTGGGGGCGTGGACGGCTCGGGTGGCACAGATGGTCCGGTATTCACATGCCACCGGCCCGCTGCACCGCACGCAGGCAGAGTCTCTCGTTACGTTCCGGCATTCATACCATTCTAGGGTTCCTCATATGAGGCGCACTGTGCGTTTTCCTCACCCTCACGTCAGGCTGAACAAGCCTGGTCAGCGAAAGCTGGGCCACGGTCTGCTGCGTTTGTGGCGTTAGCATGTGCCGGTATGCGCCTTACCGCCCTGATTTCCGGCACCGTACAGGGCGTCGGATACCGCCGTTACGTCCAGCGATATGCCCGAGACCTGAATGTCAGTGGATATGCCGAAAACCTGTCTGATGGCCGGGTTGAAGTGGTGGCTGAGGGTCATGACCCGGACCTGCAGCGCCTGCTGCACTGGATTGGTCGCGGCCCTCCCCATGCCCGCGTGCGGGAAGTCCAGACCCAGTACAGCGAGGCGACGGGACTGCGTGACTTTCACGTGTACTGACTACAGGTGTTCGGCCGGCCAATTTGCATGTTTAGCAAGGGGAACGGCAGGCAAAACCAGCACCCCTGGTCAGTGGATTGGTCGGGTGCTCCGCGGGTGACAACGTGATGAGCTGACGCTTTCTCGGAGCCTGCACAATGCACATGTACGGTCATTTCGTGGACGGACACGGCCAGGAATGAAGGGGTGGGCTGAGCCGCTTGGTTCAGCTTTGCCCTAATCTGCATGAATGGCCCGCCGTCAATCCAACTCCACCTGGCCCGATCCCACCCCTGAGGCTGAGCCACTCGCGTGCGCTCTGTGCCAGCGTGAAACCCCCGCACTGACCCAGCATCATCTGATGCCGGTCCTGGCTGGGCGCCGCAAGGGCATGAAAGTTCAGGACCTGCCCACCGTGGGTCTGTGCTCGGCCTGCCACGGCTACGTCCACAGCACATTTTCCAACGCCGACCTGGCTGGACCCTACAGTTCCCTGGAGGCACTGCAGGAGCACGAGGGCGTCATCAAATTCGTGAAGTGGGTGAAGAAGCAGCCGGTGTCTAAGTCAGTGAAGGTCAAGTAGATTTCAAGGAGCAGCAACCAGGATTGATTTCCCGTCCGACTCTGGCGGGAGCTTTGCTGATTTACGTGACGCCGGCGGAAGCGGCAGGACTCATTGCCGCTTCCGCCGGCGTCACAACAGACGTATCAATGCGCAGAGCGCCGGGCAGCGGTGGCAGGACGCCCTGACTGTCCAGAGAATGGCGCAGTTGTTCCGGATCACGCATTTTCGCCCGCTGCAGCCGCTCAGGGAGGGTAAGCCGTCGGCACAGTTCGAATATGGGGCATTCCAGCCAGACCGGGACATAACGCGCCTGGCGTGCCTGGGCCACGTCGCTTATTCGTTGCGCGGATGCCACACCGCTGGGCTGGGCCGCAATCCGTCGGCACCATAGGGCTTGTACACCGCGTCGCGGAACAGGTGATTGTCCAGCAGGACCGCACCGGTCAGTTCGGCGAGCTTAAGGCCGACTGTCCGTTTCTCGCTTCCAGGAGCGCCAATCAGGTGATACACGACAGGACACATGTGGGCAGGAGTGAAAGCAGTGCATCTGCCAGACGACGAGGGGCCCTGACTTACCACCAGGGCCCCTCGCGCTCAGGAAAGGGTTATTCGAGGACAGCTTCGTGGGTAATTTCCACGTTGCCTTTCATCACGCGGCTCAGGGGGCAGGCATCGGCTGCCTGGGCCACATGCTTTTCAAACTCGGCCTGATCGATGTTGCCGACCTTCCCGCGGATGGTCAGGCGCATGGTGCTGACCTTGAAGCCGGGACCATCCTTGACCATCTCACAGGTGGCTTCGGTGCGCAGGTCCTCGGGCTGATGGCCATGCGCGGCAAGCATGGCAGAAAGCTGCATGGTGAAACAGCCGGCGTGGGCTGCAGCCAGAAGTTCTTCGGGGTTCGTGCCGGGGGCCTTGTCCTGCTCGAAGCGCGCCTTGAAGGAGTAGCTGTTGTCCTTCAGGGCGCCACTTTCAGTGCTGACCGTGCCATTACCGCTTTTCAGGTCTCCGAACCACTGAGCGTTGGCCTTTCTCGAAATGTCTGCCATGTTGCCCAGTCTGTGGGCTGCAGGTGATGGCTGGCACTCAAGACCGTTTATATGAACTTCATGCCCGGTAAACTGCCAGCATGACGCTGCAGCAGTGGACAGTGCCGGGCGCACCTGTGACGGGGTATGTATGGCCCGCTTCCAGCCCTCGTGGTGCGGTCCTGCTCTCGCATGGGGTGGGCGAGTACGCCGGGCGATATGTCGAGCGCTACCACGCCCTGATTCCGACACTGGTCGCGGCAGGCTTCACGGTCTATGCCTATGACCAGCGCGGGCACGGTCAGTCAGCCGGTCGCCGTGCCGTGGTGGACATGAGGGTGCTGGTCGAAGATCACCTGCTGGCCCGGGAGGCGCTGCGCGGGCAACCAGGTCCGCTGTTTGCCTTCGGACACAGCATGGGCGGGCTGGTCACGGCGGCCAGTGTGGCCCGTGATCCGCGTGGGCTGGCCGGCGTCATCCTGACGAGTCCCGCGCTCCTGGTTGGTGAAGATGAATCGCCCCTGCTGAAAAAAGTGGCTCCGCTGCTGGCCCGGATTGCACCCGCACTGCCGGTCACGGCGCTGGATACTGCCAACCTGTCGCGCCTGTCTGACGAAGTCAGTGCCTACCAGGCAGACGCCAGCGTGTACCAGGGCAAGGTGCCGGCCCTGACCGCCGCGAGCATGCTGACCCTCAGTGCGCGGCTGTGGGCGTCGTACGAACGCTGGACGCTGCCTACCCTGGTAATTCATGGCTCAGCCGACCGCATCACCGACCCACGCGGCAGTCAGCGGTTTGTGGAGGGAATTGCCAGCACCGACAAGACCTTCGTGCATCTGGAAGGCGGGCACCATGAACTGCTCAACGATGAGTGCCGCGCCGAGGTCCGTGACCGGATCGTGGAGTGGCTCCAGGCGCGCGGCAGCCAGCAGTCCTGATCATCCAGGCCTTTGAATCAACGGAAGGCGGCTCCAAACGGAGCCGCCTCAAGTTTCGCGTGATTGATTACCCGATGCGGGCGTCAGACACCCATGGAAATGAACTTGATCTCCAGGTACTCATCCAGGCCCCAGTGGCCACCTTCGCGGCCCACACCACTGTTCTTCATGCCGCCGAAAGGCACGTTGGGCGCGCCGTTGCTTGGCCCTCCATCGTTGATGCCCACAATGCCGTATTCCAGGGCCTCGGCCACCCGCCACGCGCGGCTCAGGTCACGGGTAAAGGCGTAGGCGGCCAGACCGTACTCACTGTCATTGGCCAGACGCAGCGCTTCTTCCTCGGTATCGAACAGCACGATGGGCGCCACCGGACCGAAGGTTTCTTCCCGCAGGATCAGGCTGTCGGGAGCCACGTTGGTCAGGATGGTCGGCTCGAAGTACAGCCCCCCTGTCGCCTTGCCCCCCACGGCAGCGACGGCTCCACGGTCCAGGGCGTCTTTAACATGGGCCTGAATCTTATCCAGCCCAGCCTGCTCCACCACTGGTCCAATACGGGTCTGGTCGTCAAGCGGGTCTCCCAGGGTAAGTTTCGCGGTCCGTGCGCTCAGGAGGCGGGTAAATTCCTCGGCGACCGAACGCTGCACATAGATGCGGTTGGTGCAGATGCAGGTCTGCCCGGCGTTGCGGAACTTGCTGCTGATCACCTCGCGTGCCGCGCGCTCCAGGTCCGCGTCCTCAAAGACCAAGAAGGGAGCGTGGCCTCCCAGTTCCAGGGAAACGCGCTTCATGGTCCTGGCGGCCTGCTCGTACAGCAGCCGGCCCACGGGCGTGCTGCCGGTAAAGGTCAGCTTGCGCACGCGGGTGTCTTCCATAAACGGCGCCGTGAAGGCGGCGGCGTCATTGGTAGGCAGTACCTGCAGCGTGTTGGCCGGTCCGCCGGCCTCCAGCCAGAGTTCGGCCAGATACAGCGCCGTCATGGGGCTCTGTTCGGCCGGCTTGAGAATCATCACGCAGCCGGCAGCCAGGGCCGGGGCGGCCTTGCGGGTAATCATGCCGGCAGGAAAATTCCAGGGCGTCACCGCGTACACGATGCCTACCGGCTCCGCACTGGAAAACCCACGCTTGTTGCCCAGGCGCATGGAAATGCGCTCGCCGCCGATGCGGCTGGCTTCCTCGGCGCACCATTCGATAAAGCTGGCCGCGTAGTGCACCTCGCCGCGCGTTTCGGTGATGGGCTTACCCATTTCCAGCGTCATCAGCCGGGCGAGCTCTTCTTTGTGCTGCAACATCAGGTCATGCCAGCGGCGCAGCACCTGCCCACGGTCGTACCCGGTGGTCTGGCGCCACTCCCGCAGCGCTGTCTCGGCGGCGTCAATGGCGCGCCGCGCGTCGTCTGCGGTACAGTCGGCCACCGCGCCGATGCTCTGGCCATTGCCAGGGTGAAAGACCTCAAAGGTGCGCGGGGCCGTGTGCCATTCCCCCGCGAAGTAGGCTTTCACGCGGGCCACGGGGTCAAGCTGGGTGATGGTCATGCCTCAGTCTGCCTCAAGATCGGCTGTTGAAGGTACCGGCGTTCATGGTGACCGGACCCTGGCCCTCACGTCTGCCCACGTGAGGGCACAGCCCCCGCAGAGTTGAGGATTTCTTGGGCCTGCCAGGAGACTGAAGCCGGATTCACTATGCTGGGGCACAACCCGCCTGCCGTGATGGCAGGCCACCCGGAGGATGAAGTATGGAAGAACGCAAGAGCATGGGGAGCGCACTGGTCGATGTCTTCGACGCAGCCGTAACCCTCGTGAAATCAGAGATCAACAATGTGGCCCGCAAGGTCGGCGACGTTGCCAAAGCCAAGGGGATTGGCGTCGTCATGCTGCTGGCGGCGGTAGGACCGCTCATCATGGGCCTGATCTTCCTGATCCTGACCGTCTTTTATGGGCTGATGGCCATGGGTCTGCCGGCATGGGCCGCTGCGCTGATTATCGCCATTCTGAGCCTGGTGGTGACGGGCCTGCTGGTCATGATGGGGCTGAAGAAGCTCTCTGCCGAGGTTCCAAGCGACGAGCCTCTGATGCACAAAGACCCCTCCACCATGACCGAGGACGAACGCCTGGAGGCGCAGTATCAGGCCGAACAGCAGGCAGTCAAGCAGTCCGCCAGCAAGCCTGCTACGGTCTCAGCTCCCGTCAGCGGCTCGCACGTCGCTTCCGGCACAACCACCTACGGCGTCGGCTCAGAGCACCGGTCGGCAAAAGACGTTGAGGGTCACGCCTCGGGGATGCAAAGCACCGCCAACAGTGAACCTGTACCGGTCTACGAAAGCACACCGTCCGGCCAGCCTCAGGTCTACGGCGATAACCTGAACAAGAAACTCGATGACGACCATGGAGACCATGGAGACCATGGCCACGCGCACGACCCCAATATTCAGCATCCGGTCGTGCTTAAGGATCAGCCGGGCATCACCGTGAGCACCACGCCCACGTTCAAGGAAGATATGAAGAAGGAGGGGTACTGATGGCCGACCAGCCCAAGCCCACTCAGCCGGTTTCATACGCCCCGGTCCCCCAGCCCATGACCGAACGTGAGGCAGCGCGCGAACGCCTGCGCGCCAGTGTGGACGCGCTGACCCGTGAAGCCAGCCTGCAGGCCCAATTGCAAAAAGAGCCGCTCAAGATGCTTGGTGGAGCTTCGGCTGTTGGCGCAGTCATCGGGCTGATGATGGGCCGGAGTCTGCGGCGCAGTAAGAAGATCTATGTGGATGCGGGCAGTCCCGTCAAGCATCAGAAGGCTCTGATCAAGGCGCAGAAGAAGCAGGCCGGGACGGGCGTGAGCGGGGCCCTGGTGGCTACGCTGGGTACTCTGGCGATCCGCTCGCTGACCGAGAAGGTCCTGACCCCGAAGCTGGAGGAACTGTCAGGTTCAATGCTGCAGAAGGCCGGACAGCCCGGCGCCGCTCGCTCCAACACAGGCACGAAGGCCGGCAGCACGCCTACCGTCACCACTCCTGGCGTGCCAGTCAGGGTGACGCCCTCCAGCCTGGGGCCCGCCACTGTGACCGGCACTGCGGCAAGCAGCAACGCGGTCTCTGCGGGCGCCAGCTCCGGAACCAGCCCTGTTGCTTCGTTCCTCAAGCACCCTGGCGTGGTCCCCACGCCCGAGAGCCGCGTCGAGGCCAAGGCGGTGGGCACCCCGATTGCCCCCGAAGAACGCTCCAATCCCAACGCGCGCTGAACTTCTGAATTCCCGGCAGCCCACCGCCCAGGTGGGCTGCTTTTGATCGGGCGTTCTCAAAATTTGCTATTCTGCCTGGCATGACCGCGACCCGCAGCACCCGCCAACGCGACGTGATCTCCCGCGTGTTGGACGGTGCAGAAGGCCCCCTGACCGTGGCTGAGGTCCTGCGCCGCGCTCAGGCGGACCTGCCGGGACTGGGCATTGCCACGGTGTACCGGACCCTGAAGCTGCTGACCGAACAGCGGCGAATTCACCCGGTTGCACTGGACGGCGAGACCCTGTACGAGCCCAGTGGCCGGGGCCACCACCATCATTTTTCGTGCACCCACTGCCACCGCGTGTTTACCCTGCATAGCTGCCCTTTAAACCTGCCGGCTGGCCATACGTATCCCGGAGGCTTCGTGGTCGAGGCCCACGAGGTTACGCTGTATGGCCGCTGCCCGCAGTGCGCCGCCGGTTGATCACCTGCAGATAAACAGCATGTCCGGACGTTTACCTTGACCGCACTTGCCCCTGGGCGGTAGGTTATTGGATAGCTCCTGCGTGGAGCAACCCACTTCAGAGCGCCCGAGAGACCTGGCTCGTAGACGGCGCGGCAACCGGACCTCATCGCGTCACGGTGCCCCAGCCAGCCCACTGCACGTTAACGATGATGCCTGCGCGTGGGAGCAAGAGGGAAGGTCACGCGGATGAAATACGCGCCCCTTCTCAGTTCCGAGAGGGGCGCTGCTCGTTCGGGCGCCCCCACAGATCCCGTCCCATTTTCTGTGAGGAGGCCACCCCATGGCTCTGAAATTTGAGACCCTGCAGGTTCATGCCGGGCAGCATCCCGACCCCACAACCGGCGCTCAAGCCGTACCGATCTACGCTACCAACAGCTACGTGTTTCAGTCACCTGAGCACGCCGCTGACCTGTTTGGCCTGCGGGCCTTCGGGAACATCTACAGCCGGATTCAGAACCCCACCACCGCGGTGTTCGAAGAGCGGGTAGCGGCGCTGGAAGGCGGCGTTGGGGCGCTGGCCGTTTCCAGCGGTCACGCCGCGCAGTTCGTGGCGATCACCACGCTTGCCCAGGCCGGGGACAACATCGTCGCCAGCCCCAACCTGTATGGCGGCACCATCAACCAGTTCCGCGTGACTCTCAGGCGCCTGGGAATCGAGGTGCGCTTTACCAGCAAAGAAGAGCGGCCTGAGGAGTTCGCGGCCCTGATTGATGACCATACCCGGGCCATCTACCTGGAGACCATCGGCAACCCGGCTCTGAACATCCCAGACTTTGAGGGTGTGGCAGCTGAGGCCCACGCGCGTGGCGTTGCGGTCATTGTGGACAACACGTTTGGCGCAGGCGGATACTACTGCCAGCCACTGCGGCATGGGGCTGACATCGTGACGCACAGCGCCAGCAAATGGATCGGCGGGCACGGAAATGGAATTGGCGGTGTCATCGTAGACGGCGGCACCTTCGATTGGGGCAACGGCCGTTACCCCCTGATGACTGAGTCCTCGCCGAGCTATCACGGCCTGAACTTCTGGGAAACCTTCGGTACCGGTAACCCGCTGGGCCTGCCTAACGTGGCTTTTATCATTCGCGCCCGTACCGAGGGCCTGCGCGACCTCGGCACGACTCTGGCCCCCCAGCAGGCCTGGCAGTTCCTGCAGGGTCTGGAGACACTCTCACTGCGCGCCGAACGTCATGCAAACAACGCCCTGACCCTGGCCTCCTGGCTGGCTGCACACCCTGACGTGAGCCGCGTGACCTACCCTGGCCTGAGCAACCACCCCCATTACGACCGCGCCCAGCATTACTTTCCGCGTGGAGCGGGCTCCGTGCTGACGTTTGAGCTGCGCGGCGGCCGCGCAGCGGGAGAGGCGTTCATCCGCAGCGTGAAGCTGGCACAGCACGTGGCCAACGTGGGCGATACCCGGACCCTGGTGATTCATCCGGCCAGTACTACCCACAGCCAGCTGGACGAACAGACCCAGGCGACGGCAGGCGTCACGCCCGGCCTGGTCCGCGTCTCCGTAGGGATCGAGCACATCGATGACATCCAGGAGGATTTTGCACAGGCGCTGGCTGTGGCTTTCGACCTGCTGCCTTCCAGTGAGGAGCAGGCTGTGCCTGCAGGCCCCTCCTCCTTTGGCGTGGAGGGAGGGTGACCGCCCTGACGTACCCTGCTTCCCACCTGCCCCCCGCCACGCCGGAGCGATGTTCAGGCCTGCAGACGGTGACCCTGTTCTGCAGCGAGCCGCTGCTGCTGGACTGTGGTCAGGCCGTGACCCACGTCCGAGTGGCCTACCATACCTACGGCGAGGCGCGTGAGGACGCCACACTTGTCCTGCATGCCCTGACGGGAACCAGCGCGGTGCACGAGTGGTGGCCGGAGTTTCTGGGTGAAGGTCGTCCGCTGGACCCGACCCGCGATTTCGTGGTGTGTGCCAACGTGATTGGCGGCTGCGCGGGCAGTACCGGCCCGGCGGAGCTTGCTTCCGTAGGCGGCCAGGACGCCTCGCTGAGTCTGCGGGACATGGCCCGCGTGGGACGCGCACTGCTGGACCATCTGGGCGTGCGCCGGGTGAGTCTGGTAGGCGGCAGCATGGGCGGCATGCTGGCCTATGCCTGGCTGCTCGAATGCCCGGATCTGGTGGAAAAGGCCGTAATTATCGGAGCGCCGGCGCGTCACTCGCCCTGGGCAATTGGTCTGAATACCGCCGCACGCAGCGCCATCCAGGCCGCCCCTGGAGGAGAGGGCCTGAAGGTGGCCCGTCAGATCGCCATGCTGTCCTACCGCAGTCCTGAGAGTTTTGCGCTGACGCAGGCCGGACAGCGCTCGCCCGGTACCCCGGCCATTACGTCCTACCTGCAGTATCAGGGCGAGAAGCTGCATGCGCGCTTCTGCGAGCGGAGCTACGTGGCACTGACCTGGGCGATGGACATGTTTCAGCCGACCGATGACGAACTGCGCAGCATCCGCGCCCCGGTCCTGGTCGTGGGCATCCGCAGCGATGTGCTGTATCCGCCAGCCGAGGTGCAGGGCTACGCAGCCCTGCTGCCCCATGCACAGTACTGGGAACTGGACAGCGTTCATGGTCACGACGCTTTCCTGATGGACGCCCAGGATCTCCCGGAGCGGGTCCGCGCTTTTCTGAGCTGAGCGGTACCGCTGCTCTGGTGGCCTCGCCGCATTACCGGGAGTGTTGAGTAAGGACCTCCCGGAGCATGCTGCCCACTTGATGGGTGGTGCCTTCCAATGTGTGGGCAGCCAGCACATGGGCCCGGGCAGCGTGCCCAAACTGGCGAGCCCGATCAGGGTGAGCCGCCAGAGCCTTCAGGGCACGGGCCAGCAGAGCCGGTTGAGGCGGGACGAGCAAGCCGTCCACGCCGTCGCGCACCAGTTCGGCCTGGGCGGGGATTGGTGTGGTCACGACCGGAAGCCCGCTGCTCATGGCCTCCAGCGTCACCAGTGACTGGTTCTCTGCCAGGGTGGGTTGCAGCAGGACGTCGGCAGCGCGGTACAGCTCTGGCATGTCCCAGCGCCGTCCCAGGAACCGGGCGTTGGCCAGCCGTAGCCGCCTCGCCAGGGTGCTGGCCAGTCGGCCCATGCTGGAATCCATATCTCCACAGAACACGAAGTCGAGTTCCGGCGCGTGACGGGCGGCCAGAAGGGCAGCCAGTTGATTTTTCTCAGGAGCGAAGCGTCCTGGCACCAGGACGGTAAAGCGGGTAAAACCCAGTGACTCGCGCAGAGCCAGACGTTCCTCGGCCATGGCTGGCCGGAAGTCGTCGGTGCGGACGCCGTTACTGACCACGTGGACATCCTTGAGCCGCATGTTGCGCCGCATGAATTCGCCCGCCCACCGGGACACGGTGGCTACGGCGTCGGCTGACCTCAGCGGACCGGCCTTCGTCCAGGGATACACCTCCAGATACGAGGCCCGCAGCGGCTGCGGATAGTGAAAGTCCAGCTGATCGTGGCTGATGACCATCCGGGGAGCCACCAGGAGCGGTAACAGCTGGCGGTAAGTTCCAGGGGTCCAACCCTGCACAACCCGCAGGTCAAAGGCGCGTGTCAGCTCGGGTAGATCCGTTAAGGCATGATACCGGTGCACCGGAATGCCTGCGGCTTCGAAGCGTGCAGCGAATGTATCCAGGTTCTCGCGGTCTGACAGAAACAGCGTGGAACGCAACCCCTGGGCCTGGAGCAGCGGCAGCACATCCAGGAGCCAGAGTTCGCTGCCTGCCACCCGCGGCGCGTCGGTCATAAAGGCGACATGAAGGTCCTGGAAGCCAGTCATCGGCACTGATTGTGGCATTGCTCGGCTCCCACGGTCTGTCTAATCTACGTCCTCGCCGCGCTGCAGCTTTACGGCGCGCACCAGATTCTGGTACATCAGGGCGCTGGTCAATGGCCCGACTCCCCCCGGCACCGGGGTCTGGGCCCGCACCGGTAACTCTGCCTCTGCGTCCCCGACCACCTGCTTGCCCTGCACATTAATTCCGGCGTCAATGATCACCTGGTGAGGGTGGACATGCTCTGCGCGCAGCAGCTCCGGATGCCCGACCGCCACGACCACGGCGTCCATGGGAGCCAGGACCCCCCTGAGGTCACGGGTGTGTTCGTTGCACAGGGTGACGGTGACGCCACGGTTATTGAGCATGAAGGCCAGCGGGCGGCCCACCGTGCGCCCCGGGCCGATCACCGCAATGCGCTGGCCGCGCAGATCGTCGCCCAGGACCTCGCGCAGTAGAAACCGCACACTGCGGGGGGTGGGCGGCAGAATCGCCTCCGCCTCACGGCCAGCCGCAATCAGGGCCAGGTTGGCCGGGGTCAGCCCTTCGACGTCCTTGCGGTGAGCCACGTGCAGCAGCGCCGCGTCGGCGTCCAGTCCGCCAGCCAGGGGCAGTTCCAGCATGATGCCGTGAACCTGCGGATCTGCTGACAACTCGCGCAGGACGTCGTGCAGCTCATCCTGGCTGGCATGTGCTCCAAGGTCACGCACCTGCAGGTCCACACCCAGTTTTCTGGCCTGCCGGGCCTTGCTCTGCACGTAGACCTGAGAAGCCGGGTCGCTTGAGGCCAGGACACTGACCAGCCGGGGCTGGAAGGCCGGTTCCTGGGCGGCCCAGTCCGCCAGGGCTGAGCGAACGTCGCGAGTCACGCGCTCGGCCAGCGGTTTGCCGGACAGGGAGGCAGGATTCGGGGAAGGGGAAGACTCAGGCACTGCTGCTTCTCCTCAGTGCCGGAAGTGGCGCGAGCCGGTGAACACCATGCTCACGCCCAGTTCGTTGGCGGCGGCTATGACTTCCGGATCACGCTTGGCGCCCCCCGGCTGCAGGATGGCGGTGACGCCGGACTGCGCGGCCAGCCGGACGACATCGTCGAAGGGAAAGAAGGCCTCACTGGCCAGCACGGCGCCCTGGGCCTTGTCGCCCGCATTGGCCACAGCGCGCTCTGCGGCCCAGATCCGGCTGACGGCGCCCGCACCCAGACCGACAGTCACGCCGCCTCTGGCCAGCACCACGGCGTTGCTGCGGGCGTGCTTGACTGTGGCCCAGGCAAAGCGCAGATCAGCCCACTCCTGGTCGGTGGGCTGGCGCGCCGTCACCACTTCCGGACACAGGTCGTCCCACGGGCGGGTGTCTCGTTCCTGCACCGCGAAGCCGCCGGTCAGGGGCCGCACGTCCAGCACACTGACGCCCGAGGCCTGTGCAGCTACCAGGACGCGCAGGTCCGGCTTTTTCTCGGCAAACCATTCCACCGCGTCGGGCGTGACTTCCGGTGCGATCAGCACTTCCAGAAAGGTGCCGCGCATGGCCTGGGCTGCCTGGAAGTCCACCGGACGGCTGACGGCCACCACACCGCCGAACACACTGAGCGTGTCGGCGTCACGTGCACGTTCCCAGGCGGCGCGCACGTCATCAGCCACGGCCACACCACAGGGGTTGGCGTGCTTGACGGCCACGCACACCGCGCCGTCCTCCTGGGCCGCCAGTTCCTGACACAGGCTCCAGGCGGCGTCCGCGTCGGCGTAGTTGTTGAAGCTCATCGGTTTGCCGGCGACCACCTGGGCATCCATAACGGGCCCGCGTGCCTGCCCCCAGCGGTAGACGGCGCCGGGCTGGTGGGGGTTCTCGCCGTAACGAACCTGGGCGACGCGGTGCAGGTCCACCGTCAGCCGTTCCGGCAACCGGGTCGGCAGCTCTTCGGAGGCACCCTCCAGGTAGGCCGTGATCGCCGCGTCGTACTCGCTGGTGTGGCGGTAGGCCTTGGCCGCCAGCCGGCGACGTTCGCTGCCGGACACCTCGTCCTGCAGGGCCACCGGGTAGTCGGCTGGATCCACCAGGACCAGGACCCCGCTGTGGTTTTTGGCTGCCGAACGGATCATGGCCGGGCCGCCAATGTCGATATTCTCGATCACTTCGGGGTCGGGAGCGCCGCGCGCCACCGTTTCACGGAAAGGGTAGAGATTGACACAGACCAGATCGATGGTGCCGAATCCCTGCGCCTCCAGCTGCGAGAGGTGCTGCGGTTCGCGCCGGGCCAGGATGCCCCCATGAACCGCCGGATGCAGGGTTTTGACGCGGCCGTCGAGCATTTCGGGAAAGCCGGTGACGTCACTGACCTGAGTGACGCTGACGCCCGCCTCCTGTAACGCCTGGAAGGTGCCTCCGGTGCTCAGGACTTCCCAGCCGCGCGCCGTGAGGCTACGCGCGAACTCCACCACGCCCGTCTTGTCACTTACCGAGATCAATGCCCGTTTCGTCATGCTCGTGTCCTCCGCTGTGCTGGTCTCAGGGTGCGGGTTTTCGGCAGATCACAGGCCGAAAACCCGCCTGCATGTGCAGGCGACCCTCCGACCCAGGCGCGCGATCCAATTTGAAGTTCGGGTGACTCCCCCGTGGTTGCCCCACGATCAGCGCCAGTTGTCCCCCGCTCATGGCTCAGCATACAGGCGCGGGGAGGTTCAGGGTTCAGACCCGTACAGAGGTCACGTCATGAATGGTGTTACGGTCCGGCAGCAATCGCTTCGACTTCAATCAGCAGTTCAGGACGTACCAGCGCCGACACCTGAACCGCACTGCTGGCCGGAGGCGACGCCGTATTCACATATTCGTCGCGCACGGCCCGCATCTGAGGCAGATACCGGAAGTCGGTCAGAAAGATGGTCAGCTTGACCACGGCGTCGAAAGTCAGGCCTACGGCTGCCAGAGCCTGCTGCAGGTTCGCGAAGACCTGCCGGGCCTGCGCGGTGAAATCTCCTTCGCCAACGGTGCGGCCCTGGGCGTCCAGCGCGATCTGGCCCGAAAGGTACACCGTGCGGCCGCCCCGGACCTCGACCACGGGTGAGTAACCCGGTATCTGCGCCAGTTCCGGAACAGCTGGGAAATGGATTTCAGGTGGCTCGGTCATGAGGGCAACCCTGACGTGAGGCAGACAACATGTTCACGCTGGAAGAGGTCATGCCGCACGGTCAACAGTCAGTTGCTGTTGCCGCTGCCGTCGGGGCTTGGAGTTGAGGGAAGTGTTTCCTGAGTCGGGGTGACGGTGTTGCTGTCCCCCTGAACTGATGCGCCACCGATCACCCGCCGCAGTTCCTCGATGACCTGGCGCTCCTTATCATTGACCTGCTCGCCGCCTATGCCCAGGAAGCCCCCTTCCTTCGCTGCCTGCGCTGTACGTTCCACAACCTCGATCAGCATCTGTTGGTATGCGGCGGCGTCTTCCTGGCTGGTTTTACTGCTGACCAGCCAGATTGCCTGACGCACTCCCTCAATGCTCTGGGCCACGGCTTCTTCCATATTGCGGGCCTTTTCCTGCTGTGGCAGCGACTGAGGATCTGCCGGAGAGCCCATCAGGTCAGCTGCGATAGCTTCCATCAGGGGGGTGCGGCCTGCCCTGCTGACGTGCTCACGCACGCTGGCGGCAATAGCCTGCGCTTCAGCCAGCAGGCCGGTCAAGCCGCTGGGGCTGGCTGCCACGACGGCGGCTCCCGCCCGGCCAGGACCGGTCATGATTTTGAACCACTCGTCTGCCGTGAAGTTGTCTTTTACGCTCATAAGGCCAGCCTAGTGACCGGCTGGCCTTATGCGTATTGGGCTTTTATTTACCCCTGAGTTATGTGCACGGGCTGGCGGAGGCAAAAGCAGCTTGAGATTCGTCAATCAGGTGCTCTCGTGCCCAACTGTCGATGGCGACAATCACAGTTTGCAGTTCTTTCCCGGCAGGCGTGAGGGTATAAACACTGCGGGCCAGTTTGCCGTGGGTGTCCTCAGTGCGTTTGCGGATCAGTTCAAGGTGCTCGAGATGTTCGAGGCGTTGCGTCAGGGTGGCGCTGTTACAACCGCCCACAGCACGGGCCAGCTCGTTAAAGCCTTTTTCACCGTCCAGCAGAGCACGCACGATGTGCAGCACCCACTTCTCCTGCAGCACGCCGATGGCCCGGTATACAGGGCAGAAGCCAGAGTGCGAGGTGTTCATGTCAATACTGTACACCCAAATCAGAATCAAATTGCTGCAATCATTACACCGATTGACTTTTCAAACTGATTGGCCTATTATAGCACTCATGACTGCTACCGCTACCCAGCCCCTGACCGCTGCCCAGGCCATCGAAACCCGCCGCAGCATTCGCAAGTTCGTGCAGGAACCCATCGACCAGAACGACCTGCGCGAAGTGCTGCGCCTGGCCAGCCTTGCCCCCAGCGCCTGGAACGCCCAGACCTGGCGCTTCGCCGTGGTCCAGGACCCTGCAATCAAGGAGCAGCTGCGTGAAGCTGCCTACGGTCAGGCCCAGGTGACCAACGCTCCCGCCGTCATCGTGGTCTACAGCGATATGGAAGACACCCTGCAGACCGTGGAAGAAACCGCTCACCCCGGTATGGGCGAGCAGGGCCGCACTGGCCAGCGCGCTACCTTCGACGGCGCTTTCGGTGGTCTGGACGTCGCTCAGCGTGGTCAGTGGGGCCTTTCCCAGGCCAACATCGCCTTCGGGTTCCTGATGGTCGCTGCCCGCAGCCTGGGCTACGACACCGTGCCGATGCTGGGCTTCCAGCCCGACAAGGTCAAGGAAATCCTGGGCCTCCCCGAGCACGTTCAGTTTGCTGGCCTGCTGCCTATCGGCAAGCGTGCCGAGGAAGGCTTCCCGCACCACCGCCACAGCATCGACCGCATCACCAAGTTCTACTGAGCACAGAACGCAACAGGCCCGGGACTAAGCCCCGGGCCTTTGTGCTGTGTTTCTGGCTGGACGTCGGTGCGCCTAGCTCCTGGGTTTCAGGGCCGGAATCCGCAGGCCGCCCCGTCCGTCCCACCCCTTGAAAGCATAGAAGCGTCCCGGCTCACCGGTTTGCAGATAGTCGCTGAGCGGCTCTCGCATAGGCGGGGAGTCGAGCTTGTCCAGCGCTTCGTCGATGGAGCAGAACTTCGCCTCCACGATGAATCCGTCTGGGTCGCTGGGGTTAAGAAGACCTTCCCAGGTGGCCTCGAATGCCACAGCGATGGCCCGCTCACCGCGCCGCTCATCTTCGATATGCACCGTATAAGCCATGTGCTTGATGCCAGTGAGCTTCAGCCCGGTCTCCTCGAAGATCTCGCGGTACAGCGCCTCGGGCAGGGTTTCGCCTGGCTCGACCACCCCGCCGGGCAGCGTATGGCGGACCCGGCCGTGGCCCTGCCAGTCGTTGCCGACCAGCAGGACCCTTCCGAGGCGGTCACGCAGCACACCCGCCGCCACCAGCAGGTCACGCCGCGCCATCACGCGCCTCCTCGGCGGAGGCGGCCAGCAGCTGCCGTTCGCGCTCGTCGCGCGCCAGGGCCGAGACCACCGGCCCCAGGCCGCCGGCCATCACACTGTCGAGCGGATGGTTTTTGCTGTCGCCTTCCAGGCGGTGATCGGTCACGCGGTTTTGCGGGTAATTGTAGGTGCGGATTTTCTCGCTGCGCTCGCCGCTGCCCACCTGCGCGGCGCGGTCGCGGGCTTCCTGGGCGTCACGGGCTGCCCGCTCACGCTCGGCCAGTCGGGAGGCCAGCACGACCAGGGCCTTCTCGCGGTTTTTGATCTGGGAGCGGCCATCCTGACATACCACCATGATCTCGTCGGGCGTACCTGCGCGGTAGACGGCCCGCACGGCGCTGTCGGTGGTGTTGACGCCCTGTCCACCGGCCCCCTGCGAGCGGAAGACATCAATACGCACTTCGGACAGGTCTAGCTGAACCTCGCCTTGTTCAGCTTCCGGAAGCACCGCGACGGTGACGGTACTGGTGTGTATCCGGCCCTGCGACTCGGTGGCCGGGACCCGCTGCACGCGGTGGACGCCCCGTTCCCATTTAAAGGCCCGGAAGGCAAATTCCCCGCTGATCTCGGCCACCACCTTGCTGGCGCCGCCCAGGTCCGATTCACTGGCTTCCAGGACGTTCAGGCGCAGCCCTCTGTCCTCGGCGTACCGGGTGTACATGCGCAGCAGGTCCATCACAAACAGGCCGGCTTCCGCGCCGCCGGCGCCCGCCCGCAGTTCCAGAATTACGTTCTTGAGGTCATCCGGGTCGGTGGGCAGCAGCAGCACTTCCAGTTCGGCACCGAGTTGTTCGAGACGAGCTGTCGCCTCTGTGATCTCGTTCTGGGCCAGCTCGCGCATATCGGGGTCGCTCAGCAGTTCCTGAGCTCCACGCAGGTCCGATTCCAGGGCCTCGCGCTCGCGCAGCAGGGTCACCAGCGGCAGCAGCTCACGGTGGCGCCGGGTCAGCCGGGTATAGGCCTGCGGGTCGGCCAGTGCGGCCGGGTCCCCCAGGGCACGCTCAACCATGCCGAACTCGGCCGCCAGTTCTGAAAGCCGGCCACTCACGGACCCGACACAATCCAGCCCGGCAACCAGCCCGGTGGACTCCCACTGCGCGAAACGAACATACTCACAGGAAACATGCCGTGCAGTGTACCGCCCGCGCCCCAGGGGCCGACTGAAGGTGCCCCCAAGATGTCCTTAGCCCCACACCTAACCCGCCCCGCGGCCCTGCACTGGCCTGCGCGTTAGCTTTGAAGCCATGAGAACCGTCACCATCGGCATCCTGGGCAGTGGCACCGTGGGCCAGGATGTTTTGAAGCTGATTCAGCGCCGGGAACACATTTTCACCGACCTGGGCGTTCGCATCGAGGTTGCCGGCGTGCTGGTGCGCGACGTGAACAAGCCGCGCGACGTGCCGCCCGGTACCCGCGTGACCGACCGCGCCGACTTCCTGCAGGAATGCGGCGTGGTTATCGAGTGCATGGGAGGCATCGAGCGTCCGCTGGAGCTGCTGCGGCCCTACCTCCGTTCAGGCCGGGCCGTCATTACCGCCAACAAGGCCCTGCTGGCCGAACGCTGGGATGACCTGCGCGAGCACGCCCTGGATGGCCGGCTGTACTACGAGGCGTCGGTTATGGCGGGCACGCCGGTCATCGGACCCATGAGCACGGTGCTGCGGGCCAGCACCTTTACCCGCCTTCAGGCAGTGCTCAACGGTACCTGCAACTACGTGCTGGGCCAGATGGAAGCAGGGCAGTCGTATGCCGACGCCCTGGCGCAGGCGCAGGCTCTCGGCTACGCCGAGGACCCGCCAACTCTGGACGTGGGCGGGTTTGACACCGCGCACAAGCTGACCGTCCTGGCCCGCTTCAGCGCAGACGGCAACTTTCCCTACAGCGCCGTGCAGATAAATGGCATCGAGGACGTGACCCTGGCCGATATCGAGGACGCCCGTGCTCAGGGCGAGCGTATCAAGCTGGTCGCGCAGCTGGAAAAGGACAACGGAAGCTGGCGGGCGACGGTCGCGCCTCAGCGCCTGCCGCTGACTCACGCCCTGTGCACCGCCGGTGCCAGCCGCAACGCCATGATTTACGAAGGCGAAGAATGCGGCTCACTTATTTTTGCCGGAGGGGGGGCCGGGGGCATGGTGACGGCTTCGGCGATGGTCGGCGACCTGCTCGACTACCTGCTGGGCTTTCCGGGGCACGTGCCGCTGCACTGAGCTGCGGCCGCGCTACGTCGTGTGAAGCCGGACCCCCGTCGCTCAGTGGGTCCGGCTTCACATCAGCTATTTAAAGCAGAGCGCGGTGATCGGCCAGCATGCAGCGGTTCTGAACCACGTCAATGCCCCGCGCCGTCAGCTCCTGGGCAACCTCATCGTTGCGGATGCCCAGTTGCATCCAGACCACCCTGGGCAGCGGGTTCATGGCCAGAATGTCTCCCAGATGCAACCCGACCTTGTCGCTGCGGCGGAAAATTTCCACGACATCTACCGGCACTGTGATTTCAGCCAGAGACGAAACGGCCCTATGCCCAAAGTAGCTTTCGCCACGCTGGGCCAGAACCGGGTTGACCGGAATGATCGTGTAGCCCTGGCGGTACATATATTCCGGAACGTAGTGAGCGGCCTTGGTGCTGTCGCGGTGAAAGCCGACCACGGCAATCACCTTGTTCTCCGTCAGGACGCGGATCACGTCTTCGGTGCCGTGCAGTAGCGTCATACAGGTGTTCCCCCATAGGCGGAGCGTGCCGCTTCCAGCGTGACGTTCAGTTCCCTGTCTGTGTGTGCGCCGCTTACGAAAATGCTTTCAAACTGTGACGGAGCCCAGTACACTCCACGCGCAAGCATGCCCTGAAACCACGTGGCAAAGCCCGTCGTGTCGCTGCGCGCCGCGTCGGCGTAGGTGCGGATGCTGCCGTCGGGCACGTCCTGATGAAAGGCCGTCAGCATGGACCCGACCCGGTTGATGCTGACAGGCACGCCCGCTTCATCTGCTGCGGCACGCAACCCCGAAGCCAGCGCGGCGGTGTATGCCTCCAGCCGGCCGTAGATGCCGGGGTCCGCCTCCAGCGTCTGCAGGGTTGCGAGCCCGGCGGCCATGGCCAGCGGATTGCCGCTGAGAGTCCCCGCCTGGTAAACCGGTCCCTGCGGAGAGACGAAATCCATTACGTCGGCGCGGCCGCCATAGGCTCCCACCGGCAGCCCCCCTCCGATGATCTTGCCCCAGCAGGTCAGGTCCGGTTCCAGGCCCAGCAGGCCCGTGGCACCGTTCAACGACAGGCGGAACCCGGTCATAACCTCGTCGGCCACCAGCAGCGCGCCCGAGGCCTTGACCCGGTGCAGCGCCTCCAGGAAGTCGGGCGTGGGCACCAGCACCCCAGCGTTGCCCACCACCGGCTCGAAAATCACCGCCGCGACCTCGTGACCACGCAGCCGCATCAGGGCGTCCAGGGCAGCGGGATCGTTGTATTCACTGACCAGCGTCAGCGAGGCGTACTCTTCCGGCACGCCGGCGCTGCTGGGGGCGGCCGAGCCCAGCACGCCTTCGGCGTTGGTCAGCAGGCCGCTGCCAGCCTCGACCAGCAGGCCGTCAGCGTGACCATGGTAATTGCCGCGGAACTTCACGATAAATTTGCGTCCGGTAAACCCGCGGGCCAGTCGCAGGGCACTCATGGTGGCCTCGGTGCCGCTGTTGACGAAACGCACACGGCCCGCTCCAGTCAGGCGGGTGACCAGCTCGGCCAGCTCAACCTCGCGTTCTCCGGGGGCACCGAAGCTGGTGCCCCCGGTCAGGGCAGTGGCAATGGCCTCACGGATGGTGGGGTGGTCGTGCCCCAGGATCATCGGTCCCCATGAACCGATGTAGTCCACGTACCGGGTGTCGTCCATGTCGGTCAGGTAGGCGCCATGGGCCTCGCGGATAAAACGGGGCACGCCGCCCACACTTTTGAAGGCCCGCACCGGACTGTTGACACCGCCCGGCGTGACAGCGCGCGCCCGTTCGAACAGGGCCTCGGAGCGCGTAGTGGTGGATGAAGTCATGAGCCTCAAGGTAACGGATACGGATGAGGGGTCGGGAACGCCCCGGCTTCAAGTGGCCTTGACCTTCTGACACAAAGGCGGCAGAGGTTCCGTACTGAACCTCTGCCGTAGGGACGTGAAGTGCGCTACAGCCCGAGCAGGCCTGCCGCCGAGGTGGTGAGCAGCTCCTGGCGGAACGGTGCGACCAGGGCCTTTTCCTGAGCCGTAGCGGTCTGCACCGTGCCGTTCAGGTCCGGCAGCTGGCCACGCTGCAGCGACTCGGCGGCACGCGCAAAGTCCACGTTCGGCAGTCCCAGGGCGCGGTTGACAGCCGAGCGGATGGCCGCGTAACGCTCAGGGCTGAGGTTCTCGCGCTGCAGGGCAGCTGTGTGGGCATTGCGGGCAGCGCCAACGCTGCTGCCGGCGTTGCGCAGCACCCCCACAACCTGCAGCAGATTGGGGCTCTGTCCACCCTGGATATCCGTCCACACGTCCTGCAGTCCGGTAAAGCTGGTTCCCAGAGCTTGACGCACGTCGCGGCGTACCCGCACGAACTTCTGCACCTCGGCCCGGGTCACCGGCGCATTCATGTTCCCGGTGGCTGCAGGAGCATCCTGGTTCTTGCCTGCGGAATCGCTGGCAGCTCCATTGTTGTTGCCGCCGTTTCCAGGCAGCTGCGGCATGACAACTCCGCCGTCACTTTCCTGGCCCGACGGATTCTGACCAGTCTGAGTCTGGGTCTGTGGCGCCCGCCAGCCGCTAAGGAAGTCCTGTGCAGGACGAATTACAGCGAACCACGCCAGCGCACCCAACAGGGCCAGCACCAGCAACGATCCGCCACCACAACCAAGACAACCGCATCCAGGACCACGACTTCTCATACCTTCACCCTACGCGCCCAGTGCACGCCGGGTTCCTGAAGCTCTCTTAATGCAGCACGGCGGTGACCAGCGCTGCGCCCCCTTCAAGGGAAGCGGAGACCATGGGCTGCGTGGTTTCGTTGCTGACAGTCCAGCCGCTGCCCTGCGGCACATCGGCCCGGCTAAGCGGCCAGCGGACGCCCTGGAGCGTCAGACCACGAAGGTCTGTGCAGGCCAGCACGCTCAGAGTGGTACCGGGCCGCAGCTCCAGGGACAGGGGAGAGGAAGGCAGCAGCGGCCAGGCCCACTCGTCCCCGCTGGTCAGACTGATACTCAGGCCCTCTTGAGCCAGGCGCAGGCTGCCCAGCATCAGCGCAGCTGCATGGTCGAAGCGTCCACCAAAGGCGCCCACGAAGACCAGCGTTCTGGCTCCCCGGGCGCGTGCCACCCGGACTGCCAGTTCCGCGTCAGTCTCGTCCTTGGCTGCTGGATGAACCTCGCGGGGGGCGTCGAGCAGCAGTCCTTCTGAGGAATCGAAGTCTCCAACCCACAGATCCACGTGCGTGCCCAACACGGCGGCATGACGTGCGCCACCGTCTGCCGCAACCACCAGGTCCGGTGAGGGCAATAAGGAGAGGGTGGGCGTCATGTTCAGACGCCCACCCACCAGGATCCACGCTCTCACGCGCTTAGTGTAGAGCCTGGCAGCGCATGATTTAGCGGTAGTAGCTGGCAGGAACTTTGCTCTGGAGCACCTGCACGGCCTGGGTCAGCATTGCGCCGACAGCCTTGTCAAGGCCGGAGCTCTGCTTGCCGCCCAGGCTGAGTCCATTGAAGTAGATACTGCCACCCGTGGTGCTGCTTTTGCCTTCAACCTTCGTGGTGGCCAGGACACGCCCGGTTTTTGAGTCCACAATGCGCAGGTCTGCGCCAATACGGCTTTCCTTGCCGCCCAGGCAGACTCCCATAAAACAGCCCTGCCCACTGGACGATTCCGGCTCATAGACATTGATATTCCCAAATACCAGAACGTCCACCGGGCTCAGCGCAGCCGTAGGATCGGTGCCGGCAATCATATTGTTCTGCACCAGCTGAGGTACATTTTCACGCTCATAGACCGCAAACTTGCCGGTTTCGCTCAGCGCGTTCATCAGGGCGTCAGCCAGGCCGGTCCCCAGTTCAGACGTGCACAGCCTGACGTTGCATTTGAACACGCCCACGGCAATGTGCACCTGCGGCTCCGAAACAGGGGGGGCGCTTACCGGTGCAGGTGGCGCTGCTGGCGCGGTCTGGGCCAGTACCTGGCCAGCGCAGAGCGCAGACATCACTAAAATGGCACGGAACATTTTCATAACAGCCTCCTTGGATGGGAATTCGCTGATTCCACGGGGGGGTTAGAACTTGAGAGTGAGCTCGGCGCCGGTCATGCCGACCACCTGCATGCCGGCGGATTCGAGCAACGCGGCAAGTTCCAGAACGCTGCCGCCGAACGGAATTTCAAGACTCGCTCCAGCCGCATCTATGGTGCGCACAGTCAGGTCTTGCAAAGAGACGTTGGTTTTCAGACGAGCCATAAGAGCATTGACCTGAGTAAAAGTAACGGGCGGCGCTACCCGGACCACAAAGGCCCGCTGTGCGGCGCTTCCACTGCCCTGCAGTGCTTTCAGGACAATCCCTGGCAGCACATCTGCAGCTATTTTTCCTACGTTCATCAACGCTGTTTTACCGGCAACGGCGTCGGTGGCACCGACCGCACTGCCCTGAAAAGCCTGACTGTGCAGCAGCTGTCCACTGGCCAGATCAATGACTTTCACCTCAAGGCGGGCAGTGTACCCACGCAGGCCTCCCGCCACGCTGCCGTATTCCTCCGCAAATGCCTCACCCGTGACGAGCAGGTCGGTGTTCAGCCGGGTGCGGAGTTCTGCGGCTGCGGTTCCAGACAGTGTTGGATTTGCCCGGACCATCTCTCTCAGGGCATTTGTAACCTGCTGCGACGCGTCGACAACCCGCAGTCCCGAGCTGATCAGCCCGCGTGCGATCTCGGTTTCGGCTGCCGGGTCTGGTACGGGGCGACGAAGGATCACTTCAGGGATCACGACCGCAATTCTGGTCTGCGCCACTGCCGGCAGGGCGCGCACTGCGGCGCGCTCCACGGCGCCACGCGGCACGCTGACCTGGACTGTCATGTAGACCTGTCCCGCAACGGTCTGTTCCCGAAGAATGCGCCCCAGCCGTACGTCCGCCCGGGGGAAGTCACGAAGCACCTGGGTGTAGGCTGCTGTGCCTGGCGTGAGGTTCCGCGAGACAAGCGCCTCGATTCCCTTTTCCATTGCCTGAGCGTACGCGCGGTCCCGGTCCTGCCCGGTTACCTCAATGTCCAAGGTCAGGCGCTCTGATGTGCCCTGCGCCAGCGCCCCGGATGACAGGGCAAGGGCTGCGACAGAAGCCTTCTGAACAATTTCCCAATTCATGGAGCCCTCCTATGAGTTGGAGTTTAGAGGGGCATGAACTTTGATCTTGCCTCAAATGTGGATGATCTCACCCTGCTGGCTCAGGAGGGCGAAGGGCTGCGGTCATCCGGGATCAGACGCATCACAGCGCTATCAAGTTCGAGCTGCAGGGACTTGCCGTGCACGAGATTACGCTCGCGGGGACTCAAGTGAAGGGTGAGTAAGCCCAGTGAATGGGCTACAGTAATGGTTTCTCCAGACTCGGTCACCTGATTGGACGTGATGGTGTACTGAGGACCCGTTCCCAGATGCACGGCCAGTTCCGGAATGAGCAGAGCCTGACCCTCTGCATGGGGGAGGACGTTCTGGTGTCCAAGAAAAGAAGCCACCCAGGCGGTTGCGGGTCTGGCAAACACTTCGGCGGCCGTGTTCTGCTGCACGATCCGTCCTGCGCGCATGACCGCCACCCGGTGGGCCAGGGCCAGAGCCTCACGCTGGTCGTGGGTCACCAGCAGGACCCCGGCCTCCACCCGCGCGAACAGAGCATGCAGGTCGGTTCGCAACTGTGCCCGCAGCTTTTCGTCCAGATTCGACAGCGGCTCATCCAGCAGCAGCAGGGGGGAAGCAGTAGCCAGAGCGCGCGCCAGCGCCACACGCTGCTGCTGACCCCCGGACAGTTGAGCCGGACGGCGGGCCTCCAGCGCTGAGAGGTCTACCAACGCCAGCACCTCACGGGCCCGGGCCTGGGCGTCCGGGCGCCGCGCACCGCGCATGCGGGGCCCGTAAGCCACGTTATCGAGGACGCTCAGGTGGGGAAACAGGGAGTAGTCCTGAAACACCAGGCCCACATGGCGAGCTTCCGGAGGGAGCGCCGTGACATTCCGGCCCCCCACCTCAACCTGGCCACCGTCCAGGCGTTCCAGGCCTGCCACGCCGCGCAGCACGGTACTTTTTCCGCAGCCCGACGGGCCCAGCAGCGCCAGCGTTTCCCCTGCCTGCACGGTGAGTGATACGTCCTGTGCGGCCTGGACGGTCCCGAACGCCTTGCTCAGACCCTGGACACGCAGGGCTGGGCTGGGCTCCTGGGGCACCTGTACCATCACGTGATTTCTCCTTCGCCGCCGTCAAGCAGGCCAAAAGCTGCGGCAGACAGCAGCAGCAGCACTGTGGCAAGGGCGCAGGCTTCGCCCAGATTGCGTTCTCCGGGACGGCCCAGGCGTTCATACAAGCCGGTGCTCAGGGTGGCCCACTCAGGGCGGGTCAGCACCAGCGTGGCGCCGAACTCGCCCAGCACAGTGGCCAGCGCCAGGGCCGCCCCTCCTCGCAGCGCGGGCAGGGTCAGTGGCAGGGTCACGCTGCGGTGCGCAGAAACAGGTCCCGCTCCCAGAGTTCGGGCCGCTTCGAGCAGCCTGGGAGGCAGAGCGCGGAGCGCCGGGAGCAGAGAGCGAACCACCAGCGGCAGCGCCAGCAGGGTATATGCCGCCAGCAGCATCGGCAGGGTGGCGGCCAGCAGGGGATAGGCCAGCAGGTACCCGGCAGCCAGGGAGACAGGCGAGACCATCAGGGGCAGCAGCGACACCAGATCCAGCAGCCGTGAGCGGGCCAGCCAGGCTCCCAGGGCGTACAGGGTTCCCAGCAGGGTGGCTCCCAGCAGGGCCGCCACCGCAAAACGCAGGGTGTTGGTCAGAAGCAGCGGTGTGCCCTCGTCGTTCAGCACGCCGTGCCAGTAGCTCAAAGTAGGCCCGGTCGTGCCCAGCAGCCCCCGGGCAACCACAGCCAGCAGCGGCCCGAAGCAGATCAGCACCATGACGCCGCCCAGCAGCAGGATGCCCGCCAGGGCGCTGCCCCGTGCACGCGGCAGCGCGGCGGCCGGCACACCCTGCCCGCCCACAACCAGCCGGGTATAGGCCCAGGTGGCCATCAGGGTCAGCAGAAGCTGCCCGGCAATCAGGGCGCTGGCTTCGCTCAGGCGCAGCTGCAGGGCCGTCAGCGTATAGATCTCGACCTCCAGGGTGGCGTACCGTTCGCCGCCGAGGGCCAGCGGCAGTCCGAAGCTCAGGGCCGAATAGAGAAACACCAGAATGGCCCCGGCGGCGAGACCCGGCAGGGCCAGCGGAAGCGCCACACCCAGAGCAGCCCGCCATGCTGAGGCTCCCAGGGTTCGCGCGGCCCCAAGGAGTCCGGGCGGCACGCGCGAGAAACCACCGTAGGCCAGTCGCACCATCACCGGAAGGTTGAAAAACAGATTGCCCAGCACCAGCAACACCGGCGTCTCACTGAGGTCCACTCCACTCCAGCGGGTGATCCACCCACCTGGCCCCAGCAGGGCAGACAGGCCCAGCACAGCCACCAGGGTCGGGGTCACGAACGGCAGCAGCAGCAGGCGCAGGAACAGCCGCTTGCCCGGCACCTCGAACCGGGACAGCAGATAGGCCAGCGGCGCGCCCAGCAGCAGGGCCAGCGCTGCGGTCACCGTGGCCTGGGTCAGGGTCCAGCCCAGCCGCTGCTGAAAATACGGATCGCGCCAGACCTCCAGGTTCAGCCCGCCTTCCAGCAGGGTGCGCGCCAGTGGAACAGCCAGCAACAACGTCGTAAACAGCAGGGCCGGCAATGCCAGCAGCCAGCCGGTCAGACGGGCAGGCTTCACGGCAGCGCCTCTCTGAGCCAGTCGGGCAGTTCGGCAACTGGTGCCTGCTGCCAGAAAAAGGCGAATTCGCGGGCGTAACCCGCAGCGGCAGCGGGCGCGGTGGTTGCCAGCGAGTACTCGTTGAGCCCACGTGCCTCCCAGGACGAATAGTGCAGGTTCTGGCTGCCCACCACCAGCATCCTGCCGTCAAGCAGCATGGTCTTGGCGTGAAGCGGTCCCGGAAACCAGCGGACCTGCAGGCGGTTTCCCAGCCCACGCTTGTCCAGCAGGCGCTGCAGCCCGGCCACACCGATCCTGTTTTCCAGCCCCAGAGCGCCGTGCTCATACAGCAGGGCCCGGATGGTGACGCCACGTTCTGCGGCGCGCACCAGCGCGGTCATCCAGGGCAGGGCGTCCTCGGGGCGGCACAGCTGCGGATTGAGCAGCGCGAGGTTGCAGCGCAGCCGCATGCTGAACGACACATGCATCAGGTCAACGCTCCGCTGCGTGGCATCGATCATGCCGACCAGCGCAGTATCCGCTGCCTGGAAGCCCGCGCGGCGGTAGAGACTGAACACACGCTCGTCGCCTGCGGACGTCAGCGGCTGCCGGGCGGTGCCCTGGGGATGGTCAGGGATGGCCAGCTCTCCCAGCGAACAGGAAGAAATGTCTCCTTCATTGACCCCAGGTGGACAGGTCAGCAGGCGGCTTCTGGCCCACAGGTCGTCAAAGACATTCAGGCCGTCGGCCGCCACTGGCCCGCGGACCTGAACGGCGAGGTCGCGCAGGTCACCGCCGCGACCCTCCGTGGTGGCCGAGGGCAGATGCAGCGGACCGACATTGAAGCCCATCACGGTCAGCGCCTCTCCGTCAGTGACCAGCAGCTTGGCGTGACTGTGCGGAAAGGTGCCGGCATAGTTGGCGATCTGAACCTGCCAGCGCCGCGCCGGGTCGGAGAACGGCACGCCCGCCGTGATCAGGGCGCGGGCCGCGCCGTAGACCTGCGTGCCCCATTCCAGAGTGCCGGGCAATGGAAAATTCCCCAGCGCGATGCGTACCGTGACGCCCTCCGGGTAGCGTTCCGGCTGAGCCTGCACCCGGGAGTACAACTGCTGGACGGCCTGAGCCAGCACCCTTCCCGGCTCCTGCCGGGGGTTGTTGTCCCATTCCATTACGGCCAGCAGGACTTCCCGCCGGGCCGAAGCGATCTGTGCAGCCAGCCCGTCATAGCCGCCGTTTGGGGTCGGCTGCCCGGCCGCAAAGGCCGGGAGAGGGCCAGGCACATGCAGGAAGCCCAGAAAGGCGTTGCCACACGAAAAGTCGGGCCGGCCACCTGAGGTGGTGACCTGCCAGGCAGCGCGTTCCAGCGGATCGGTGGGTGGTGGGCATCCGGGTCCCATCCGCTGAGGTACGGCCAGTGGTACCGGGTTTGTGGGCCGTGAGTGGGCAAAAGCCACCACGTCGCTGGCCAGGCCCCACACCCCCAGCGTGGCGACTCCGAGGCCAGCCAGGGTCAGTTTGAGCTGACGGCCGCTGGCCCAGTCGCGTGGGGCATCCACCGCGTCGTTGATTCCGCGTGCGATCAGCAGGTCGCCGATCACCTGTGAGGTCACCACAAAGGCGGCGAGCACCGTCAGCAGCGCCGAACCGCCTCCAGAGAGGGCATCGGGAATGCCAACCGCTCCCAGCAGCGCCCCCGCCCCAAGCCCCACCCCGCCGAAGCCCAGCAGCCCTCCCAGGGCGGGCCGCCAGGCCTGCGAGGCACGCACCGTCAGCAGGCCCAGCACCCCGCCGCTGAGACCCCCGTAGACTGCGCCCAGCAAGCCGAGCCCCAGGGTGACCTGCGCGAACCCCAGGGTCCGTCCCAGGGCTCCCTCCTGATAGGCGCCGGCCAGGGCCAGCAGCCCGCCCACCGGCAGAACCAGCAGCCCCGCTGTACTTCCTGCCGCAATTGCCGAGCGCCACCGTGCCCGCGACTGGGTCAGACCAAGGCGCGCAAGCGGCAGACCTCGAGTGGACAGGGCACCCGCCAGGGCAAAGCCCACGATGACGCTCAGTACCGCGCTGAACGTGCCGACCACGGCCCGCACATACGGCTGATCGGCGGGTACCAGGGCCAGCACCAGCGTCACGGCGACACGTGCCAGCACCACACCGGCCAGGAGGCCGGCCAGCGCCGACCACGCCAGGCGGCGGATGGTCAGTCGGGGACGTTCGGTCGGCAGCAGGCGCATCGCGGCACCCAGGATAGGGGTGAACGGGGCCCTGTCATATGAATCTGAGGAAAAGGCGGGTCCTCAGCGCGGCGCCACTTTCAGCAGCCTCAGCAAAAATGGTGGTCGGGTTCCTGATTTTTCTCAGCGTGCCCGCAGGACCTGGGTGATCCAGGCGTCCACGAGTCTCTGGGGATTGGCGGTGACGCTCGGGGCGACCGCCTTCACGTCCGGCTGCTGCGCAAAGCGGTACACCGGGTCGAGCTTTGTGCCGCTCACAGCCGGATAGACCCACATGCGGGTAGGGATGTCGGCCTGCACCGGGGCGCTGAGCATAAAGTCCACGAACTTCCGGGCCAGCGCAGCCTGCTTCGTGCCTTTCAGGATGCCCACCCCTTCGATCTGCAGGTAGGTGCTGCCCGGCAGGAACAGGTTGGCGGTCGGGCTCTGGGCTGGCAGCTTTTTGGGGTCAAAGCCGTCGGCGTAGAACACTTCTGCGGCAGGACTGCTCGCGTAGCTCAGCACAATGGGATATTTTCCGCCGTTGCGGCTGAATTCCTTGTAGTAGGAGTCGCTCCAGCCACGGGTCACTTTCATGCCGCCGGCGCGCGCAGCTTTCCACCAGGCCCACGCTCCCGCTTCGCCGTAGTGGTTGACGGTGGCCAGCAGAAATGCCAGGCCAGGGCTGCTTGTCGCCGGGCTGCTCACCACGGTCAGGCGGGCGTACTCGGGCTTTTTAAGATCATCCAGGGATTCCGGTAGCGCCAGACCTGCTTTCTGGAAGTAGGCGCGGTCGTAGTTCAGGGCCACATAGCCGTAATCCACGGGATTCAGCAGGCCGGCGTCGTCCAGCCGGTAACGTGCCGCCACGGCCGACTGGGCCGGCGACTTGTAAGCTTCCAGAATTCCTGCGGTTCTGGCGCGGGCCAGGAGGCTGTTGTCCAGGCCGTAGACCACGTCGGCCACCGGCGCGCGCCGGGTCAGGATCAGGCGGCTGAGCAGTTCGCCAGCGTCGCCCCCCTTTACAAAGCGTACGCGCGCCTTGTTGGCAGCTTCAAACTGGGCGATCAGCTTTTTGTCCACGGAGAAACTGTCGTGGGTAATGACGGTCAGGGTGCTCTGGGCGCTCGCGGCACCCAGCATCAGCAGGGCAGAACACAGAATCTTACGCATAAAAAGTCCCCTCGCGTCACGAGAGGGGAGGCGCAGGTCAGGGCAGGTGCCGTGGCCTGGTCACACTCCCTCCGCCGGTATGATCCGGTTCAGGTTCCAAGGGTTTATCTCAGTCCTGCTCTTCAGGACACCCCCGGTGACGCACCCACGAGCATACCGCAGGCGTAGGCTGCGTAGTATGCCGCGACTCCTGGTGGCCTCTTGAGCCTCCGCACCCCTGCCCCACCTTTCCTGCTGATCCTGGGCATTGTGCTTGTGGCCTTCAACCTGCGTCCGGTGGTCGCGGGGTTCGGTCCGCTGCTGGCGCCGATCCAGCAGGATCTGGAAGTCAGTGCGGCCACCGTCAGCCTGCTGACCACCATACCGCTGCTGTGCTGGGGGGCGCTGGCCCTGGTGGCCCCGGCACTGGCACGTGCCCGCAGTGCCGAAGTGGTCATCCTGGGCTGCCTGGCCCTGATCGCCGTGGGCGCCGCCCTGCGCGCCGGACCCACCCTGCCGTGGATTCTGGCCGGAACCCTGCTGGTGGGCGCCGGCATTGCTGTGGTGAACGTGCTGCTTCCCAGCCTGATCAGGCGGGACTTTCCCGGGCGTCTGGGCCTCATGACCGGCATCTACACCACGGCGGTCGTGGGTGGGGCCACCGTGGCTTCTGCCGTGGCGGTGCCGTTGCAGGACGCACTGGGAGGCTCCTGGCGGCTGGCGCTGGGAGTATGGGCAGTTCTGGCTGTCCTGGGGGCGCTGTCCTGGTGGCCGGCAGTGCGTGGACGGCCTGTCCGCAGCGGTCTGCCGCCCGTCGCATCCGGGCGGGTCTGGACCAACCCGGCCGCGCTGCCTCTGACGCTGTACATGGGCACGCAGTCACTGGTGTTTTTTACCTGGCTGACCTGGCTGCCCAGGATTCTGCTGGACCGTGGCGTAAGCAGCGCTGAGGCTGGCGCGCTGCTTTCACTGGGCAATCTGGTGCAGTTGCCCTTCACTCTGGCTGTTCCCGTCCTGGCCGCCCGTCTCCCTTCGGCCCGGCCGCTGATCGTGGCCCTGAGCGCCGTCCTGGCAACCGGGCTGATTGGTCTGCTGCTGCTCCCACAGGCCCCCAACGTGCTGTGGGTGCTGCTGCTGGGGGCAGGTTCAGGCAGTGCGTTTCCGTTGGCCCTGTACCTGATCGCCCGGCGAGCCCGTGACACGGCCGAGGCTCCCCGGCTCTCAGCTGTCGCCCAGGGCTGCGGCTACCTGCTAGCGGCTACCGGCCCTTTTCTGTTTGGAGCAGTTCATGACTTTACTGGAGGCTGGACCCCACCGTTGATCCTGTTGCTGGTGTTGACCGGACTGGTCCTGGCCAGCGGGTGGTGGGCCAGTGAGGAGCCTGACCGGCGTCCGGAGGCCGCATGAGTTTTGTTCTGGTTGCGTGGCTCGTGGTTCAGGACCCGGTCGGACGCGTGCTGCTCGGGCGCCGGTCAGGCGTCACCTATGCAGAAGGACTGTGGGGCCTGCCCGGCGGGCGGGTTGAGCGCGGCGAAGCGCTCGCTCAGGCCGCAGTCCGGGAGGCGGCAGAGGAAGTGGGGCTCCGTGTCGATCCTGGTCAGCTTGAGCCGCTGGGCGCTGCACGCTATGACCTGGGTGAGGCGCATGGCGTGGACTTTCTGTTCTTGACCCGCACCTGGGAAGGGGAGCCTGCGCCACTCGAAAACACTTCAGAGGTCGGCTGGTTTCATCCCGGCGCTCTGCCGCCTGAGAGCCTGCCGTGGCTCGCAGATGTCCTCGACACGCACCTCAGGCGCGGCGTCTGGCTTTGTGAACACCTGAAGCAGCCATAGAGAGCCGGATCACGTGATGATGTCTTTCCATATGGAATAATTCCACTTGGAATGAATAGTCCTGAGCCGTCTTCTTCAGCCGAGACCGACGAGCTGTACACGCTGGTCCGCACGGTGCTGCGTCTGTCCCGGCGGTTCCGGCAGACGCTCGATGAACCGCTGGAACAGGCCCTGGGCCTGAACACCAAGGAGCTGCTGGTGCTGGCGGCCGTCATGGACGGCTTTGACACGCCGGGTGCCGTGGCGTCGCGTCACAGCCTGCCGGCCCCGACAGTCACGCGCATCGTGACCAAGCTGGTGGCCTCGGGGCTTGTGCAGCGCATCAATGACCCTGGTGACCTGCGGCGGCAACGCCTGCAACTGACTGAAGCCGGCGCCCGGACCCGCGCGCGCACCCGCGCCACAGCACAGGACATCGTGGAAGCCCAGTTCGGACACCTGCCCGCGCCGACCGTGCATGCGGCCCTGGAAGCCCTGGCGGTGCTCGACGCGGCCCTGGCACGCCCCGAGGCGGAGGCCCGGGCATGAAGGTACCTGTCCCGCCTGCTGAGCGGCAGAAACTGATGGCCTTTGCCGGCATCCTGACGGTGCTGTTCCTGAGCAGCCTGAACATGACAGTGGTGGGCAGCGCCATGCCCAGAGTCATTGCCGATCTGGGAGGCTTTGACCTGTATGCCTGGGCGTTTACGGCCTACTCGCTGACCACCACCATCACCATCCCCATTGTCGGTACGGTGAGTGACCGCTACGGACGGCGCCCGCTGATCCTGGCCGGCATTCTGGTGTTCTCGCTGAGCAGCGTGGCCCTGGGATTCGTGCAGAGCATGGAAGGGCTGATTGCCCTGCGCGCCGTGCAGGGCATCGGTGGCGGGATGCTGATGGCCATGAGCTTTACCGCCATCGCCGACCTGTTTACTCCGGTCGAGCGCGGGCGCTACCAGGGCTACACGGGCGTGGTGTGGGGAATCAGCAGCGTGGTGGGACCGCTGGCGGGTGGATTCCTGACGGACCACCTGGGCTGGCGCAGCGTGTTTTTCGTGAACCTGCCTTTTGCGCTGCTGGCCCTGTGGTTCATCTGGCGCTATTTCCGACTGCCAGCGCCCACCGGGGGCGGTCATTTCGATCGTCTCGGGGCGGCGTTGCTGGCCGGGTCCGTCACCACCCTGACGCTGGCGATGTCCTGGGGCGGCGCTCCGTATGCCTGGACCAGCCCTCGCATCGTGGGGCTCCTGGCAGCCACGCTGGTGCTGGGCTTCTGGTATGCGCGTCACAGCCTGCGGCAGGAGCGGCCGCTGCTTGACCTGCGGCTGTTGCACGACCGGGGGATCGCCGTTGCTGCCCTGGCCGGATTTTTTGTCAGTGCCGGCATGTTTGCTGCCATCCTGTACCTCCCGCTGTACATGCAGGGGGTGCGGGGCAGCAGCGCGGCAAGCAGCGGCCTGGCGCTGGCCCCACTGATGGGCGGCATGATCCTGACCAGTACCCTGGCGGGACAGCTGGTCAGCCGCACCGGCCGTTACAAGGCCCTGATCATCTGGGGCGCGCTGCTGGCCACCCTGGCTCTGCTGCTGGCCAACGGTCTGGGGATAACGACCCCGCTGTGGATTGCGGTAGGCATCATGGTGCTGCTGGGCCTGGGTCTGGGACCCGTCAACAGCCAGCTCACCCTGGCGGTCCAGAACGCCGCGCCTCGGGAACAGCTGGGCAGCGCCACCGGCGGAAACCAGTTTTTCCGGCAGATCGGCGGGACCCTGGCCGTCAGCCTCTTTGGTGCGCTGGTCAACCGTCAATTGGCGGCCAACCTCGACGCCCAGTTGCCTGCCGAGGCGCGCGCGCTGCCAGCCCCGCTGCAGGAAGCCCTGACCAACCCCAACATGCTGACCAGCCCGGAGGCCACCAGCCGCCTGCAGGCCGGGCTGACCCAGCTGGGCCAGGGCGAACTGATGGCACCTATCGTGCACGCCCTGCGCAGCGTGATGGTCGGTGCGATTGACCATGTGTTTCTGATCGCGGCGCTGATGGTGTTTATTTCGTTCGTGGCCGTGCTGTTCCTTCCGGAGGAGCCCCTGAAGGGCCGTATTCCCGCAGGCCGGGCCGGAGGGCAGCAGAGCGGCGCCACCGACTGAATTGTTTGAATGGCGTGTTGCTCGCTGATGTCCCTGGACGCGCCGTAGAACAGGCCTCACGTCCGGAACCTGCCCTTCTCGGTTTTCCTCGTGTAGGTGAAACAACTGGCGTTCCACCTTGTGGTCACGGCATAGCCCCGGCTGCGGTCCATGAAGGGTTGACGTCCTGAGCCCGGTGCCTTGCAGGGCCGCTCGTCCACTAGCCTGCAGCCATGCTGGATGTTCTGGTGGTTGGAGGGGGGCTGGCGGGGCTCAGTGCTGCGCGGGTGCTCAGGCGTGCCGGTCAGCGGGTGCGTGTGGTGGAAGCCGCGCCACACCCTGGCGGGCGCGTGACGACGCGGGTGGTGGACGGCTTCACGCTGGACGCCGGGTATCAGGTGTTGTTTCCAGCCTACCCGGCCGTGCAGCGGCAGCTGGACCTGGCGGCTCTGGACCTGGTCCCTCTGCCTTCGGGGGCTGCTATCCGGCGCGGCACCCGGGTAGACGTGCTGGGTGATCCCCTGCGCGACCCGGCCGGTCTGCCCGGGACGCTGACCACCCGCGTCATTCCTCTGGGTGACAAGCTGCGGCTTGCCCGACTGGCCCTGCAACTGCGCAGCCCAGCTCCTCACGCCCTGTTGCGCGGACCCGACGAAACCACCGAGGCCTACCTGAAACGTCAGGGTTTCAGCGACATTTCGCTGGACACTTTTTTCCGGCCATTTTTTGGTGGCATTTTTCTGGGGCGCGACCTGAGTACCTCGGCGCGGCTGTTTCGTTACTACTTCCGCATGCTGATCGACGGGGGAGCCGCTGTCCCCCGCGCCGGCATGGGCGCCATTGCCGAGCAGCTTGCCGCTGGGCTGGAGATAGATACCGGTGTTCGGGTCAGACGGCTGGCGCCGCACGGCGCGCATGTCACAGCTGAAACCAGTGCCGGCGACCTGGATGCCCGGCAGGTCATCGTGGCGACTGATCCTTTTGCGGCCCAGGAGCTGACCGGTGAGCCCACCGCACGTGGCCGGGTGGGCAGCACCTACCTGTACTACGCCACGGCCCAGGCCATCGACTCCGAAACGAGGCTGCTGCTCAATGCTGTGTCCGGCGGCCTGATCAACAATGCCCAGTGGATCTCCCAGGCCGTGCCGGGGCGTGCCCCGGCAGGACAGCACCTCCTGACCGTCAGTGTGCTGGGCGAGCCCGACCTGGACGACGCCACGCTGGACCTCCAGGTCCGGGCAGAACTGGCAGGGTGGTATGGAAACTCGAACGTGGGAACGCTGCGTCTGCTTCACATCGAGCGCATCGGGTACGCGCAGTTTCCGCAACCACCGGAATTTGCCGCTACCCTTCCCGGACACGCCACCCGGTTGTCAGGGGTACTGCTGGCCTCCGAGGTGACGTCCATGAGCAGCCTGCAGGGCGCCCTGGAAAGTGGCGAGAAGGCTGCCGCTATCGTTCTGGGCGATCTCGCCGCCCAAAGCCGTCCGAGGGGCGCGTGACCGGGCAAGTGGTTGGCCCCAGCCGGGCACGGCTGGACCATCTGGTGGTTGCCGCGCGAAGCCTGGCTGAAGGCCGCGCCTGGCTGGAAGGCCGGCTGGGCGTGCCGCTGCAACTGGGCGGCGAGCATGAAACCTTTGGTACCCACAACGCCCTGCTGTCGTTGGGTCCCGATGAGTATCTGGAAGTAATCGCTATCAATCTGGCTGCCCCTGCGCCGCGCCGTGCCCGCTGGTTTGCCCTGGATGACCCCGCCATGCGTTCCCACCTGGAAGCTGGGCCCGCCCTGATCCACTGGGTTGCGCAGGTGGATAGCCTGCCCCCGGATCAGGAAGCCCTGAACCTCAGCCGCGGCGAGAACCGCTGGACCCTGACCGTGCCGGCCGATGGCCAGTTGCCGCAGGGCGGAGTCGAACCGTCCCTGATTACCTGGCACACCCCGCCACCCCCCACCCGCCTGACAGACCAGGGCGTACGACTCGCAGTGCTTCGCCTGGGCACTCCCGACCCCGATGGTTTGCGTGCCCGTTTGGACGGCCTGCACTTCTCCGGCCCGGTAGAGGTCTATGAGGCACCTCAACCGGAACTGGGAGCCATGCTGGACACTCCAGGTGGCCCGGTGATTCTGTGAGACTCATGCCACGGTGAGGAGACAGGCACCGGGGGGGTACGGTCTGCCTGTGTCCTCCTGATTGTTCCGGATCTCAGGAATCTCCATGCGCTGCAGAGAGGAAGTGGCGGTGTGCACCGAGCGGCGGAGGGCGGGCATGAGGGCACGGCTGACCCAAGCCCACACCTGCTTGCAGATGCTCTGGTTCTGACCGGAAGGGTCCAGAAGAGTGCTGCATTGCTGTGTGCTGCCCTTAGCCATTTGGGCAGCAGGAAAAAGCTGCCTCAGGAATCGTGCCTGGGCGCTGGATTACTGATTCCGTTGCACCTCTTCCCCGATGGACTCCACCGCATAAAGGGTTTTCCGGGGCTGAGTCAAGTGGTAGGGTGAGAAACACATGATATTCGGCCTGAGTGAGCCAGTCACTCCTGAGACGGGATGAGCAGCGGGTGTTGCCTCTAGCGAAGTCGTGGTCCTGGTCAGTACCCGGGGCTGGGTGATGGATCTGAAATATATTGTCTGGAAACTGCCACTGAGCCTCACCCCCTTTCGCCTGATACGCGGCGCCCTGGCCCAGTATCTGACGCATAACGAGCAGCAGGAAGAAATCACGTTGCTGCGGCGCATGTTCGTCGTGATGGCAGTGGCCGCGCTGGTAGCGATCCCGGGCGCCCTGTGGGTCCAGGCTCCCGACTACGACCCACTTGACCGCGTGATGCTGCCGCTGACCGGGCTGCTGTATCTGGTCCTGCTGCCGCTGGTGCTGACCGGGCGCGTCGATCCCCGCCGGGCACTTGTCCTCAGCTTCCTGGCCAACGCCTCCTACCTGCTGCTGGCATACAACCATCAGTTCCGGGTATTTGCACCGCAATACGGGGTGCTCAGCCAGAGCACCTACTGGTTTGCGGTGCTGTATGTCGCCGCCTTCCTGATCTTTCCCACGCGTTTGGCCAAGTATTTCGTGCGTGCCCTCCTGGGCCTGACCATTGCCATTACGCTGAGCCATCTTCTGCTCAGCCCGGAGCTGCTGCGCGGCCGGGAACTGCTAGGGGGCATCATTCAGTTCCTGCTGGCCGGGGTTGTGCTGACCAGCATGCAAAGCCGCTTCGGGACCCTGCGTGATCGCCTGAATGCCATGCAGGTCGTGGCGTCCCATGACGCCCTGACGGGAGCGGCCAACCGCCGCGCCGCCGAGGAGCGACTGCAGACCCTGCACCGTGCGGGGGAGCGGTACACCGTCATTCTCTTTGACATCGATCACTTCAAGCGCGTCAACGATGAGCACGGACATGCCACCGGTGATCTGGTGCTTGTCAACGTGACGCGCTGTGCCAGGCAGCTTCTGCCTGATTCTGCTTTCTTCGCCCGCTGGGGCGGCGAGGAATTTCTGATTATTCTCCCGTCGCTGCCCAAAGAGGAGGTCTATGAGCTGCTCAGGACCCTGCGTGCTGAGTTGCGCAACCAGACCTTTGGTCCGCAGAAAGGGGTCACTGCCTGCTTTGGGGTGGCCCATGTCCGGCCTGGCGAAACCCCCGAAGAGATCGTGGCCCGTGCTGACGAGGCCATGTATGCCCGTAAGAACCGCGGGCGTAATGGAGTGGAATTCTCGACCTTGACGCCCGAGACGGCCCTGCATCTGCTGCCCTGATCTGGGCTGGAGGTCTCGGGCAAACCAGCTATTTCAAAAGGGTAGACCACTGGGGCAGGACTGACCTGCCTTGCACGGGGCAACGTCATGGATTTCAACGCTGCCAGGAAGTGCCTGGCAGCACTGGACGTCGGCGGTGCAGGAGGGCTGCGGCCAGCAGCCCGGCCACGAACCCGAACAGGTGCGCTTCCCATGAAATCACCGGGTTGCCCGGCAGCACGCCCCACAGGGCCCCGCCATACAGGAGGAAGGCTACAGCCGCCATGCCCAGTGCTGCGGGGGTCCGTTCCCACCAGCCCACACCCAGCAGGTAGGCGAGGTACCCGAACACAAGTGCGCTGGCGCCCAGGTGAATGCTGTTGCCCCGGCCGAACAACCAGACCAGCCCGCCACCCACCAGGACGATCAGAAGAGTGGCGACCAGAAAGCGGCCTATCCCTCGTACTGCGCTCATAAAGGTCAGGACCGCCAGCGGAACCGTATTGGCCATCAGATGGGCAAATCCGGCATGCAGAAACGGTGCGCTGAACACGTGGGCCAGACTGTCCGGGTCCCGGGGCTGAATACCGAAGGCGTCCAGCTGACCGCCAAAGGCAAAGGTGTCCACCACTTCCTGAGTCCACAGACCGGCCGTCAGGATGGCCGTCAGAATCGTGGCTGCCACCGGTGAGCCGGCGCGGCGGGCAGAGGCGGGACGGGCAGCAGAAGGACCGGGCCGGCGCATACCATGCAGTTTATAAGCCCAGCAAAAAAGCTCCCCGTAGGGAGCCTTATGAAAGGGCGGGAGGCAGGGCCTCAGATTCGCTGCCGCTCTTTGAGCGCCCCGTGTTCCTGCAGGTATTCGGCGATCTGGACGGCATTCAGAGCCGCACCCTTGAGGAGCTGGTCACCAGCCACGAACAGGTCGATGCCGCCGTCGAACACCAGGGACTCGCGGATGCGCCCGACCTCCACGTCATACTTGCCACTGGCGGTCAGGGGCATGGGATAAAGCTTGCCAGACGGGTCGTCACGGACTTCCACACCGGCCGACGCGGCCAGCAGTTCGCGGATCTGCTCCGGAGTCGCCGGGCGCTCGAGCTCCAGCGTAATCGCCTCGCTGTGCGTGCGCAGCGTCGGGATGCGTACGGCGGTGCAGCTTACCCGCACCGAGTCGTCACCCAGAATCTTGTGCGTTTCCCACACGACCTTCATTTCTTCCTTGGTGTATCCGTTGTCCTGGAAGCTGTCGATGTGAGGGATGACGTTAAAGGGGATGGGATGCGCGAAGACCTCATGGGTCGCTTCCTGGCCGTCCAGTACGTGCCGGGTCTGCTCGACCAGTTCGTCCATGCCTTTCTGGCCGGCGCCACTGGTGGCCTGATAGGTGCTGACGATCATGCGCCGTACGCCGTACTTACGGTGAATCGGCGCGACTGCCACCACCGCGATGGCTGTGGTGCAGTTGGGGTTGGCGATGATGCCCTGGTGCTTCAGGGCCGCTTCCCCGTTGACTTCAGGGACCACCAGCGGCACATCCTGGTCATAGCGGAAGGCGCTGCTGTTGTCGATCACGACCCCCCCGCCCTTGATCCACTGATGGGCCAGCGCCTTGCTGACACTGCCTCCTGCCGAGGCCAGAATCACGTCGGCGTCGATGGGCCCTTCGGGGGTCACCTGCACCGTCAGCTCCTGGCCACGAAAGGTCAGCCGGGTTCCAGCGCTGCGCGGCGACGCATACAGCAACAACTCGTCAAACCTGAGGGTCGAGCGCTCCAGCACCTGCATCAGCTCGTGCCCAACCGCCCCGGTGGCTCCAACAATCGCTACGCGCATCTTCCAAACCTCCCAAACGAAAACCGCCCGCGCATGTCCTGCGGGGCGGCGCTGCACAAGGCGGGCCACCCTTAGGGGGTAATGGTCTCCACCAAAGCGCTCATGCTCTGAAGGGTAGAGGCTGCCGGGCAGGGGGTCAAGCCAGCGATCTAGAGGGCTTTCTCACCTGCGCCGGCGCAGCAGCCCCAGCAACCCGCCGCCTGAGCGCCCGCCGTCGCGCGGGGCAGGCGCAGGCATCACGTCTCCCAGGGTGATTTCGGGGGCCGGCATAGGGGCCGCCTCCCAACCGTAGGGCGTGGCGATCAGGCCGCCCAGGCGTCCGGCGGCATAGGTGGCATGTTCCCGCTCTTCCTGTTCGGTGCGGGCGCGTGGGTCGGCAAGTGCTTCAAGCAGGGCCAGCAGCGAGTCATCGTCGCAGGACCAGCACCCCTGCGAGAACTCGGCTTCCTTGCCGTAAATTCTGATTCTGACAGGCATCCGTGAACTCCCCACCGTGAAGGTCAATGCGCTTTGATTGTGGAACACCCACATCATAGCGCGCCTGCTCTCCACCGGAGGTGCCCGCTGCTCCAGCGAGGGTACTGCTCAGGTTTTCTCGCCCAGACGCCGCTCGGTGCCGGCGCGCAGCCGTCCCACGTTGTCCCGGTGCTGCCAGATCAGCAGCGCGGCGAGCCCTACCATGACGGCCATCAGCCACAGCGGGCGGTTCAGTGAGATGGCCAGAACACCAGCCGTGACGGCGCCCAGAATGCTTCCGGCGCTGACAAAGCGGGTCAGCCACATGCAGCCCAGGCCCACCACAAACGCCCCGGCGCCCACCACCGGATCAATGGCGGCAATGGTGCCGAAACTGGTGGCCACACCTTTGCCTCCACGAAAGCGCAGAAAGGGACTGAAGTTGTGCCCGATGACGGCCGCCACTCCACAGAGGGCTGCTCCCATGGGGTCCAGGCCCAGTGCACGCCCCAGCCATACCGCCAGGGCTCCTTTCAGGATGTCGAACACGGCCACAGCCAGCGCCGGACCCTTGCCCAGCGAGCGCAGGACGTTGGTCGCGCCGCTGTTGCCGCTCCCTACAGTGCGGATATCTACTCCACGCGTACGCGCGACCCAGGCCGCCGCTGGAATAGAACCGATGAGGTAAGAGGCGGCCACAGCCAGCACCACGAGAAAGATCACAACGACATTGTATGCGCCTGTATCTCCATACTGGCCACGCAACAGAGACGTGGCTTCATTTGCATTTCGGGCGCGTCTCCGCTAGATTGGCTGCCGCTGGAACGGTGTCCGAGTGGTTGAAGGAGCACGCCTGGAAAGCGTGTATAGGGGCAACTCTATCGAGAGTTCGAATCTCTCCCGTTCCGCCAGATAGAAAAGGGCGTTGCAGTCGGTATACATCGGCGCAGCGCCTTTTTCGTTTTCCGAGTCTCGTCAGCCCCCTCTATACGCTTGGGTACAGATGACCAGTCGCAAGGGTGAATTGGTTCAGCAGTTCCGTCGCCTGTTGCCAGTTCAGGCATGTCGCCGAATTCCGCGTTGGCTGGGAGGCGAAGTGGTGAAAACCTCGTCCAGAACAGCAGCCACGAAACGGGCCGCTAATTGTTACGTCTGGAAAGCATGGCTGAGGCAACTCTGTCGAGAGCTCGAACTCCTGCAGAGCGACTACCAGCACAACAGAAACGCCCGGTGTCGGTCCGGGCGTTTCGTACATAAGTGGGCGATAGCGAGGATGCTCAGAATGTTACTCTTCCGCCTCCTTGACGACCATCAGTGCAGACTGTGTCATGAAATCTGCCAGTGCTTGGGCAGACAGGCCGGCCGGCTTCCTGAAGGCGCAAATCTTGGGTTCAGACCAGACGATGGCTGTTCGCAGCTCAGGCAGATTCAGGAAGCACATCATTGCCCGCCTTGCGAGCGAGCTGGCCAACCGTCAGGCCCTGCACGATGATGGAAAACACCACGATGACGTAAGTCATGACCAGGAAAAGCTCACGAGCCGGACCAGCAGGCACTGTGAAGGCCAGGGCAACGCTGATCGCCCCGCGTAAGCCGCCCCAGATCATCAGCCGCCGGGTAAACGGGGAAAACACATGTCTTTTGCCCAGGAGCATCACGGGAACCTGCACGCTAATGGCGCGGATCAGCAACACCAGTGGAATCGCGATCAGCCCGAGCAGCAGGGATTGTGTGCTGAAGCGCACAACAACCACTTCAAGAGCCAGCAGGGTAAACAGAAAGATATTCAGCAGCTCATCGGTCAGATGCCAGAAGCTGTCGAACTTCTCACGGCTGGAAAGGGCTGTGGGTCTACGGTCTGTCAGTGAGCCGACCAGCAGGCCCGCGGCAACGGCGGCCAGCGGGGCCGAAACGTGCAGGTGCGCTGCCACGGCCGTGCAGGCGAGCACCAGCCCAAGCGTGACCAGTACCTCCACGACAAAATCGTGAACCGAGCGCAGGGCCACGTAGCCCAGGACTCCCAGAACCGCGCCCAGCACCAGTCCGCCCAGGGCTTCCTGAGCGAAGAACCCCAGCACACCGCTCGCGCTCAGGTCAGGCCCGTGCGCTCCGCCGGTCGCTGCAGCGATCCCAGCCAGCACGGCGAAGGCCACCACGCCGACTCCATCGTTGAACAGGCTCTCGCCCGCCACCAGCGTCTCGATCCTCTTGGGAACCTTGGCCTGCTTGAGCATTCCCAGGACCGCGACAGGATCGGTAGGGCTGATCAGCGCACCGAACAGCAGACAATACACCAGTGGGATCTGCAGCCCGAACAGGTTCAGCAGGCCGTACATCGTTACTCCTACCAGCCCGATTGAGAGTGCGGTGGACAGCAGTGCAAAGGACACCACTGGGCCCCTCAGGCTCCACAGGGCGTGGGAGTTGACTCCCAGGGCTCCAGCAAACAACAGGAAGGACAACACGCCTTCAAAGACAAAGTCGTCGAACTCGATGCCGCGTACCACGCTGACAGCTTCCAAAGCCAGGGGAACATTCAGGGCAACCAGCACAAAGACCAACATGCTGACCACCAGACCGCCGACCGTGACCCCAATCGAGGCCGGAAGTTTCAGGACCCGGGCATTGAGAAAGGCAAGCGCAGCTGTCACGCAGACCAGCAGAGTCGCCAGATCAAGCATTCGCATCAGAAGTTGCTCCTCAACCTGTCAGCTGGAACACGAGGTAGTAGAGGCCAAGCGCCAGGACAACAGTCAGCAGGGCCACAGGTGTGGCGTAGCGCATGAACTGCCCGAAGCCCAGCGGATGACCTTCGCGGGCCGCAATGTCGGACACGACGATATTTGCAGAAGCACCGATAAGCGTCAGGTTACCGCCCAGGCATGCGCCCAGGCTCAGGGCCCACCACAAGGGGTCCATACGCGCGCCCATGGTCGTTTGAAGTTCTTTCAGGACGCTGGCCATGCTGATGGTGAAGGGGATGTTGTCCACGAAGCCGCTGATGATGGCGCTCGAAAACCCTACCAGCAGGATGCCCAGGCCGATGTCCCCTCCGATGGCGCCGGTCAGGGCGGTGGCCACCTGTTCGAAGACCCCGACATGTTCCAGGGCACCCACGACAATAAACAGGCCCATAAAGAACAGCAGCGTCGCCCACTCCACTTTTTCAAACAGCTCTACAGGGGAGAGGTCAGCAATCAGCAGCAGGAAAGTGCTGGTCGTCAGCGCAATAAGGCCAGCTTCCAGGCCAATGGGATGACCCACCATGAACAGCACGAGGGTGACCGCAAAGATTGCCAGGGCCTGCTTCATCAGTTTCGGGTCGGTCTTGATCGGCTGGTTGTCCGTCAGGATCTGCTGGAGACGCGCACTCGCCCCGGTGGTCGCCAAGTCTCCGCGCAGCTTCATCAGCAGATGCATCATGGCGATTCCGACGAACGTGGCAATCGTGGCATACGGAGCGACATTGACCAGGAATTCGCCGAACCCTTTTCCAGCGACCGAGCCGATGATGATGTTGGGGGGGTCTCCGACCAGTGTGGCGGTGCCCCCGGTGTTACTGGCCAGAATGACCGCAATAAGGTACGGAATCGGTTTGAGTCCCAGCCGGGTCACTACCGTAACGACCACCGGAGCCATGAACAGCACCGTCGTGACGTTGTCGAGAAATGCACTGAACAGGGCAGTCAGCAGACTGAAAATCCACAGGACGCGCACCGGTTCGCCCCGGGTCAGGACCATGGCGCGCCGGGCCACAAGATCAAAAAATCCACTGCGGCTCAGCACATTAACGATGTTCATCATGCCGAACAGCAGAAAAATGGTGTTGAAGTCGATGCTGCCCCAGGCCTGATCTGGCGTCAGCAGCCCAACCACCATCACGGCACAGGCTCCCAGAAGCGCGGCCACCGTGCGGTGCACGTACTTCTCGAGCAGGATCATGGCGTAGGTCAGGACGAACAGGGAAATGGCCAACACCATGAGTGTGGAGTCACTCATGTGGAGGCCCAGGGTCTCGGGCAGGGTCTGGTGGGCGGGTGCAGTCTGATGGGCAGGTTCAGTCATAAGTCATCCAGCGGAAAAGAGAGGCGTAAGTGTGAGGGGAGATCCTGGCACCGCACTCAGCCGGGCGGGAGCAGAGTCGACGCGGAGAGTGGCGGCGGCAAGCAGAATCTGGTGGGGTGGGTGCCGGGGCTGACAGGGGTCGTCGGCACCTTGGAGCAGGGATGTTCATTGGGGTAAAGAAGCCTCCTGAAACTAAAGAAATAGGAGGAGTCTGTAAGCAGACTCCTCCAGTTCGGCGTATGGTCGCCGGTACCCGTCAGAACGACAGGATTGTACGCTCATTGTACATGCTTAACGTGCCTGGGTCACGGTTCAGCCCTGCGGCTCCACCCTCTGTCCTGTGCTTCATGGAGTGCTCTTATGACAGGAGCCTGCTCGGGAAGATGTCAACCCCATTGAACAGGATTCTCCTGAGCGCATTGAATAAAATGAACACCTACCCGATGCGATTTCCTGGTTCTTTTCCGGAACCGTGCGTACAAACGCACCTCTTTTCTGCCCTTTGCTCTCTCCCGCAGTGTCAGGCCACTGATGGGAATGTGCAGTGAGGGCCATCTCGCGTGCTCCGACTCCGAACGGCCTCTAACTGGCTTCCTGCGGAGGGACCGGTGAATTATTGATGACGGCGAAAGGTCAGACCACTTTGTTGGCAGCCTGGGCCCCAGGCCATTTTCAATAGCGATACATCACAAGCAAGGAGAAAGCGCGCAGAATGAGCACAACAGCCATGATCCCTGCGCTTATCAGTGCCATGCGGTGGTCCCCCTGCCTCCACAGCACGAAAGTTCGATGGGCCATGTACACCACCAGAAGGATCGTTGAGATGACGCTGATCGGAACTTGGTACTCCTCCAGATACGCTTCGAACGACTGATAGATCACTACCGCCAGCAACAACGCCCCCAGCAGCCATGCGCCGCCCTTCCAATCCCATTCCTGCACGGGGTTCATAGGTCATGGTAACCCCGCCATACAGGTGGTGCTGCCTCATATCAAGCAGGGTGGACAACAGTGACAATTTATCTCACTGCCAGGAGGCAGTGGCCAGCGCTTGGTGATCCTCAGTTGCCTCAAATTAGGTGTCAACTTATGCCGCCCTCTATAGATATGATCTCGCCGCCCCATTCCTGATCGTCCTCGTCGGGCAGCACGTCGTGTCCTGTGACGCCGCCGCGCCTCAGAAAGCTGGTCAGAATGAAAGTGTCATTGGGCAAACCTTCCAGGCTGTAGCGCCCCCAGGTCTGGGTGGAGTGGCGGCGCAGCATGTGATGGCCCACTTTGAAGCTCACTGTGACTTCGTCGCCGCTTTGCAGGCCGGTGTGACCGCTGTCGATTCCTTGCCTCTGAAACAGCGGTCTTGATCAGAAATTTCACCGTGCCAGCGGCCTTTCAGAACAAAGTTAATTATAGGTGCAGATCTCCTGGAGACGAGAAGACTGGTGCGAGCTGAGATATGCCAGACGCTGAAGGTTGAGGCTTCAGCTGCCATCCCACAAGTACATCCGGAAAATCCGAAACGCGTGAGGAGAATTCAAAGCGGCGCCCGCCTGACCTGTGGCCCCGCCGCGCACCATCACTAAAAAATCCGGCTGACACGCAAAATGCTGTCGGCCGGATGCATCGGGGAGGATGGAGCTGCCGGTATAGACCGGACGGCACCGGGGCTCAGGGCTGGACCGACGACACCTCGCGTCTCTTCCCGGAGCGCCACGCACTCAGAAGGGGCAGCAGCGAAAGAACTGCGCAGGTCAGGGCCAGGGCCGGAAAACCGGCGCGGGCAATCAGCAGGCCGCCCAGCAGGGTCCCCGTCCCGGAGGCCACGTACCCCAGACTGTCAGTCACCCCCTGCGCAGCCGGGTAACGGGTCAGGAACCGGCTGCCACTTACAAAAACCAGGTTCCAGCCCAATCCCAGCAGAAACATGCTGGCCCCCAGCCAGGCGGTGCCAGGGCCCAGGGCACTGAGCGCCGCGGCGACCAGCAGCGCGGCACCTGTAGCGTAGCCAAAGCGCATGCCCAGGCGGTCGACCAGCGGACCAGTTAACCAGCCAAACCCAAACATCCCGGCAATATGCGCGCTGATCAGCCCGGCCACTCCGGCATGATCCACCCCAGCATGATGGGCCCGCAGCGGGGTCAGGCTCATCAGGGTCACCATGACCCCCTGGGCGGTCGCCAGGCCCAGCGCTGCACTGCGTACCCCCGCGATAGAGAACGTTTCCCGAAGGGGTGGACGGCTCGAACGGACTGGCAGTGGCTCCCGGGTGGCTGGAGGGGTCCACGCCCTCATCAGGACCGCGGCAACAGACAGAAGTGCGGCCGCGACCAGCCACCCGGCGATCTCGGCGGTGGTGCCCAGCCGCTCGCCCAGTTGCTCTACCGCCGAGGAGGCACCTGTAATCAACAGGGAACCCACGACGCTCATCAGCATCAACAGACCCAAAGCTGAGCCCCGCCGTTCGGGGGCAACACACTCGGCGGCGGCGTAGCGCGCCTGCTGGTACCCACCCTGCGCAGCTCCCATCAGTGCAGCGCCCATCAGGAACACCGGCACCAGCCCGGCACGCGCGCCCAGAAAGCCGGTCACGGCGCCACTGACCCCCAGGACGAAGGCAGTGGTCAGACCGAAACGCCGTCCGCGCGACAGCATCAATGCCCCGAACATCCCCGCCGAAAGGGCTGCCGCTGAACTGATCAGCGTGGCGGGCAGGCCGCTGAGGTCCTCGCGGCCAAGCCCGCTCATAATCACGCTGGACAGAATTGTACTGACCGTGGTTGCCCCAGTAGCCAGCGCCTGCGCTCCGTACAGTGGGAACAGCTGCCCGGCTGTAGACCGGGCGGTGGCGCTGGCTGGGGCCGTTTCAGTCATGCGGAATGACAGTCATGACAGGGAGGCTGGCACTGCAGACGCCAGGGGCTCAGGAGCCCTGCGCCTGCCAGCGGCGCTGCACTTCGGTGCGCAGGTATTCCGCTGCGTCCTGGGTGCTGGCGCCAGGTGTGAATACCTTACCTACACCCCATTCCTTGAGCTGCGGCAGGTCCTGATCAGGAATGATGCCGCCACCAAACACAATGATGTCGTCGACACCCTTTTCGCGCAGCAGCGCCATAACTTCGCGGAAGTAATGCATGTGCGCGCCTGAGAGCACGCTCAGGCCAATGGCGTCCACGTCTTCCTGCACCGCAGCGTTGACAATCATGTCTGCTGTCTGGCGCAGCCCCGTGTAAATGACTTCCATTCCCGCGTCACGCAGCGCGCGGGCCACCACCTTGGCGCCCCGGTCATGGCCGTCCATGCCGGGTTTGGCGATCAGAACCCTGATGCGGCGATCTTCCATTCGTGATTCCTCCTAACGAGCGTTTGGTGCATTCTACGCGCCCGGGGGTGGCATCGGCGCTTTCCGGGCTCAGCTGCGGCTGGCGCGCTCTATCCGGGAGACCACGCGTTCGCGGCCCAGGGTTTCAAGCAGGTCCGGCAGATCCGGACTCTCCATGGTGCCGGCAACGGCGGCGCGCACCGGCGGCATGACCTTGCCGAGCTTCAGGCCCTGCTCCTCGGCGTAGGCCTGAAAGGCGCCTTTGATGCTCGCGGCGTCGAAGCTGGGCAGGTTTTTCAGGCGGGCAGCCACGGCAGGCAGCACATCGCGGCCCGCCTCAATAGCTTTCTGGGCTTTCTCGTCCACAGGGTAACTGTCGGACCAGAAGTAGGCGGTCTTGTCCATAAAGTCCGAGAAGACCTCGATACGCGGCGTCATCAGGCGGGACACAGCGCGGAAATAGGGATCGTCCGCACCGGTGACTCCGGGCAGCTCAACCTTCTGTCCGGACAGGTGGGCGTGCAGGCGCCGGGCCACCTCCTCCTCGCTCAGCACCTCCCGCAGGTACTTGCCGTTGTACCAGCGCAGCTTGTCGAGGCTGAACACCGGGCCGCCCAGCGTGACGTCTTCCAGGCGGAAGACCCGCGCAAATTCGTCGAGGTCAAACACTTCCAGGCCGTCCGGGTGCGTCCAGCCCATGGTGGCCAGGAAGTTCAGCATGGCCTCGGGCAGGAAGCCCTGCTGCTGGTACCATTCCACGCTGGTGGGGTTCTTGCGCTTGCTGATCTTGCTCTTGTCGGCATTGCGCAGCAGGGGCATATGAGCCCAGACCGGCTCGGGCCAGCCAAAAGCGCGGTACAGCAGCACGTGAATAGGCGTGCTGGTGATCCACTCCTCGGCGCGGACCACATGCGTCACGCCCATCAGCCGGTCGTCCACCACGTTGGCCAGGTGGTAGGTGGGAAAGCCGTCAGCCTTGAGCAGTACCTTGTCGTCGATCTCGCGGTTCTGGAAATGAATCGGGTCGCGCAGCCGGTCATTGACTATCGTCTCGCCGTCACGGTCCACCTTGAGGCGGATCACGGCCGGCTCGCCAGAGTCCACACGGCGCTGGGCCTCAGCCGGGTCGAGGTCGCGGCTGGGAATCGCGATCACGCGGCCCTGGGCCTGCGCGGCCTCACGCAGGGATGACAGCTCCTCAGGCGTCTCGAAGGCGTAGTAGGCGTGGCCGGACTTTACCAGTTGCTGGGCGTAGTCGCCGTACAGGTCGAAGCGTTCGGACTGGCGGTAGGGGCCGTTCTCGCCACCCTGCAGCGGCGACTCGTCGGGCGTCAGCCCCAGCCACTGCATCATCTGAAAAATGCGCTTCTCGCTGTCGGGCACATAACGGTTGCGGTCAGTGTCCTCAATGCGCAGGATGAACTTTCCGCCGCCCTGGCGTGCAAGCGTGTAATTGAACAGGCCGATATACGCGGTGCCGACGTGAGGATCACCGGTCGGGCTGGGGGCAATGCGGGTTACAACAGACATGAGGCACAGGATAAAGGGCGTGGGACGGTCATCGCCCCACGCCCCTTCCTATTGGGCTCAATTGTTGCGGCTGAACTCCACGATCATGACTCCATCGGCGTCAGCCTCCCCGCGTTTGCGGAACTCACGTCGGACCAGATCGGTGGACTTAAGTTCTTCTGCTACGGCTCTCAGATCTATGGCCTCGTTCCAGACGCCGATCACATCGTTCGGAGAGCCTGCGTCCCAGTCCATCAGGCGGCCCGTCAGGGTCATGGTGCGGGCCTGCCCATAATTCAGTGTCAGGGGCTGCGCAGCACGGTACAGGTTCAGAGTCTGACCTTTATACAGGTCTACCCGGTTGCCGGAGCCCAGGCTCCAGATACCCGTTCCGTCCAGGGCAACTTCGCCAAACACGTCATCGTATTTGCTGTCTTCCGGTTCGATAGAGCGGTATGACACGCGCACCCAGGCCTTCACGCTGTTGGGGTTACAGACTGATTCGGCGAATTCGCCTGTAGTAGAAGACGCGGCGTAGGTCCCGTCCGTGAAGTTGCGGGCTGTAAAGCTGATAGGCACCAGGGTACGCGGGTCAGACGTGTCCCTGAAATATTGGGCCAGTTTCTGGGTACGGATCAGGTCCACGACAGCCTGCTCGCTGCCGCCAGCGGCGTACACGTTGAAGCGGCTGTCGCTGAGCACCTTCTGTGATTCGGCCTGAGCGCTGGCGCTGACCCCGGAATAGGAGGCGTCGAGAGCGGCCTTCATCTGCTGTGAGGTGTAGCTGCTGGTCATTTCGACAAAGAGCAGCCGGCCATAAGTGATCGAGTCGATGTAGGCCGCAGGACTGCCTGGGCTGGTCACCGCCGCCAGATCTTCAGCAGTGGGATTCTTCAGGAAAGCTTCGGTGGCCGAGCGTCCACCCAGGTCCGCGTTCATGGTGAAGGCATTCTGAACGAAGGCGGCCGACACGCGGTTCTGACGGTTTTCACTGCTGAGGCTGCCAGCTGCCTTGACGCTGTAGCCGATACCGCCGGCTTTCAGGCCCAGCTTCAGGGCAGACGTTTCGGCGCTGCTCTGCTCGGTGATCTCGTAGCGGACGGTAGACCCGAAGGGGTTGCCGACCATACCCTGACGCACGGCTGCTGCAGCCAAGTTATAGGCGGTCTGGTTGGGGGCAATGGTAGCTGAACCGGACACGGTGGACAGTGCTGAGGTCACGCGGTAGGGGTTGCGCCGGTCTTCGGGAATGTTGATAGCAGTCATGCTGCCAAGTTCCAGGCCAGCGGTCCTGACCAGCGAGCCCACCCACAGCTTGTCCTGGTCCAGTGTTTTCATGGCATGTTCGGGCGGCGCGGCACGCAGGCTGTAGCGCTGAACGGAGCAAGCTACCTGTCCGTCCGGCGTGTCCTGAACCACCTGTGTAGCTGGTCCGACCCTAGTAATGGGCGGCAGCAGGAGCGGAATAATCAAGGTAGGCCGGGGAATCTGCGTGAACTGAATATTGGCCAGTGTGATCATGTTCATCAGCTCTGCCCGGGGAAGCTGATCGAGCTGGCGCAGAGTCGTGGGAAGCGGCCGCAGCGGCTGGATGATGACAGGTGCCGGGCGCATCGGTTGAATGGGTTGCACCGGCAGCGGCCGCACCTGGGCACCGCCCCACGAATGCAGGAACGAAGCCAGGACCATGACACACGTTGCCCGTCGCGTCCATGTGGCGTGAACCGAGGCTGGGAGGGACTGGGCGCAAGAGGAAGGTTTAGTCATTGGAATCCTCCAGAAACTCCAGGGGGCGGCACATAACGCTGAGCAGGGCATCCTGCGCCCAAAGCAGGAATCCTGTTATTGATCACGGTTTTAACGCTGGCAATCAAGCCGCACGCGGAAGCTGGGGTCGGCGACGGTGTAGCGCAGCGAGGTGTCCCGGCCTTTGGACCTGGGATCAAGCACAAACACGAGTTTCTGTGGCTTCCCCTCGCCGCGTTTCTCGAACTCCTTGCGGACCACGAAGCCTCCGCCCGGGGGCAGGGCCTGCCGGATGGCCAGCGACCAGGCGTCCCCGGCGCTGGAATGGGTCAGCGTGTTGCCGTCAGTGGTGGCCAGGCTGAGCTCCTCGCTGTAAATGTCGATTCCCGTGGCGGCCGTGGTGCTGATTCGCTTGCTGGTGCCGTTGCGCACCTCGACGGTCACGCCCCACTGCCGTCCCAGGTCCTCGACCTTCTGCACCCGCAGCCTCAAGACGCCGTTGAACAGCTGATCCCCGATGCAGCCCTCGACAGCCGCTACCTGATTGGCACCGCCAGGCGCCTGAGGTGTGGTGGCCGGGCGCGCTGCGCCAGGCAGGGTCAGGTTCAGGGTGCCCTGCGCGGTGGCCGCTGTGACGCCAACGGCACGCAACGCGTCCAGAGGCACGTATGTCTTGCCGTCTACCACGATGGCCCGTCCCGGGGCAGGCCGACCATTGATAACCACAGTCCAGCTGTTTTGACTCTGAGCCAGTGCCATGCCCAGCACCAGCACACCCAGAACGGCCCTGCGTTTCCCTTGCTGAATCATTCTTGCACCTCTCCCTGGAACGAGCTTGCGGGGACAGAAGGCAGCTTAGGAATATGTGCGTGGCAACAGCGTGGCAAAGCCGGGACTGGCAGAGTTGAGTGGTCAGAAGGGGCAGTCCCGGGACCACTGCTCCGGGCTTCAGGACCTGCATGGCGCCGGTTCTGGGAAATCAGGGCAGATGCGTTCCTGTGGGGCCCCTTACGGCGCCAGCCGGAGCTCGTTCTGGGCAGCGCGCTGAGCAGGGTCCTCATGCAGGGCAGACAGGACCCGGGTTTGCAGGAGGCGCCGGCTGGCGACGGGCAGCCCGGCCAGGACAGAGACACGGAGCAGGTCGTAGGCAAAGCGCTCACCCTGCCACAGCCCTGCCTGTTCCAGTGCCTGCAGATCGGGGGTCAGCGTCAGTGCCTCGGTGTTCAGGACCCGTCCAGCCAGCTCCAGGCTGAATGCCCTGTCTGCCACAGCGGCCACCTGCGCCAGCCGGAGCGCTCCTGCCGGCAGGCTGTCGAGCCGGCGCCGGATAATGGCTCCGGTCTGCCGGGGTGGGAGCATGTGTGAGGTCAGCCCGTGAATCAGCTGTCCCTGGTCCATCAGATACCGCGCCGTTTCCAGAGCAAACAGTGGGTTGCCACCGGTATAGCGGTGCAGCGGAACAGACAGCTCTGTCGCCTGCGCTTCCGGCAGGCCCAGTCCGCGCAGCAGATCAGCCAGTGCCGTGCATGACAGTGGCTGAACCTCAATCAGAGCGGCGGCGCCCCGCTCGACCTGGGTCTGCACTGCCTCCCACGCGGCGTCCGGCAGCTCACGGCGCTGAAAGGTGGCCAGCACGCGCAGAGGTGGCCAGGGGGGAACCGGTGGACCAGCAGTAAAGCAGGCGCCGAACTCGAAACTCTGGGGGTCAAACAGATGCAGGTCGTCGGTCGTCAGGGCCACGTATCCGCGGGTTCCCAGGGCCAGCAGCGCCATGCCGGCCTCGAACAGCCGGAGCCGGTCCTCGTGCGAGGAAAGAGGCGGCAAGACCTCGTTCCACATGCCGGGCAACAGGCGGGAGAGTTCCCTCCGGGCCCACGGCGCCAGTTCGTTCATCAGACCCGGTTGCCGTTCCAGGAGTTGCCGCAGTCCCCGCGCAATTGATGCGTAAGGCAGACCCACATCGCCAGGACGGCCATCGTTGGGTACCGAGGCTCCCTTGGTCGCCACGAAGTCGAGCATCAGCCGTGTCTTGCCCACTCCTGGCTCGCCACACAGATAGGTCATCTGGCCCCGGGCCCAGGCCTCTTCCAGCTGGGCCCATTCACGTTCGCGGCCCACCAGGGGCAGAACAGACGCGGCTGGCAACGCTGGAGAGGGCGTACCCCGCAGAATCTCGCGCGCCAGGGCCACCGTTTCTGGCAGAGGCTCAAGCGCCAGTTCGTCAGCCAGCACCTGCCTTAACCGGGCAAACTGCTGGAGGGCCGCGCCACGCTCGCCCAGCCGGGCATGTAACCGCATAACCTCCCGGTGATGAGGTTCAGCCAGTTCGTCACTTCGCAGCAGTTCCTGATGCAGGGCCAGCGCGGTCCGCAATTGCCCGGCCTCCTCCTCGGCTCTGGCACATGACGCCAGGAGACCGTGATGGATGCATGCCAGTGCCTCACGGCGTTGCTGCAGCCAGAGCTCGAAGCCCTCGGCACAGCGCAGGTCAAAGCCCTCGAGCAGCTCGCCTCGCCAGAGCCTCAGCGCGGAGCTGCACTGTCCGGCGTGGTACTGCGCTTCAAAGCAGGTTACGTCACAGGTATGACCTGCCGGATCAAGAGCCACGGCATCCGGAGACGTGACCACAAGGGAAGCCAGGGGCGACTGGCGCAGACGGTACACTTCGCGTCGCAGGTGGCCGCGCGCACGTTCCTCGTCTGTGTCGCCCCACAGCAGACTGGCCAGCATAGCGCGGGATGTTGCGCCTTCCACAGCCAGATACGCCACCAATGCAAATGCCTTGCGGGTGGGCAGCGTGACGGGCCGCCCATTCACACACAGACTGAATCTGCCGAGCAACAACACTTCAACCATGTTTGTATGCCCCCACATATCATGCTCCCTCTGGCGGGGGAGAGGGCCAATCTGAACGCAGGTGTTAGCGGCCAGGAACCGGTGCCGGTTCGGTGTCGCGCCCACGCGCCACGTCACGCACGCCGCGTCGGCCAAAAGCATGGGCCAGATCACGTTCGGCCAGCCGCAGGGTGGTCGGGCGGCCGTGCGGGCACGACCAGGGCTGTTCGCAGGTGCTCAGGGCGGCCAGAACCTGTTCGCCCAGTTGCAGAGTCAGCATGCCGGCTTTCAGGGCAGGTGCGCAGGCCAGCCGCGCCAGAACGTCGCGTTGAGGGTCAGGGCCGTCGCCGAGTGCGGCCTCGACAATCTGTTCGTGCAGTCGGGGAACAGGCAGTGCGGCCAGGGTGGCCGGCACGGTCCGCAGCCGCGCCAGACCAGCACCGAAGTCCTCGATAGTCAGCCCCCAGCTTCGCAGTTCAGGTCCGCGTTCGTGCAGCCGGGCCAGCTGGCCCGGGGTCAGGTGCAGGAGTTCCGGCTCCGGCAGCTCATGCGGCGGAGCTGCCCTCAGGTCACGGGTCAGCTGTTCATACAGCGCGCGCTCGTGAGCGGCGTGGGCGTCCACGATCCACAGGTCTCCCTCTCCCTGCGCCAGCAGATACAGGTCCTGATAGAGGCCAAGCTGGGTGAGGCGCGGGAAGCTGCTCTGACGTGGGGCTGCCTCGCTCTCGGTGGGAGATCTCAGCGCTGGCATACCCCGTGCCAGGACCTGACCCGCCATGGCCTGTGCCACCGCGTCACGGACCTGGGCGGCTACCGCGCCAAGATCAGCCAGCGCGACAATCTGTTTGGCCGGGTGAACGTTCGGGTTCTGATTCTCGGGTTCGACTGTCAGATCCAGCACGCACAGCGGTGCCACGCCGGCCGGAATCAGTTCGGCGAGCCCTTCGATGACCGCCTTTTCCAGTTCGGGTGCAGCCACCACGGGTCGGCCGTTGATACTGAAATGCATCCGGTCCCGCCGCGCCCGGGTCAATTCCGGGCGGGAGACCACGCCGCGCAGCCCCGGAGCTTCCAGGCTGACCACCCGGTTGGCGCTGAGCGGGCCATAGACGCTGGCCACCGCACCCCGGTGGTCGGACGGTGCGTGCGTCAGCCGCGCTTCCCCATCCACGGTAAGGCGCCAGTGCAGTCCCGGATGGTGCAGCACGTAACGGCCGATCAGTGTCGTGATCTCACGGACCTCGGCGGCGGGCGTCGCCTGGGTCCGCAGCCGGGCCGGCAGATGGGCAAACAGATGCCGCACAGTCACGGTCGTGCCTGCGGGGGCAGAGGTGCGCGAGACGCTGAGCTGATCACCGTGAGCGCTCACCTGCGCCGCGCCGACCTGCTGCGCCGGGCGGGTGACCAGCTCCAGGATACCCGCCTGTGCCGCGGCCCAGAGCGCCTCACCCCGGAAGCCCAGGGTCGTGACCCGGTTCACGGCGTCAGTCTCGGGGGCCAGCTTGCTGGTCGCGTGCCGGGCGGGGGCCAGGGCCACCATGTCGGCCGGAATTCCCGAGCCGTTGTCACGCACCCGCACCAGCGAAAGCCCGCCGCCCTCAACCTCGATGTCGACCCGGGTGGCCCCAGCGTCCAGGGCGTTGTCCAGCAGCTCACGGACCACGTCCAGCGGGCGCGACACCACCTCGCCGGCGGCGATCAAGCGGGCGACATGAGGGGGCAGGACGTGAATCTTCATAGGTAGGGTCCGTCCTGAGGCTAGCGCACCGTTCCTGGAACGATTGCGCTGGGAGTTTTATTCGCTCGCAGGCGCTGCTCAGCAGTCCGGCAGGATCTTGCCGGGATTAAGCAACCCGTGTGGGTCGAGCAGCATCTTGAGGTCCCGCATCAGGTCCAGGGCCTCGCCGTGTTCCTGCGCCAGGAAGCGTCGTTTGTGTAACCCCACCCCGTGCTCGCCGCTGCAGGTGCCGCCCAGGGCCAGCGTCTGCGCGATCATCCGGTCATAGACCGCTTCTATACGGGCCCAGACTGTGGTGTCGTCGGGCCGGGCATGGAACAGCACATGAAAGTTGCCGTCGCCCACGTGACCCAGCAGGCTGGCGTGCAGGCCCTCTGCGTCCACCTGGGCTCGGGTAAACGCGATGATCGCGGGCAGATGTTGCAGCGGCACGCACAGGTCGGTGCTGAGGGTGGTGTGGTCGGGGTACAGCGCTTTGAGTGCGTAGAAGGCGTGGTGACGGGCCTCCCACAGGGCGGCGCGTTCAGCAGCGGTGCGCGCCATACCGACTTCCAGGGCCCCGGCATCCAGGCACAACTCCCGGCACAGGCTCAGCGCTTCTTCCAGTGCAGCCGCACTGGGCGAGGCCAGTTCGATCCACAAGGTAGGCCGCTCGGGAAAGGACGTGCCCTTGTGCACATTGACGGCCCGCAGCCCCTCAGCGTCCATCAGTTCCAGCCGTTCGGGTTGCAGGGCGGCCGCCATCACGCTGACCGCACAGGCGGCAGCCGCCTCCACATCCGGAAACGGGCAGCGCAGGGCGACCACATGAGACGGCAGCGGCCAGAGCCTGACCGTCAGCTGGGTAATGATCCCCAGCGTGCCCTCAGCCCCGATAAACAGGTGCTTGAGGTCGTAGCCTGCGCTGGTCTTGCGCGCGCGGCTCCCGACCCGGATGACCCGCCCGTCCATCAGGGCCACCCGCAACTCCAGCACGTTGTCGCGCATGGTGCCGTAGCGGACCGCTCCGGTGCCGCTGGCATTGGTAGATGCCATGCCCCCCAGACTGGCCTCGGCGCCCGGGTCTACCGGGAAGAACAGCCCCTGCGCCCGCACCAGCCTGTTGAGTTCGGGATAGGTGACCCCCGGCTCGACGGTGGCCTGGAATCCGCCGGGCTGCACTTCCACCACCTTCTTCATACCGCTGACATCCAGGGACAGGCCGCCACGAAGGGGGATCAGCTGGCCTTCCAGGCTGCTGCCAGCGGCAAACGGCACCACCGCAAACTGATGGGTCCGGGCCAGGGCCAGGGCGTCCACCACATCTGCCTCGCTCAGGGCAAAAACGACAGCGTGGGGCCGCACGTGTTCAAGGCCGCTCTCGTCCCGGCCGTGGGCATCCAGGACAGCCGGGACAGTGCTGAGCTGCTCTCCGAAACGGGCATGTAGCGCGGACAGAGCCTCAGGGGTCATGTGTCCATGATGGCGCACCGTGGTGTCCGGCCTGGGCTCCAGGCGGAAGCCGGCGGCATCAGACTGTTGATCATGGGAGCGTTCCCCGGGAAGACTCGGCCATTCATCGGCCCTAAGTGAGTTGCTGCCGTCAGCTCAGGCCCAGCTGGCTCCTGACCTGAGCCTCATTTTCTGGGTTTCCCACCAGCGTGGACTCCACGTCTCCCGCTGCACTGGTCAGCACCAGCGTGGGAAACGCGCGGACGCGGTACTGTTTCCACAGTTCTCCCCGACTGTCCAGCAACAACTGATCGCCATAGGCATGCTCGGGGAGGTCTCCCCGGCGGGCGTCAATAACCCGCAGGTCAACCCCACCCGTGGCTGCAAGCCGCGCAATATAACGGTCCATCTGATCACACCCGATACATGCTTCGGCTTTGAAATAGAGCAGCGTACGTCGCTTCAGATTCAGTGCGGCGGGAGGGTGAATGATTTCGCCTGGTCGTGGGCCACTTGAGGCAACAAGCTTATCCATCAGGGGTCGCAGGAACCGGGGAAGTCTGATATGCACAGGCATCTGGTTTTGGATACGGTGCAGTATGCCTTGAAGGTTCCAAAACATGTCTTGGCGTTCAGAAGAGAGATGGAAAACCAGAGCCGCCAGGAAACCATCCCTGGCGGCTCTGTGAAAAGGATTGTCTGCTCACCTGTTTCCTGGCAACACAACCCGAGATTGGGCAAATCTAAAAAGTGCTCAACTCAAGATCAGGAATCAGGGTTCTGATACCGGCGTTGTCATGGTGACCTGCACAGGCTCGTCGGCTGGGGGGATGAAGGGCGTCTTGCTCAGCAGGTGGTCCAGCATGGCCGGGAATGCCATGTTATTGGGGAGAACCATGACCTGTGTCTGCATGGTGATGCGGTGCACGCGGTTGACCTTCGCCGCCACCCTGCGGGCCATGGAAATGTGTCCATCGGGCTCCTGCCCAACGTTGGCGATGACCAGAAACAGTTCGTCGGTCAGCTGGAACAGCCAGTCGCTGGCGCGGAGCTCGCCGCGTACCGCGTCACGCGCCCGGCGGAGGGTGGTTGCCACTTCATCCGAGCCGTACAGCTGCCGGGCAACCGGCAGGTCGGTGATTCTCACGGCCATAGCAGCTCCCTGGCCCCCTGAGCGCTGATATTCAGCCTGCAGCACGCCGACGAACATCTGTGCCAGGCCTGCACCGGGCAGATCGGTGACTGCATGAAGTTCGGTCTGCTGGGTGAGAAGCTGGGCCTGCTGGTTGATCATGGATTGGGCAGTGCGGGCCTGATACGCCACTTCACTGCTCAGGCGGGGCAGCACCGCCGCGCCGACCAGCCACAGCCAGTTCAGGCCTGGGGCAGCGGCTTCAGAGACCTGCAGAGTGCCACTTTGCCAGGCTGCGGCTGTCACGATTCCCAGAACCAGTCCCAGAGCCAGGCTCCAGCTGGGCGACAGCAGAGCGCCGGCCCCTACTGCCACCAGCAGACCAAGCCCCAGAGGCCAGCCCAGAACGGCGCCTGCGACAAAAGCACAGCTGCTCAGCAGAATCACCAGAAGGAGAAGAGGAAGCCTGATACTTTTTTCGACGGTAAGTGACATGAAGGGGTCCTTTGAATGAGGCGGTGGTAGGACGTTTTTTTCATTTTAGATACAAACTTCATGCAAGTCCGTTACAACGCAGGCAACTCTAGTATTTGCGCCTGGAGACGGCATGGCCGGGTCTCCTTAATAAAGCTGTGGCCTGTAGGTGGACACTCCTGCCGGCTTTTGCGGCCCTGCCGTTCCGGTGTGAGCATGGATGAACGCGCGGCAGTCAGATGAGCGCCTGCATGAAACCGCGGCCGCCTTCCTGAGAACACGTCGGATTCCTGCTGCTGAACTGACCCGCGCCGGGGTCCAGAATGCTGCTCCATACCGCCGTGGCTGGCTGGATATGCCAGCATGCGGTGCACTGTAACCCCCGTTCCCCTCGACAGGAGGCCCGATGACTGCCCTGGACCTGCCCCAGCTGCTCAACCTGACCGACATGGAAACTGCCGCGCAGCAGATCATGCCGCCCGACGCTTTGAACTATTACGCCAGCGGCGCCAACGACGAACATACCCTGCGCGCCAACCGTGCCAGCTTTTCCCGCGTAAAGCTGCGCCCGCGTGTTCTGGTGGACGTTTCCCACATAGACCTGAGCACCGAGGTCCTTGGCCTGCCGCTGAGCTTTCCGGTTGGGATTGCCCCGTGCGCCATGCACGGCCTGGTGCATCCGGAAGCCGAGGTCGCCACGGCCACTGCTGCCGCCGCTGCCGGCAGCCTTGCCACCCTCAGCACCATGAGTCATAAACCCATCGAGGATGTGGCCCAGGCAGCGGCAGGCCGCATGTGGTTCCAGCTGTACCTTTACCGTGACCGCGAGGTCAGCCGTGACCTGGTGCAGCGCGCCGAAGCCGCTGGAGCCCGCGCCCTGGTGCTGACGGTAGACACCCCATTTCTCGGCCGGCGTGAGGTAATGCTGCGCTCACCGCTGCACCTGCCTGAAGGCATGAGCCTGCCCAACGTGGGGAGGCGACAACCCGGCACCGAGCACCTTGATGACCTGAATTACCTCAACACCCTGTTTGATCCCAGCATGAACTGGCGGGATCTGGAGTGGTTGCGCTCGGTGACGCGGCTCCCGATCGTACTTAAAGGTATTCACACCGCCGAGGACGCGGCCCTGACCGTGGAGTCCGGCGGGCATGTCTGGGTCAGCAATCACGGTGGCCGGCAGCTCGACACCGCCGTCACCCCGCTGGAAGTCCTGCCCGAGATCGTGCAGGCGGTCCAGGGCAGGGCTGAGATCTACCTGGACGGCGGCATTACCCGTGGAACCGATGTGCTGAAGGCCGTGGCTCTGGGTGCCCGCGCGGTATTCCTGGGCCGCGCGCCACTCTACGGGCTGGCCCTGGCGGGCGAAGCCGGAGTGCGGCATACCCTGGAACTGCTGCGCGAGGAACTGCAGCTGGCCATGGCCCTGTGCGGCAAGGTGCGGCTGGCTGAGCTTGGACCAGACTTGCTGCGTCCGTCCACGTAAAGACAGCTTCAGCACATCAGGCGCACTCCACGGACTTCATAGGACCTTGGAAACCTGGAACGTCAGGCGTGGGCTGTGGCGGTAGAGGAGCTCCAGGCATCTGAAGCTGACGCGAGGGCGGTCACTCGTGAATCTGAACAGGGAGTGGCCGACCCGGGTCCAGTAATCTTCGCGCGTCGTTGCAAACACTGACGAAACGCTGGTATCGCCGCTCCAGGGCGTCACGGTCATGCTGAGCTTCAGTGTGTTCAAGAGCTTCTTTGTAGACGAGGTCGGCATGGGTCTGCAATACGCTCCGCCGGTCCGGATCCACGAGCGCTGCCGCTGAGCGTGTAAGAACCTCGAGCATGCGGATCATGACGGACGGATGGGTCCTGCCGTACTGCCGGATCATGTTGAACATGGTTTCCACCAGCCCGGAGAATTCAGGCTGCGGCATGATCAACCGTACCTGGCCTTCTCTCTCGAACTGTCCATTAATCAGGCCACGGTTCTGAAGGGACACCAGGGCGTCACCCAGGTGATCCAGGACGGTCATGGCTGTATACGGATCATTCATCGCTGGCGACAGGGCCCGGGAAGCCACCTCCACGAGTTTCCGGGCGGCATACTCGATATCCTGGTTGGTCGTGCGAGTCTTCCCGATGGTCAATGTGCGCGGAATGCCCTTACACGCCTGCGGGGTCACCCAGGCGACCGGAACGTCTTTCATGATGAAGTCGCCCGCCCTAACCAGAAGGCAGACGGTCACGCCGTGGCTTACCGCCAGATGCACCAGTGCATCGGTGTCAACACTCTGAAGGTACCCGCTGCGTGGCGCATACACAATATCCTGCTCCTTCCATTCTGGCGGAAGCAGGTGCGGCTGGTCGTGGCGCTGTCCCTGGACCGTCTGGGTAAGCAGCGTCCGGCACAGGTCATCGTGGACCGAGCTTATGACGTATCCCACGTTGATGCTCGTGGCCACGTGATGAATAAAGTAGATCAGCACGATGACGCTTATAAACGTGAACAGCAGCGCCAGATATACGCCTAGATGTGGGATGAAATCAGTCTGGCTGCTGTCGCTGGGAACCGACCGTAGGATCGTGAACGTATAGGCGACGGTTCCCAGGAACGTTCCCAGAGAGACGCTGTTGCGCCAGTCACGTGTAAAGCTCTCCATCAGCCGCGGACCCATCTGGGCCGAAGCAATGCTCAGCGCGGTGATCGTAATGGTAAAAACTGTACCTGCAACACCGAATAAGGAGGACGCGATGCCTCCCAGCAGGGACCGGGCGCCTTCCACGCCTCCGGGAAACAGGAGAAGCCGGGGCGGACCAGAGTGGCGCAGCATCCCGTCTATCCGGATGGTCAGGACAGCCAGCAGCACTGCAAGGACGACCATCAGGCTGGGCAGAAACCACAGGCTGTGCAGCATGTCTCTCAGCCGGGTTCCCAAGCGCGAATAGACACGTAATCGCATCAGCTTTCTGCCACCGGCCTGTGCCTCATCTGCCCGCCACTTCCGCTGGAGCGGTTCTGGCCCTGAAATGTCGTCCATCTGAACTGTTTCACAGGCGGCTCGCCTAGATCGGCCAGCCATAGCCCTGCAGCGAGTGTCAAGGTCGGTCTGCTGGCCGGCATGCCAGCCACCTTAGCACCGGCTGTGGAAGGATTTTTCCTGGCGCACTTTATTGCACATTGAAGAGCGGCCTGGCTTTCTTCTCTGGAGCCTGGATGGTCGGGGCAGGTTTTGCAGGCAGGAAAGAAGATGGTGGCGGATGGACTCACGGAGCAGGCGGGGCAGGGGGGTTGAGCCATAGTTGCCTGCTCTGCGCTGCTGTAGCGCACCTGCTGCCCACAATCTGTGACCCGTTAAGCTGATCTGGATGAAGCGTGCTGCCCTGGCCTGTCTCCTGGTTCTCATTGCGTGCCAGAAGAGAGATCCTGCCGGGACCCTCACGCCCACGGCCAACAATTACACCAGCGTTCCCTCTGTCGTCCTGAATTCAGTACTGGGCGAAAACGTGCCTATGCGCCTGGCAAGCAAGGACTATCTGATGCTCGTTTCCTATCCGGACGATATGGAATTTGACCGGTACAGTGACTGCGACCTGAAGGTTGAACTGCGCAAACATCGTGCGGAGCAGGGCGAAAATATCTATTCCCAGATGGCCCCCGGAACTCTTGACTCCATAACCGTAGCGCTGGATGAGCCTGGACTCTACCGCGTCTGGATTGCCGCCAGACACGACTACTGTGCGCCGACACTTGTATTTCAGCCGGTGGATACTTAGACCGGTGCGCGTCACGCGCAGGAGCTGGCCTCAGGGCAGCGCAGGCGCTCTACGCTAGCCCTCGACGGTTTCCGGGACGCCTGTTGTCGCGGCCCTCTGCCAGCTGTGCAGGACCTCCAGCGCCTGCATCGGCGTCAGGCGGCTGAGGTCCAGGGCTGCGAGTTCGCGGATCAGCCGGCGGTCGTCGCCCTGGGCGTTCAATGAGGTCAGCAGCTGAGCCGCCCGGTGGGTGACCGGGGCGGGAAGCCCCGCCAGACGTGCGACTTCAACACCGTAACTCTGCCGGGCCGCTCCAGGCACCACCTGATGGTAGAAGGTCAGCCCCCCCGAGCCCGCCGCATCTTCCTCGGCGGCCACGTGCAGGTTGACCAGTCCCGGAAAGTCAGCTTCCAGGCGTGTCAGTTCGAAATAATGGGTGGCAAACAGCGTGTGGGCGCGGGTGGCATGTAGGTGTTCAAGCGCGGCGTGCGCGATGGCCAGCCCGTCGAGGGTGCTGGTTCCCCGGCCCACTTCATCCAGGATGACCAGACTGCGGTGGGTGGCGCCGTGCAGGATGGCGGCCAGCTCGCTCATTTCGACCATAAAGGTGCTGCGGCCGCCGGCCAGATCGTCAGAGGCGCCGATGCGGGTGTGAATCGCGTCATATACGGGCAGCTCTGCGCGGTCTGCGGGCACGAAGGATCCGATCTGGTGCAGCAGCGCGCACAGGGCCACCGTCCGCAGATACGTACTCTTACCGGCCATATTCGGCCCGGTCAGCAGCAGGGTATGGCGACCTGTGCCCAGCTGCGCGTCGTTGGGCACAAAACGCCCGCCTGCCGACCGCTCCACGACCGGGTGGCGCGCCTGCACCAGCCGGGTCTCGCCGTCCGTGGTCCGGGGCCGGGTCCAGCCGCTTTCTACCGCCAGTTCTGCCAGGGCCGAGAGCACGTCCAGCTCGGCCAGTGCACCAGCAGCTTCACTCAGCGCCTCAGCGTGGGCCGACAGGGCGTCGCGCAACTCCGTAAAGACCTCTATTTCCAGGCGGCTGGCCGCTGCCTCCAGCCGGGCAATTTCGCGCTCGCGCTCGCGCAGGTCCGGACGGGTAAAACGCGCCCGGTCCTTGAGGGTCGCCACCTGACGGTAATCCGGCGGCACCTTGCTCAGGTGAGGCCCGGTGACTTCCAGGTAATAGCCAAAAACATTGTTGAAGCCGACCTTCAGACTGGAAATTCCGGTGCGCTCCCGCTCCGTGATCTCCAGCTGCGCCAGCCACTCGCGGTGGGCCAGGGCTCCGGCACGCAGCTCGTCGAGTTCGGCGTGAAAGCCGTCGCGGATCAGCCCTCCATCCCCAAGCCGCAGCGGTGGGTCGTCCACCATCGCGGCCCGGATGCGCGTGACCACATCCGGCAGGGACGAGAGCCGGGTGTGTACTCCCGCGAGCAGTCCGTCCTGTCCAGCCAGCAGTGTCACGGCGTCGGGCAGCAGATCCAGTGTGCGCGCCAGGGACGCTACCTCCCTGGGAGACGCGCGCCGGGTCGCGACCCGGGCCGCCAGGCGTTCGAGGTCGTGGGCACGGTAGAGCAGCGAGCGCACGCTGCCGCGCAGATCCGGCGCACGGGTCAGGGCCTGGACGCTGTCGAGCCGGGCCTGGATGCTCAACTCATCCAGCAGCGGCGCTCGCAGCCAGGCGCGCAGCCGCCTTCTTCCGCCCGCCGTCCGCGTCTGGCACAGCACGTCCATCAGGGTCACGCCCTGTGGCGACTGCGCCTGGAACAGCTCAAGCGCCCGCACCGCAGCTTCAGGCAGACGCATGTGAGCGCCAGGTTCAAAGCGCACCACCCGCCGGACCATGGCCAGCTGGCCCTGCTGGGCCATGCGCGCGTAGCCCAGAATGGCCCCGCAGGCCCGGACCAGGGCCGCCGAGTTCAGTGACCCGGGCACCTCGCCCAGGGTCCTGTGCAGCTCTGCCCGGCTGGCGTCCTCGGCAAAATTGGCCGGCGAGAGCATCACCGGAAAGCGTCCCTGAAAGTCCGAAAGCAACGCCGGATTCCCGGCCAGCTCCGGTGCCAGCAGCACCTCTCGGGCACGGTGGCGGCCCAGTTCGTCATACAGGGCCACCCGGGTATGAAACGCCGCCGCCCGGAAATCTCCGGTGCTGACGTCCAGCAGGGCCAGCGCGTAGCCATCGCCCGTGGCCACTGCCGCCAGATAGTTCTCGTCAGCGCCCAGGTGCCGTTCCTCGGTCACGGTACCGGGGGTCAGGAGCTGCGTGACCTTGCGGTCCACCAGCCCCGTTCCGGCTTCTTCCATCTGATCGGCCACCGCCACACAGACGCCAGCCGCAAGGAGCTTTTCCACGTTCTGGTCCAGCGCGCGCACCGGAATGCCGGCCATGGGGGTGCTGAAGTCCTTACTGGTCTTGTGGGTCAGGGCCAGACTCAATAGACGGGCGGTCCGTTCGGCATCCTCACCGAATGTCTCGTAAAAGTCCCCGACCTGAAACAGCAAGATGGCATGAGGCAACTGCTGGGCAACTTCGTCCCGCATGCGCACATATTGATCCAGCATCGGCGGCAGCGACCCCGACCCGGTTCCTTTCAATACACTCTGCGCTGCTCGCATGGGCGCCAGAATACCTGGGCAGCTGCGAACAAATGGCGAATGGACGTTGAATTCCCGGCGTTCCTACCACCAGGGCGTCAGGAGGGTGGTTCTACTCGTCGCACCCCAGGGCCCGCAGCAGGTCCAGATGAGTGATCGGCGGCGGTACAGGTGCCGGCCTGTTGCGGGGCACAGCACGACGACCACGGAACAGGCGACGTAAAAATAAAGTCATAGGGCACCTCTCTTTCGTGTTTTCTGATCTGAATCTGATTCTACATTAAATAAATTCTATTTTTTGTAATTCTACTCCCGTTGTACCCTCTATTTTTACACCAAGTGGCAAGCAAAGGAACAGGAAGCCCGTCTCCCATAACATGAGGTATGAGCTACCACCCTTATGACTCCCGCATGGGCCACGACCCGAAGCGCAAGCTGACTGACGGAGACGTGCAGGAGCGCAAACCCAACGGCTGGTGGGGTGATGAGGGCAAACTGTTCCGGGACTTTACTTTCGAGACCTATCAGGCAGGAGTGGACTTTGTAGTAAGAATCGCGGCTCTGGCTGAGGAGCGCGGACACCATCCCGATCTGCATCTGAAATACCGTCGCGTCCGGGTCATTTTCTTTACGCACGACGCAGGGGGCGTGACCATGCTCGATCTCGAAGGGGCACAGGCAGTCAACGATTTGTTGGGTGAGGAACGTTGACTACATTTCCTGGACTGGACTATCCCTGGGAGGCCCTGCCGGACGAGCGTCGTCATGAGCTGCGGCGCACCGTACAGGCCTCTGATCTCGATGACCTCTCACATGTCAACAACACCGTCTACCTGTCCTGGTGTGAAGCGGTTGCCCGTGCCCACGCCCTGCGTCTGGATATGGGCACGGCTGCTCTGGCCGCAATGGGCGCCGTCCCTGTCGCCCGCCGGCACACCATCACCTATCTGCGACCGGCCTTGTTGGGCGAGGTGCTGATGATTCGTACCGCCTTGATTGAGCATGCCGGGCTGCGCAGCGTGCGCGGCTATACCATCGACCGTCTGACCGCCGGTGAGCCCCAGCGTCTGGTGGAATGCCGGACTGACTGGGTGTGGGTGGACCCGGTGACCGGCCGTCCCAAACGGGCGCCTGCTGAAGTGGCCACCCGCTTCGGGTTCTGAAACGGAATCTGCTGATTCCTGTTCGGGCGCCTTTGAGATATCCCAGCAGCAGTGCGCTTTCCCTGCCTGCCACCAGTACAGACCCCTGTCCAGCCCAGTTCAGGGAGCTTGGCTTCTGTCTCAATCAAGCAGAAACTGGCCCGCACATGTCACAGCAGAAGCCTGACGATCTGGGATGCGAAAAGCAGCCTGGATGACCGTGACCGGACAGGACCAGGTACCTATCACACCAGGCGTAACACCGCGCGGGCGGGGGCGCCGTCTACCCCGACCAGAGGCAATGGCAGACACAGCAACTCGTACTCACCGTCGGTTACAGCGCTCAGATTCAGCCCTTCCAGAATGTAGATGCCCGTGTCCTGGCAGGCATGGTGGGCATCAAGCGTCTTGCTCGTCAGCGGGTCCACGCTGGGCGCGTCGGTACCGATCAGTTGCACGCCGCGCCGCGCCGCCTCACGGATAAACGCTGGACTCAGGGCGCGGAAATCCTCAGGGAAATCGGCCCAGTGTTCAGGCTGACCTGTGTTAAGCAGCAGGCGGGGTGGCAAAGTCTCTGGAAGGTCGCCGAGCTCCTCCGGCTCGATCAGCCCGCTGCCATGAACACTCAGGACGCGGCATGAGCCCACGTAGACCTCCAGTGGGACAGCGTCCAGGCGCTCGCCAAGGTCGTCGTAGTGCCAGGGGGCGTCCACGTGCGTGCCTGTATGGGTACTGGTGCAAAGCTCGCTGGTGTTCACGCTGTCACCAGCCGATATGCGCGCACCGGGGTTGACCCGGAGGGGGGCGTCTCCCGGCCAGTTGGGGTGAGCAGCAGTCAGGGCGCGCGAAATGTCTAGCAGCGTCATGGCTACAGGGTAGAGGAGAGGCTCAAAGCAGATGACAGACTGGAAGCCACCTGGGAGGCTGATAACGGGTTGAATTCTTCTTCCAGGCCACAGGACCCGGGGGTCGTAGCCGCCCCTGTCGGCGGATGACAGGGTAGGTGAACGTTCGGCTTTTGCCCCGGCTGACTCTTTCCGTATCTGGCAGCCGGCAGCGTGGACCAAACTTTTCAGGCAGCCCGGCAAATGCTGGACTGCCTGTGTAACACCATATTGATGTCTAGAGCGACGGGCTTAACTGCCGGTCGTTCTGTTTTCAGCCTTTGGTCATCTTGATTGGCGCACAGACAGGCACGACAGAAAGGGCGTCGCCGTGGTGCACGTTGATGTAGGCGCCCAGGTCTCCTGCAATCTTCGCCATCTCATTGGTGACGCTGGTCGTCCCTCGGCCACTGGCGTCAGCCGTGAAAGGTGGGAAGCCAACCGTGACAGGTCCGTTGGAGGCGCAGGGGTCGGTGTTCGAATCTGGCCCAAAAGCGTGGTAATGAGACGCATAGGTCTTGCCGGGGGTCAGACCAGTCAGGGTGAGCGTCGTAGTGACCATGCCATCGGCTTTGGTCATGACCATAGCGGTCCCAGCAGCCATGGGGTCAGCTGGCGTAGGGTTGTGCTTGAACGCCAGCGTTCTTGGCTGACCCATCATGGTGCAGGCGCTGAGAACGGAAGCTGCAACAACCCCAAGAACAACATTACGTTTCATCATATTCATTCCCTCCGCATTCAATCGGTCACGATGATCGTGCCGGTCATGCCTTCGTGATACGAGCAGTAGTAGTCGTAGGTACCTGCCTTGCTGAAGGTGTAGCTGTAGCTTTCACCTTTTTCCAGATCTTCGGAACGCAGTGAAGGCGTGGCGAGTGAAACCACGTTATGAACAGCGGCGCCCTGATGTTTCCAGGTCACGGTGGTTCCGGCTTTGACCGTCACCATCTTTGGCTGGAACACGTGGTCTCCGATGCTGACGGTGATTGCTGCTTTAGGAGCAGTGGGGGCTGGGGTAACAACAGATGAACCGGAGGCTGGCGAAGTCCGGCGAAGGGCAGCGCATAGCGGGACCACCTTCAGGTCACTGGCGGCATGAACGTTGATGTATGCACCGGCATTGCCAGCCACCTTCGAAGCCTCAGCAGTCACCTTGACGGTCGCCCGTCCGGTGGCACTCGCCTTGAACGGTGGAAAACCCAGAGTCACCGGGCCATTGGTCATGCAGGGATCTGCGCTGGCCTGGGGCCCCAGAGCATGGTAGTGAGCCGCATACGCTTTGTTGGGTGTCAGACCCGAAAGGGTCAACGTGGTTTCCAGAGTATCGGTCCCGGCCGCCCGAACAACGACCCGGCCACTCGCTTTCGGATCGGTACGCTCTGCAGTGTGTTTGAACGTGTATACCTGCGTAGGTGCCGCCGCTGAGGCGCCTATGCCCACAAGCAGCAGGCCCCCAGCGAGTGAAGAAGACAGAATCAGATTGCCCCTTGGCATGAAGAAGTCCTCCTTACTAAGTTATATGCAGCACCACGGATTTTGGATTGATTGCACTCGGACTAAGCTTGTCCTTGCCTCGTAGCAGGGTGCCTGACTCCCTATGTGCTGACCCGTTAACAACGGTATGGCCGATAAAAACCAAAAGTTCGCGTAGAAAGCATCTGATGCTGATGTAAAGATTTACTCAAGCTGTGATCTCAACGTATGGGGCTGTGCTCGCTATGACAGGCCCCCATTTCACCTGTCACCTGATTCGTCCCGGGCTGACAGGTCATTGAAAGGCGAGAACCGTTTATTGCCTTACTGGCCCATAAGTCGAGCGCGGAACGTCTGAATGGCCAGATAGAGATTTCCTGCGGTCAACATCACCCGCTCTTTGGAAATCTGCAATATCTGGCAGTATTCCTCTTCCTCAGAATGACCAGGGACAGCGATGCCTTCCGGCTATTGAACGCAGAGGTCAAAATGAAATTGGGTGCCACCTCATTTTTCGCGGAACCTCAGGGACCAGCAGAAAAACCGGGAACCTGAGGCGCGGCTCAACGGTCCCTGCAAACATGCTTCTCTAGCTGTGAACGACAAGTTCACGGACAAAGTTTGCCACTGCCTGCCCAATTTCTCTTGGAGAATCTTCCTGAATAAAGTGCCGCCCTGCCACCGTAACTTCCTGCTGGTTCGGCCAGCTTCGGCAGAACTCTCTTTGGCGTCCGGTCAGGATCGAACCGGGCTCGGCATTGATAAACAGCTTGGGAATGGGGGTAGTTTTCAGAAACTGCCCGTACCTCTCCACGAGATCAATCACCTCTGGCGGCTCTCCGTCAATTGGCAACTGCCGGGGGAACGTCAGCATGGGGCGGCGCTCCTCGCCCGCACTGAGAAATGGACGGCGGTAGGCTTCCATTTCCTGTTCACCCAGCGGCCGGATCACCGAGGACGGCAGAATCCGTTCGATAAACACATTTTTCTGCAGAATCAATTCCTCTCCGGCGCGGCTGCGAAGAGCCTGAAATATACGCACGCCACCCGGGTCCCAGTCATCCCAGGTGACCGGCTGCACGATGGTTTCCATGTAGACGATGCCAGCCACACGCTCTGGATGACGCGCTGCCCAGTGAAACCCGAGCGGACCGCCCCAATCGTGCAGGACAAGTATCACGTCACGTAGACCAAGCGTGTCGAACCACGCGTCCAGATAGCGTGCGTGCTCGGCAATGCTGTAGTTGCCTGCCGGAGCCTTTCCGGATTCGCCCATCCCAACCAGGTCCGGGGCCAGGCAGCGCCCGAGCCCTTCTACTTCGGGGATCACATTGCGCCACAGGTACGAGGACGTCGGATTGCCGTGCAGGAACACGATAGGCCGTCCGCCTCCCCCGGTATCGACGAAGGCAAGTTCTGAGTCGAGCACCTGAACTCGGGTGCGGGCGTAAGGGTCGGTTGCGGATGGGCCAGAAGCTTTGGTCATGCTGATCTCCTAGGGAGAGGAAGGCAGATCCAGATGAATGCGGTCTCCTGAAGGATAACGACCTGCTCGCTTTCGAAAATTCACATGCTCAGGGCTGCATATGGCAGTGCTCGTTCCGGCGTGGCAGGGTCAAAGGTTGTCAGCCTCATCCGCCTGAACCGAGGCCCACGCGTGCCCTTGCAGCAAAACCTGAATGGGGCCGGTGCAGAGGGAACACACGGTGCTCGTAACCGAGGTTGCTGCTTGGGCCAGTAAGGATTGTTCGACGACCTGAGCAGGCCAGGGGACCGGCCGCCAGAGCGGGAGAACAACAGGCTCGTTCGTGCCTGACCGCCAGGCGCGACCGTCATGTACTTCCGGTGACGCCCTGATTGATGCGGGGCTGCATAAACAAAAAAGAAGGAGGCGATTAGTCGCCCCCTTGTGATATGTCGCTGGCTTTAGACGCTGATTTCGGCGAAGCGGGCGTTTTCCTGGATAAAGGTCTTACGCGGCGCGACTTCGGTGCCCATCAGGTTCTCGAACACTTCGTTGGCCACGATCAGGTCTTCAATCTGCACCCGCTTGAGTGCACGGGTCTCAGGGTTCATGGTGGTGTCCCACAGCTGGTCGGCATTCATCTCGCCCAGACCCTTGAAGCGCTGGATATCGAACTTCTTGCCTTCCTTGGTTGCGCGGGCCACGTGGATCTTGAGGTCCTCGTTGGTGTACAGGTAGGTGCCTTTCTTCTCGCGGCCTACCATGATGCGGTACAGAGGCGGCTGCGCGATGTACAGGTAGCCGGCCTCAACCACGGGGCGCATGTACCGGTAGAAGAACGTCAGCAGCAGGGTGGCGATGTGGCCGCCGTCCATGTCCGCGTCGGTCATGATGATGATCTTGTGGTAACGCAGGTTGCTGAGGTCGAAGTGCATCCGGTCGCCGGTGCCCTCGACGCCCGCTCCGATGGCTCCGATCAGTGCGCGGATCTCGGCGTTCTTGAGGATCTTGTTCAGGTCCGCTTTCTCGACGTTCAGGATCTTGCCGCGCAGGGGCAGGATGGCCTGGAAGCGGCGCTCACGGCCACCCTTGGCACTGCCGCCTGCCGAGATCCCTTCCACGATGAACATTTCCGACTCGGCCGGATCCTGGCTGGAGCAGTCGGCGAGCTTGCCGGGAAGATCGTCGTTTTCCAGCGGGTTGCTGCGGCGCACGATGTCCCTGGCCTTGCGGGCTGCCTCACGGGCGCGGGCGGCCTCAGCAGCCTTCTCCACGATGGTCTTGCCGACCCGGGGGTTTTCCTCGAGGAACTCGGCAAACTTCTCGCCAACCACGGCGTTCACGGCTGTCTGGGCCTCACTGTTGAGCAGCTTGACCTTGGCCTGTGACTCGAACTGCGGCTCGCCCAGCTTGACCGACACGACGCAGTAGATGCCTTCGAGAAGGTCATCGCCACTGGGAACGGGGTGGCCGCTCTTGATCAGGTTCTTGTCGCGGGCGTACTTGTTGAGAATGCGGGTGTAGGCCGTCTTGAAGCCGGTCAGCGGCGTGCCGCCGTCACGGGTGCGGATCATGTTGGCGTAGGTCAGGATGTTGTCGCTGGCGTAGGTGTTGGCGTGGATAAACGCCACCTCCACCTCCACGTCGCTGTGCTTGCCGCGCATCACGATGGGCTGGTCGTACAGCAGTTTGTTGTCATCCACCACCAGTGCGCGGGCAAAGTTGGCGATGCCGCCCTTCTCGTGGAAGATCTCTTCCTTGACCATGCCGGCATGCAGTTCGGTGCGCTCGTCACGCACGACGATCTTCAGGCCAGTCAGGTAGGCCAGCTCGCGCAGACGGTTGCGAATACGCGTGTAGTCGAACTGGTTGTCGAACTCCTTGAAGATGCTGGGGTCAGGCTGGAAGCTCACGCTGGTGGCCCAGGTGATCTCTGCGGGAGTATCACCCAGCACCTGCAGAGGCTGCACGAGCTGACCCTGTTCAAAGCGGATGTGGTGGATCTTGCCGCCCTTGTTGACCTTGACGTCCAGGAAGGTACTCAGCGCGTTCACGACCGTCGAACCCACGCCGTGAAGGCCGCCTGAGACCTTGTAAGCCCCACCGCCGAACTTGCCGCCGGCGTGCAACTCGCTGAAAATCACTTCAATGGCCGGGCGCCCCTTGGACTTCATGATGTCCACCGGAATGCCGCGTCCGTCGTCGGTCACGGTCGCGCTGCCGTCGGCGTGCATGATCACATGCACTTCGGTCGCGAAACCGGCCAGACCTTCGTCGATGCCGTTGTCGATGATCTCGGTCAGCAGCTGGTGATAGCCGTCAATGCCGGTGCCGCCCTGGACGTACATACCGGGGCGCTTGCGTACGGCGTCCATCCCTTCAAGCACAGAGATGTCGTCAGCGGTGTAATTGGTCTTGCCCTGAGAAGAGCTATTGTCGCCGATTTCTTCAACAGCGGATTTAATTTTTTCGTCTTGCTGGGTCATGTCGCTCCTGAAGCGCAGTCCGCCGGAGGCGGCGCGGCTGGAAGGGTGAAAAAGAGCAGAAATTCGGGCGCCCTGTGCGCCTTCTGGTCTGTTCAGTATACTACCGTACTTGAAATGGGTCAAATATTTTACGTATATAACGTAATATGGCAGGTGACTTGGATAGGGACCAGGACAACCTTGGAAGCCCACCAGATCGTTCTTTTTTGAAACAACGAAGGGAGTGGCGACAGGTGGGGGATGACCCTGTGGCAGGGACCCGTCAGAATATGCTTTGAATGCGCCGTGTTGCTGCCCTCACCCTGCTCCTGCTGACAGCTCCTCACGCCGATGTCCAGAGCGCTGTGCCTTCGTCTGCGGTGCCGGTGCCTGCAGAGGCCCGGGTGAATTCCCCGGACGTTTCACTGCGCCGTCCACAGCCTCTCCGCGCTGCTCCCACCTGCCGTCTGCCGGCCGGTGAGCTGCCCAGGCGCACACGTGCGGTCTTCGTGCTGGATACCAGCGGCAGCATGCGCGGCACAGGAGACGGTCAGGCAGACATCTTCGAGCGGGTCAAGGCCAGTGTGGACGCCTATGTGCGCCGACTTCGACCCGACCGGGTGGAAATGGTGAGCTTCGACAGCGGGGTGAGGTATCAGCGCGGTGTTGATCGACCGGCGGAGAACCCCGAGTGGAGCGCGCTTCTCACCGGGCTGAAGGCAGACGGGAAAAATACTTACCTGTACCGCAGCCTGCATACCGCCCTGTCGAAGCTGGGGGGGCAGGGCGAGTATCTGACCACCATATTTGTTTTGACCGATGGCATCGACAACGATCCCGCACGGCTCCATACCGCTCGCAGCGCGCTGCAGGCTTTTGAGCGTCGGGGCGCACTGGACCGCCTGCATTATGTGGCGCTGGGGACGCGCATTCCTGACGACTTGCGCGCGGCGCTCAGGGCCAGTGTCTACGCCGCAGGGCACACCTACAAGGCCGGTACGGTGCCGGTTCTGGGACAGGGCAATCTGGCTGGCGGCGCCCTTGACGTGACCAGCCTGGACCAGGTGACCGTGCCTTTGCCCAATGGAACTCCTGTCAGCCTCGGCAGCGCCATGCCCGCCCGCCTGAGCCTCGCGCAGAACGCCGTACGCGACGGCCGCGTGAGGCTGAAACTGCGTGGCTCGCTGGCTCCAGGCAGCGCAGCCCTGCTGTGTGCTCCGCTGGTACCGACCGCAGACGGCATCAATCTGCGGCCGGCTGCCCTGCTGCTCCGGCTGAACACTCCCGAAAGCTCTGGCCTGAACTGGCTGAACCCGGGTGCGGACCTGAATCTGCGCCCTGGAGAGGACGTTGTGCTGCGCTACCGGGCCGGAAGCGGCCTGTCTCTGGGCGACCTGCGGGTGGACCCCCAGCAACGCAGCCTGACGGCAACGCTCGAACGGCGTCCGGGGGCGCGGGAATTCGGAGTGCGCCTGCGACACACTGGCCAGAATGCAGCACAGGTCACCCCTGTGCTGCTTGGAACGGGCCGCAGCGTGCCGTTGCCCACCGTACGCCTCGCGGTGGGTCCAGGCGCTGCACAGGGCTCCTCAGCAAACCCTGCTGTGCGTTCAGGGGACGCGCCTGCCACCCAAGGCGCCTCACAGACCAGCCTCGAAGGCCAGCCCAAATTTCCGGCCCGCTTTGGCCTCCTGCTGCTCTGTGCCGCGGCCCTGGTGGGCTTGAGCCTGCTGTTGCGGCGGCGCCGGAAGGTGCCTGCGGCTGCCAACCGGCTTCCGGGCGGGGCCTTTCCCGTCCCAGGCGTAGAAGGCCTGGAATACAGCGAGGAGCGCACTCTGGCCCTGGTGACGGCCCAGGGCGACGTTATGGGGATTCCTGCGCCGCTCAGCGGTCCGTTTGACGTTGGGCAGGTTTCGCGCGTGCCGCATCTGAGCGGCTTACGGGCTGAGCAGCACCGTGACGGGCTGCAGATTCTGCGAGTACCGGACGACCTGGAGGTCAGCCGCGGCGCTCTGCTGCTGCAGGCCGGAGACGTGGTGCGGCCCGGCACGCTGCTGGGCATCGCTGTGGCCGGAGCGGCGCGCGCACCGGAGGCCGATCTGGGCAGTCTGGCTGGGCTGGGCCTGCCCCTGACGTTACGCGCCGACGACCTGACGGTGCATATCAGCGGTCCTTACGGAGACCATGTGCTGGTGGTGCGCTCGGGGGTCAGTGATCTTGGAGCCACGCTGGGGTCGCCGGTGCTTGCCGGACTCAAGCTGACTCCCAGTGGGACCCAGCTGCTGCTCGTCGAGGTGCCCGAAGGCCTGCACCTGCGCCGCCCCGGTGAAAGCATGCCGCTGCGGCCCGGCACGTATCTGCCGCAGACCCCCACCGTGCTGGAGCTCAACCCCGACGGTTCCCAGCCCAGCCCCGGCGCGGTGTAATACGCTCTGGATCTATGGAGCTCCTGCGTCAGATCCACGGCTACCAGTTCGGCAGTTCGCTGGCCCTGCTGTTTCCCACGCCCTTTGCGCTGGCCACGCTGGTCCTGTTCGTGTGGAGCCTGGGCCCGGCCCTCAAAGGTACCGTTGGCTTTTCCTTTCTGGTGTGGCTGCGGATCACCTGGGCACTTACCCTGATTCCGGGCGTGACGGGCGTGATTCTGGCTCTGGGCGGCGCCAAGGTGCCGAGTGCCACAGACGTCGGTGGAGGCCTGACCAAGTACGGTCTGCCCTACGATCCCAGCCGGGACCCCGAGCACTGGATGTACGCGGCATTTTCCCTGCTGACCCTCTACATCATCGAAGTCCTGGTAAAAGGCCATATGGTCGATCACCGCCGGGGCCTGAAATTTCTGCCGCTGGCCACCCTGTTTCTGTATGGCTGTGCCTACATGGTGGGCCGGGTCGCTGTGCTTCCCGGCAGTACCCCTGGGTCGTGACCTGCTGCACCAGGACCCCAGTGACCCACACCAGACTTTGAATAGCGGGTCAGGTTCGGCTCATCAGCTGGGGGGGCATTGATGTTCAAGTGTGACCCCATGCGTTCCCCCCTGCGTCTCTATGCCCTGCTGACTGTCCTGCTGACCGGCGCGGCCATGGCTGCGCCCTCCACCGTAAAAGTTCAAACGGGAGACACCCTGTTCAAAATCGCCACCCGGCACGGCCTGACTGTTGCCCGGTTACGGGCCCTGAACGGCCTGAAAGGCGACACCATAATGGTTGGACAGATCCTTCGCCTGAAAGAAGCTACGGCCCCCATCAGGGCCCCGGCACCAGCAACCCATACCGTCCGCTCCGGCGAAACGCTGAGCATTCTTGCGGGGCGGTATGGCGTCAGTGTGGCTGCGCTGCAATCGGCCAATTCACTGCGCAGCACGACCATTCACGTCGGTCAAAAGCTCAGGGTGCCCAGGCCAGGCGCCGCTGCCGCGGTGCGCCGTCCCACAACCGAGGTCCGGGTCATCTATTCGTTCATACGTATAGGCGCGCGTGACACGCCCGAAAGCCTGGCGCGCAAGTACCGCACCACTCCTGACGCCCTGCGCCGGCTCAACGGGCTGTCAAGCCGCAAGCACATGGTGCCGGGCATGAAAATTCTGGTCGCGCAGCGTGTGCCGGTGCCGATTCCTCCCCGCGCGACCGGGAAAGCCGTGACCTTCAAGCAGCTCAGACCGCTCAACATCCCGGTGCAGCTGGTGCGGGTTGACCTGCGGCACCGGGATGTCCTGGTCGCGCCCGTGCTGCCGCACGCCGGTCTGGTCTTTGGCCTGGGGGCCCGGGTTGGTCAGCTGGCGCAGCGCAGTGGCGCGCAGGCGCTGATCAATGGCAGTTATTTTCATCCGCGAACCTATGCTCCGGCTGGCGACATCGTGATGCAGGGGCGCATGCTGACCTGGGGCCGGATTCCCATGGCGCTGGCGATCACGCCCGATAACCGGGCCACCATCCGGGCCACCACCACGCCACTGTTGCGCCGCCCCCTGGACACCACCTGGCGCGGTATGGAAACCGTGATCGCCACGGGTCCGCGTATCGTGACCGGCGGCGCGGTGCATACCAATTACAACCAGGTGTTCCGTGATCCGGCCCTGTTTGGCCGCGCCGCCCGCAGCGCCGTGGGACTGAGCAGCAACCGGGATCTGGTGATGGTCAGTACCCGGGTGAGGCTCACCACCACGGAGATGGGCAAGGTCATGACCCGCCTGGGGGTGAAGGAGGCGCTGCTGCTCGACGGCGGCAGCAGCGCTGGCCTGGCGTGGAACGGCCGGGCTGTGCTGGACAGTATGCGCAAGGTCAGTTACGGCATCGGAGTATTTACCGGTTACACCGGAAGGCGCTACGCGCGCTGATGCCGGGCTACCATACCAGGATGAAGTTCTCCCTTCCCGCCGTGTGCCTGGCAGGTCCAGCATGAAACCCGAGCAGGTGCAGGCCCAGCTGACCCGCGTGCTCAGCGAAGCGATTGCCGAACTCCGCGACCCGCGCGTGCCCATGATCGTGACCGTCGAGCGGGTGACCGTGACGGCCGATTACACTCTGGCGCGCGTGTACGTCAGTGCCCTGACCAGTGACATGCCAGGGCTGCTCGACGCGCTCAACCGCGCACGCGGCCACCTGCAGCGTGAGATCGGCGCGCAGGTCAAGATGCGCCGCACGCCCACCCTGGAATTCCGCGCCCTGGAGGACGCCCGGCTGTGAGCGCGGCCCTGAGTGACGGAAGCAGGGTGGACGTCACCGGCGAGAGCATCATCCGGGTCCGTTACGCCGAGACTGACGCCATGGGCGTGGTGCATCACGCCACCTACCCGGTGTGGTTCGAAGTGGGCCGCACCGACCTGATGGAAACGCTGGGGCTGCCCTACACCGAGGTGGAGGCCCGGGGCTTTTACCTGATGCTCTCGGGCCTGAATGTCGAGTACCGCCGCGCGGCGCGTTATGGCGATACCCTGATCCTCAGCACCCGCCTGGGCAGCCTGCGTTCGCGCACCATGACTTTTCTGTACGAACTGCGCCGGGGCGAGGAACTCGTAGCCTCCGGCGAGACGCGCCACATCGCGACCGACAAGACCTACCGGCCGTCCCGCCTGCCCGACGACGTCCTGCACATCCTGGGAGGAGGCAGGAACGCTAGACTGCCGGGCGAATGACCCGGCCCACCCGCACCCTGCCCGTCAAGCGCGCCGCCCACGTTTACCTCGTGCGGGACGGCCATCTGCTGCTCGTCGAGGAACGTATGGACGACGGCAGCATCTTCTACGGCCTGCCCGGCGGCAAGGCGAACCCGGGTGAGACCCTGGGAGACGCCGCAGTCCGGCAGGTGCAGTACGAAACTGGCCTGACTGTCACCGACCTGACGTTCGTGAGCCTGCTCGAAGGCGAGCTGCTGAGCGGTACACGCAACGAGTGTTACGCGACGTTTGGCCGTTTCACGGCTCAGGCGCACGGCGAGATCGACCCCAGCGACCCGGAAGTGGTGGGCGTCAAATGGGTGCCGTTCGCGCAGGTCGAGGGTCTGGTGCGCTACGGCCCGCCGCCTGAGTGCGAGGAGCGTAACCCACTGATCTGGGTGCCTACCCGGGACTTCCTGAGCGGCGAGGCCCGCTCCTACTACCCGATCTGATCGAAGGACAGCGCGGTCTTGTCCGGAAAGGCAAAGCGGTGCCCGGGCTTCATTCAGCCAGAGCTTCGTCCACGGGGTGGGAAGTTCTGCCGACCTGACGGGCGGAGCGTCGGGACTGCTGAATGTCAGGCGGCAGAGTTTTCGTCCTGAGTGCGAGAGAGTCACCGACCTGCACGACCTGTCTGCTCCCTGTAACGGCCTGCTTCCGGCTCCACCATGCTCACATACTGATATCGGATACTGATACCGAATGGACGTCAATCTGCTCAAAGGAAACCTTGACCTGATCCTGCTGAGTGTGCTGGAACGGGAAGGGGGCTACGGTCAGGACATCGCCAAGCGGGTGGACGCGCTGACGCAGGGCGAGATCCGTCTCAATGCCGGCAGCCTGTACCCGGCGCTGCACCGCCTGGAGCGGGCCGGGTACCTTCAGGCGGCCGAAACCCTGCCTGCACGCGGAGGTCCTCCAGTGCGGACCTATACCCTGACTGTAGCTGGGCGGCAGGAACTCGACCGTCGGCGTGACGGATACCGGGCGTTTGACGGCGCCCTGCGGAGGTTGTGGTGATCCGGCCCGAGGTGGAGCGCTACCTGCGCGGCGTGACCCGCCTGCTTCCGCCGCGTGTCGCGCGGCAGGTACGCGCAGAACTGCTGGGTCATCTGCATCAGGCCATGCTGGACGCCCGGTTGCAGGGCCGGAGTGAAGCCGAAGCCTGGGCTCAGGCGCTGAAGGAAGCTGGACCGGTCTGGCCAGCCGCCTGGAGATTGGTTCAGGTGCATACCCTGGGCAGGGCACTTCGCGTGGGGCTGATAGGCCTCGCGCTGGGCGGCGCGGCTTACGCGGTCCAGAGCAGTACAGCCCCAGCCCCCGTGACACAGGAGGCGCAGCCATGAAGGGCCAGTTGAGGCAGCTGTGGCGCGAGTGGCTTTCCCCGGTAACGGTCGCGCTGCTGTTCACCCAGTTTGGGGCAACGGCAGTCAATGTGGACGGTGTCAGCATGCTTCCGGGTCTACGCCACGGGGAACTGCTTTTGATTCCCAAGGCCGAAGGCTGGGCGCGTCAGCTGGGTCTGGGCGCTTACCAGCGTGGTGACGTGGTCGTCTTCAAGCCGCCGCGCGGCGCCGTCTATGAGTGGAAACGGGACTACCGTGGGGTGCGGCTGCCCTGGGCGTACCGGCCTTACCTCGTCAAGCGAGTGGTCGGCGTGCCTGGCGACCGCGTGCAGGTGCGGGCGTGAAAGCTGTATGTGAACGGTCGCCCGGAGTCCGAGCCGCGCACACTGGGCTACTGGGCAAAGAGCTGCCACGACGTGACCTCGAACTTCGCCAACACGGCCCCCGTGACTGTGGCCCCCGGACACTACTTCGTGATCGGTGACAACCGCAGCGCCGGCGGCAGCCTGGACAGCCGCATGTTTGGTGTGGTGAAGCGCAACGACATTGCCGGGCGTGCAGTCCTGAGCCTGTGGCCCCTGGCCGAGCGGGGTGAAGTTCAACCACCATGCCAGGCTGAGGCCGCTCCTGAGCCGCAGGAAGAGGGGAGTCTCAGATGGTCTCCACGCTGGCTGCCCACCCAGCCACGCTGAAGAGCAACGGGGTGGGCCCTGGAGTCGTTCCTTCACCCTTTCGTTGGACGTGCCCGGCTTCCGTGCCCGCTAGGCTGGCTTCATGATGGACGGCATGAGGGCAGGAAAGCGCGGTGGGCAGGAAGGCCTGGCGGCAGACCTGCTCAGCCCCCGCACCTACCGCGTGGCACTGTACGTGCTGCTGGCCCTCCCGGCCGGCGGGCTGGTGGCCGTCCTGCTGACGGGTGGTGTGGTCGGTGGGGTATTGACCCTGCCGCTGCTGGTCGGCGCGCCTCTGCTGCTGGGGGCCTTGTGGCTGGTGGGGGCCCTGGCGGACGTGCAGCGGGTGCTGGCCGGCCTGCTGGGTGTGAGTTTTGAGCGCACGCACCTGCCACGCGCCTACCGGGGGGTTCTGCCCTGGCTGCGCGATACCCTGGCGGACCCTTCAACCTACCGTGCACTGCTTTTTCACGTCGTGCAGCTGCCACTGGCTGCGATGTGCTGGATGGTGCTGGTGGCGCTGCTGGCGGTGATGATTGCGGGGCTCAGCGCTCCACTATGGGTCCTGAGCCCCGGGGCACCCCCGGTGGTCTGGCGCGAATGGACCCTGGTTCCCGATGAAAGCGTCGTGGTCGGGCTGATCCTGACCGGTGCGGGCAGTGCCCTGGTTCTGGGTGGCGTGCTGAACCTCATGGGGCGGCTCTGGACCCGCCTGACGCTGGGCTTGCTGGCCCCCGACCGCCGGGATGAGGCGGCCCGGCGCGAGGTGGTGGCGCTGCGCCGCGCCGCAGGCCGGGTGGCGCTGGGCGACGATCTGGGCGTGACCCTGACTGATCTGGCCACGCAGGCCTGGACAGCCAGCACCGCGCGGTCGGTGGCTCTGGTCGCGCCGGACGGTACGCCGCACGCCACCAGCGGCGAGGGCCATCCGGCGCTGAGCGGGCTGCCAGAGCGCACGCCCGTACCCGGTGAGGCCAACGTGCAGGTGACGGCAGATGGGGCCACGCTGGTTACGCTTCCCGTCACGCTGCCTCCCTCGGCGGGCACGCTGGACGGCGGGACCCTGCGGGCCGTGTATCAGGGTGGCACACGGCCCGGGGCAGAGGAACTGGCCTTCCTGCTGAGCATTGCCGATCACGCTGGAACAGCGCTGCATGCCTCACAGCTGATCGAACGGGCCGGCGCGCGGGCCGGGGAGCAGGAACGTGCCCGGCTGGCCCGTGAACTGCATGACAGCGTGGCCCAGGCGCTGTACGGCATTACCCTGGGGGCCAAGACGGCGCGCGCCACCCTGGACCGCGACCCAGGGCGGGCCCGCGAGAGCCTGGATTACACCATCCGGTTGGCCGAGGGCGGTGTCAGCGAGATGAAGGCACTGCTGTTCAGCCTGCGCCCCGACGCCCTGGAGGAAGGCGGGCTGATCGCGGCCCTGACCCAGCACGCGCATGCCCTGGAGGCCCGCCACGGCCTGCGGGTTCATGCCGAGCTGCGCGCCGAGCCACACCTCACACCGGATGCTCAGGCCGCCGCCTACCGGGTAGCTCAGGAAGCCCTGCATAACGTGGTGAAACATGCCCGGGCCACCCAGGTCTGGTTGTGTGTGCACGAGTCGTTGGGGGTGGTCACAGTCAGCGTGCGCGATGACGGGCGGGGCTTTGACCCTGCGTCGCAGGGGCGCGGCACCCTGGGACAGCGCAGCATGCGTGAGCGGGCCGCTGGAGCCGGCGGCACGCTGGACGTGCAGAGTGCACCAGGCGAAGGCACCATCGTCACCCTGCGGATTCCGGCTGCTTCGGCGGCTCCTCTTCAGCGCGAGGAGGCGCACGCATGAGTGTTCCCTCGGCGGCTCCGCCCTCCCGTCCGCTGCTTCCGGTGCTGGGCCGCATGGCCCTGGGCCTGCTGCTGCTGGCGGGCGGCAGTCTGATCGCGTGGCAGGGTGTATCGTTTTCCCCCACCCCTGGCCTGGGAACCGTGACCACGCCGCTGGCCGTTCCGCTGGACGGCCCCCTGCCGCTTGACATGGCCGCCAGCGCCACCCTGCGCTTTGAAGGAGACCGCGGTGACCTTCACCTTCTTGCTCTGCCTGCTCGGAGCGGCGACGTGCTGTGGGGACAGGCCACCCACCGTGCGCGGAATCCAGTCAATCTGAGGGTAGACCGGCAGGGCCACACCCTGGACGCCACAATCCGGCTCAACGTGCAGCCGCTGGACCAGGACGGTGTGGTGGTGACCAGCCCACGCCCTTTGCAACATCGCCTGCAGGCGTCCCTGACCCCCCGCATTCCGCTGACCCTGGTTGCCCGCACGGCGGGCGGGGACCAGACCCTGGACCTGCGGCCACTGCGTGTGCGGGCCCTGAGTGCCCGTTCCCTGGGAGGCCACCTGAATGTCACGCTGCCGGCGCGGGCAGCAGGTCCTCTGGCGCTGGTCACGTCGGGTGGGCACATCCGGGTGGTGGCCCCCGGCGGTGCCGGCCCTGAGGCGCTGCGGGCCAATACCGTCAGGGGACACATGGCGCTGGATCTGCGCGGGGCGCAGCTGGAAGCCCTGAGTGTAGGAAGTGGCAGTGGTCAGGTGCGTCTGACCCTGCCTCGCCACTCGGCGCGGGCCAGCGTGACCACCGCCTCGGGAGACATCATCGTGACCGCGCGTCCAGGCACGATTGGCAACCTGGACCTGCGGACGCAGACCGGAGACGTGACCCTGCGGGTGCCCCGCACCCTTGCGCTGCGCGTGAGATTCACCGACCGTGAGACCCTGCTGCGGCTCCCCGGCCTGCCCCAGCCCGTTGCCCCTCAGCTGGACGTGTTTGTCGATGCGCCCAGCCAGAACTTCACCCTGGAGGAAACCCCATGACCATCCCTTCAACCGTCCGTGTGCTGCTGGTGGACGACCACGCTGTGGTCCGCCAGGGCCTCAAACTCTTCCTGGGTCTGGATCCTGACATCGAGGTCGTGGGGGAGGCTGCCAACGGCGAGGAGGCCCTGCAGGAAGCCGGGCGCCTGCACCCGGACGTGGTCGTGATGGACCTGATGATGCCGGTGATGGACGGGATCGCGGCGACCCGGCAGCTGCGCCGGGCCTTTCCCGACACCGAGGTTATTGCGCTGACCAGCACCCTGGAGGAGCACAAGGTCAATGGCGCCATCGAGGCCGGCGCGATCAGCTACATGCTCAAGGACGCATCGAGTGACACGCTGGCCGACGCGATTCATGCCGCGGCACGCGGTGAGGTCCGCCTCCATCCCGAAGCCGCCAGGCGGCTGGTGCGCGACTTCCGCAGCCCTGAGATGCGCGAGAGCCTGACCCCCAAGGAAACCATCGTGCTGCAGCTGATTGCCCGGGGATGCAGCAACCGCGACATCGCGCAGGACCAGGGGGTTAGTGAGGCGACCGTCAAGACCCATGTCAGCCGCCTCCTGAGCAAGCTCGGCCTGGAGAGCCGCACGCAGGCTGCGCTGTATGCGCTGCGCCATGGCATCGCCACACTGGACGAGGGCTGAGAACAAACAGCAGAGGCGGGAAGGCATCAGGCCTTCCCGCCTCTGCTTGTACTTCTGTTTAGTCCACTTCGTCCGTGTGCCCACTGGTGCTGGCAGCCGGAGCACGGCGCATGCGCAGCAGGGCCGGGATGATCAGGACCGCCAGCGTGATGATGACCAGCGCCAGGGTCAGGGGCTGCGTGAACACCGCTGCGTAGTCTCCATTGGTCTGCTGAACAGCGGTGCGGAACTGACTTTCTGCGGCTGGCCCCAGGATCATGCCGATAATGGCCGGCGTGATCGGGAAGTCAAAGCGGCGCATCAGGTAGCCCAGTACACCCAGCAGGCCCAGCAGCACCAGATCGAACACGCTGTTGTTCAGGCTGTACACGCCCACCGTGGCAAACACCAGGATGCCGGCGTACAGAAATGGCCGCGGGATCAGCAGCAGCCGGGCCCAGACCCCCGCCAGCGGAAGGTTAAGCACCAGCAGCATGACGTTGCCGATGTACAGCGAGGCGATCAGGCCCCACACCAGATCCGGGCTGGTGACAAACAGCAGCGGACCGGGTTGCAGACCGTACTGCTGGAAGGCAGCCAGCAGGATGGCGGCCGTGGCGCTCGTGGGCAGGCCCAGGGTCAGCAGCGGCACCAGCACACCGGCGGCTGAAGCGTTGTTGGCCGCTTCTGGTCCCGCCACGCCTTCAATGGCGCCTTTGCCGAATTCCTCAGGGTGCTTGCTGAGTTTCTTTTCCGTCATGTAGGACAGGAAGGTAGGAATCTCGGCGCCCCCGGCTGGCAGTGCGCCGAAGGGAAAGCCCAGCGCGGTGCCCCGCAGCCACGGCTTCCAGCTGCGGCGCCAGTCCTCGCGGTTCATGTGTGCCCCCTTGGTCAGCGGGACCACGTCAGCCTTGCCCTTGCGGAACCGGGAGGCCACGTACAGGGTCTCTCCAATGGCGAACAAACCGACCACCACAGTCACGACGTCAATGCCGTCAAGCAGTTCCGGGAAGCCCAGGTCAAAGCGGGCCACGCCCGACTGGTTGTCGGTGCCCACCAACCCCAGGAACAGACCCAGGCCCAGACTGATCAATCCCCGCAGGGGGCTGCCAGCAAAGGTTGCACTGACGGTCGTGAAAGCCAGCAGAATAATTGCAAACTTGGCGCCAGGAGGAATCTGAAGGGCAATCTCGGCGACGGCCGGAGCAGCGAAAGTCAGCAGCAGCGTCCCGATGGTCCCTGCCACGAAAGAGCCGATGGCAGCCGTGGCCAGCGCTGCGGCGGCGCGTCCACGCCGGGCCATCTTGTTGCCTTCGAGCGCCGTGATGATTGAACTGGATTCGCCCGGGGTGTTCAGCAGGATGGACGTGGTGCTGCCGCCGAACATGCCGCCGTAGTAAATCCCCGCAAACATGATGAACGCACTGACCGGAGGCAGTTTGGCGGTCACCGGCAGCAGCAGCGCGACCGTCAGTGCCGGTCCGATACCAGGCAGCACGCCGACCAGCGTGCCCAGCGTGACGCCCAGCAGGGCCCACAGCAGATTGATAGGTGTCAGGGCAGTATCAAAGCCGGCCAGCAGGGAGGTGATGGCTTCCATTTACAGCACGCCCTTCAGGATGCCTGGCGGCAGTGTCAGACCCAGCCCGCGTGTAAAGACCAGATAGGTCACCAGCGCCAGCACCAGCGCTGCTGTCACCACCATGCCCAGCCGGCGCTCACCAAAAGCCCAGGCCACGCTGGTGAACATGATGGCTCCGGCAATGACAAAGCCCAGGGAGTTCAGCAGCACGGTCCCCAGCGCAAAGCCGCCCAGGATCGTCAGGGGGGAAATGTGGTTGACCGGCGCGTTGGGGTCGGTGTCTTCCTCGGTCGCCGGCTCGGCGCGGTCACCCCTCAATGCCCCCAGGGTCAGCAGAGCGCCCAGCCCGGTGAGCAGTGCACCCACAACCGTCGGAAACACCCCAGGACCGACCTGCACGTTGGCCCCCGTGGTGATGCTGCGTGCGCCCAACCACACGGTCAGGCCCAGCGCCAGGATGGCCAGGGCCACCACCAGATCTGGCACGCTCAGCTGCCGGCGCGCGGGCCGGGAAAACTTGGGGGACGGGGGTGGAACAGGTTCGGGCATAGGATCTCCAGCATAAGGGGCACATGGTGCATGGCGAAGGGGGCGGGATTGACTCCCGCCCCCAGTGACGGGGTAGCGCTTACTTGATCAGGCCGATGTCTTTGAGCACACCGTTGATGCGGCTCTGCTCGACCTTGAGGAACACGTCAAACTTGCTGCCGCTCATGTACAGGTTGGTCCAGTTGCGGGTTTTGAGGGTGTCCTGCCATTCCTTGGACTTCACGGCCTTGTCCAGGGCGGCAACCAGGGCGGCCTTGTCGCTGGCATTGATGCCAGGAGGGGCCACGATGCCGCGCCAGTTGGCCAGTTCAACGTTCAGGCCCTGTTCCTTGAAGGTGGGCACGTTGATGCCGGCCTGACGCTTGCCACTGCTGATGCCGATGGCCCGCAGGCGTCCGGCCTTGATCTGCTGCTCGAACTCGCCGTAGCCACTGACGCCAGCGCTGACCTGGTTGCCCAGCAGAGCCGCGACCGCTTCACCGCCGCCGCTGAACGGCACGTAGTTCATCTTCTTGGGGTCTATGCCAGCGGCCTTGGCCAGCAGGCCCACCACGATGTGGTCGGTGCCGCCGGCGCTGCCGCCAGCAAACGAGACCTTGCCGGGGTCAGCCCTCCAGGCCTTCACGAGGTCGTCCATGTTCTTGAAGGGGCTGCTGGCTGGAACCACGACCACTTCGTACTCGCCGGTCAGGCGGGCAATTGGGGTCACGCGGGAGAGGTCCACCTTGCTGTTGTTGGTTTTGATGGCGCCAACCATGACCAGACCCATGGTCATCAGGAGCTTGTCGTCGCCCTTGCTGTTGACCAGCTGGGCCAGGCCGATGGTGCCGCCGGCGCCGGGCACGTTGAACACCTGAACGGGCTTGATGATGCCCTCGTTCTGCAAAACGCTCTGCATGGCGCGGCTGGTTTGGTCCCAGCCACCGCCGGGAGCGGCCGGAGCCATGATGCGCAGGCCGGAAAGGTTCTGAGCCATGCCGGCAGGAGCAATGGTCAGCAGGGCACACAGGGTCAGGGCGGTTTTCTTGAGGTTCGTCATGTTGCCTCCAGGGCAGCTCAGTCCACTCCAGTCGAGTGGTCAGGAGTTGAATTGCGGTTGTCTGATACCTTACTCCTGCTTCTCAGGTGGATCAAGGGTTTTTTCCGTCTGGCAGGGCAAAATCTGCTGACGCAATGCACAAACGTGAACACAATGAACGCAACCATGTGTCGCGGCTGGCCGCACTTCTAGAATGAACAGCGTCGCATGAATATTCTGGGTGCCCTCAAAGGGCGGGGGCTGGGTCTGCAGGGCAGGATGGTGCGCTGGCACCTGCTGGTGCTGTGTGCCATGACCACCTTGCTGGTTGGGGTACAGACCTGGCAGTTCTACCGCGAGGCCCGGGAACGGATCGGGGAGCGGGCCGTAATTATCAGCCGGCTGGTCGCGCAGCTGCCTCTGGTCTACCAGGGTGCCGAACGTGGGGAACCCAACCCCGCGCTGAACACCCAGGTCAACGCCCTGCGTGACGAGGCCAAGGCGGACTTTATCGTGGTCGGCAACGCTCAGGGCATCCGGCTGGCGCATCCCGTTCCCGAGAGCCTGGGCCGCCCGATGATGGGCGGTGACAATGACGCGCCGCTTGCAGGCCGGGAGATTGTCAGCGTGGCGCGCGGCAGCCTGGGGCTCAGTGTGCGCGGCAAGGTGCCGATCTGGGCTGGTGGACGGGCGGGAACGCGGGTGGTGGGTGTGGTCAGTACGGGCTACCTGATGCCCCGGGCCTGGAATCTGGTTGCGCAGGCGCTGATCAGCCTGCTGCCGTGGTTTCTGCTGGCCATGGCCTTGGGCACGGCCGGGGCGGTCTGGGCCGCGCGGCGCCTGCGTGCCGAGATTCTGAACCTGGAACCCGAGCAGATTGCTGCGCTGGCCCAGCAGCAGCGCGCGGTTCTGGCGGCGCTGCGCGAGGGAGTCATTGCAGTGGACGGCACCGGGCAGGTTACGCTGGCCAGCCAGAGGGCCATCGAGTTGCTGGGACCGGTCTGCACTCCAGCGCCCCTGTCGGAGCTGTGGCCTGAACTTGCGGCCCTGACTGCCGGCGGCCTGAGTACACGCCAGCAGAACCTGGAATTGACCCTGCGCGGGCAGCCGGTGCTGGTGAATCTCGAACCGCTCAATGGCCAGAACGGGGCACCGGACGCCATGGGGGGCGGGTTTGTCTCGGGATTCCGTGACCGCGCTGAGGCGCTGGCGCTGGCCGATGAACTGACGCACGCACGTGGGTTTGTGGATGTGCTGCGTGCCCAGACGCATGAGTACCAGAACCGCCTGCATGTGCTCTCCGGGCTGTTGCAGCTGGGGCGCAGCGAGGAAGCCCTGAGGGTTCTGAACGCCGAGATCCAGGCGGATGCCCAGTTCCGCCAGTTGCTGCGAGACGTGCAGGTGCCCCGGCTGGTGGCCCTGCTGGCCGGCAAACGCGAGCGGGCGCAGGAGCTGGGCATCGACTTTCACGTGGCCGAGGGCAGCTGCCTGTCGCCGCTGTGGGAACGTCACGCTGACACGCTGGTCACCGCGGTGGGCAACCTCACCGAAAACGCCTTCGAGGCCCTGGCCGGTCAGCCCGGAGAAGTCACGGTGCTGATCGGCGAGGACCCTGAGGGCATGCAGGTCGAGGTTGAGGACAGCGGACCGGGCGTCCCTGCTGCTCTGGCCGAGACGCTGTTTACCCAGGGCGTAAGCAGCAAGGGTGAAGGCCGCGGGTATGGCCTGGCAGGTGTATGTGCGCGGATCCAGGCTCTGGGAGGAGCACTGCGCCATTCCCGGCGCGGCGGGCGCACGGTCTTTCAGGTGAGCCTTCCGGCACCTGGGGCGCGCAGCGGAGGAGGACCATGACCACGCGGGTTCGGATATTGCTTGTCGAGGACGATCTGCGGGTGGCCCGGGTCAACCGGGATCTGCTGGAACGTGACCCGGATGTTCATGTGGTCGGCAGTGCCGCCACCTGCGCCCAGGGTGACGCGCTGGCCCAGGCCCTGCAGCCGGACCTGATTCTGCTGGATGTTCACCTGCCGGACGGCAGCGGCCTGGGACTGCTGCGTCACTGGCGCTCGGCAGGGCGCACCACCGACGTGGCCCTGATCACCGCTGCCGATGACGAGAGCAGCGTGCGGCTGGCTCTGGCCCACGGCGCTTTCGACTACCTGATCAAGCCGTTTACGGGCCAGCGTCTGGCGGAACTGGTGGCCCGGCACCGCACAAGGCGCCTGAATGCAGCGGCCAGTGCCTCACGTGTGGATCAGGCGAGCCTGGACCGGCTGCTGGGCGTCACGCCGACGACGGCTGGGGTCCTGCCGCGCGGTATCGATCCGCATACTCTGGAACGAGTGGCGCAGGCACTGGCCGACACCGGTCAGGCAGTCAGTGCCGAAGAGATCGGCGACCGTGTGGGCCTGAGCCGGGTCACCGCCTGGCGGTACCTGGAGCATCTGGTGCGGGCTGGACAGGCGCAGCTCGACCACCAGTACGGGCAGGCGGGGCGGCCTGCCAAGCTGTACCGTCATTGCCCCCTCCCCCCAGAAGCCTGAACAGTTGCTCTAAACCAACTGTTCTTCAGATTCCGGCTGCCGTGCGGGTGTAAACCTACACTGATTTCGTGCTCCGATCCGTTTCCCTGCTCCTGGCGTCCGTACTCTGTATGGGCGCCGCAGGCTGCGCGCCCCGGATCATGACCGTGGCCGCTCCCCGCAGTGCGCCTCTGAATCTGGATGGTCCCGCTCCGGACGTGGTTGTGCTGGCTATGTCTGGCCGCTGCGGACCGCCCTGCCGTGCCCCGCGCGATAACCGTGATGTCCTGTCGGCCCGGGGGACCTTGGACGCTGTGGCAGATTCCATTGCTGCGGCTGGTTACCGCGTGCAGGTTGCTGGCTATGCGTCGCACCCTGGAGCGAACTTCTCGTCACCCTACGTGCAGCCGCAGCAGCGTGGATTTGGTGGCTTATGGGCGGATGTGCAACGGATGCGCTCTACCTGGCTGCGTGCTGTCCGCCCACCCAGGCTGGTGTTGCTGGGCCATTCACAGGGCGGCCCGTGGCTGCATTTTCTGTCACGGGTCACTCCGGAGGTGCCCTACGCGCTTCAAATAGATCTGGACAGTATCTGTGTGGCCTGGAAAGGTGATTTCACAGGGCTGATCGCGCAGAACCCACTTCCGGCAGAGCTGCCCAGCCCGCTGGCTGCCTGCGAGAACATGGATACCCCAGTAGGGCGGCGCAATGCCAAGGACATCGTGTGGCCCAACGTGGCGCGTAACCTTGAGGTACAGAGCAAACGTCTGCCGACGCGTCCCGGCGAGGCTGGAGGCGTCTACCTGAACTATCTGTTCGAGGTCACTCCGAACGTGCGTCCTGATGGCAGCACCACCGGTATTGAACGGTTCGTAGCCTGGAAAGAGGACCACAGCGCAGTGTCTGCGCCCGGCAGCGAGTCCCTGACCTGGGTGACCATCCGCACCAATGATCTGGCGCGACGTTGGAAGATTGAGGACCTCAGGCAGCGCTAGATCGTTGCTGGAACACGTGGCAGCATGGCATGTGCCGTAGGCCACGTCCTGAAGACTCAGCGTGTTGATCAGGCTGCCGCGGTGAGGGAAAGCCTTGCGAGCGCACCAGGATGAAATCGCACGGAGCAGAGCACTTTATTCCTTTGTCGGCATCCGATATCTGATCCGGATTAGGGTTGCTACTGCGTTGGAAACCCTATGTTGTGCCTTTTCCGTCTGAGGTCTCGTGCTCTTGCCATTCCTGCAACTTTGATACGGTCTGCCCTGACCTTGTCAGTAGCGGCTGTGCGCCGCTGCACTGGATCTGTGATTGGAGGAGTAGAGGGCACTCACGAGGCTGCGTGCCTGTCTGAGCTTAGGCCTGCCGTGTGTGCCAGACGATCGGGGTCACGCTGCGTGACCTTATTGCTACGTGACCCCATGTGCTGTGCTTATTGTCAGAGCCTGACCCTGGAGTGTGCATGACTCAGCCACTGCGTCACTCAGCCACTGCGTCCCGTGTCTCACCAAGGGGACCGGAAGTTTTACCTCAGAAACTGATGGTCGTCGCCAGCGCTCTCAGACGATGCCGACCCGCAGCCCAGCCTTGGCCATAGCGCGGGTCAGGTCAGTCAGTGTGACCGACTCGGCGTCATAGTGCACTTCAAGATTTCCCGCCATCCCCCCTTCAGCCTTCAGCACGCCGGGCTGCCGCGACATATACAGCGCGGCTTTGCGCCCCACTTCAGCGTCCACAGGGTCGCCGTTCTGGAGGCGGACATTGAGAAGCACACGGGTAGGGCGGGCAGGAGTGGAAGGGTCGCTCATGCTTCCCAGTCTGCCACCTCAAACTGTCTAAAGGTGAATGCCTCCTCACCCTTTGAACCAGCTTGATCATGAGCCTGAGCCGCACGATGGGGTCTGTAAGCTTTCACAGACAGCTGCTAAAGAGCTTACATGCGTGGTGGATCGCAATATATACAACTGTATAATTAAAATATGATCACGATTAATAATATGGGGAATTTATTGTGAAGTTGCCATATTTGCAAATTGGAAATAGGTTGCTGTCATAAGTAATTAATCTCGTAATTGTTAGTTTAACACTGTATTTTTGAAATTCGGTGATCAAAGTCGTGTCAACTACTTCATTTGCATATGACTTCAAGCTACGAACTCCAACACGGTAGAGACGAAGGGTTTGGCCTTCCTCAGCTGCTCCAGTGCTGAAGGGTGGCTTTGTCAGTTCTGATTTCGGATCAGGCCGTTGCTGCTGTCCGGGTGCCAGCCGAACAGCACCCGGACCCCGATCCTGGACAAGCGTATTTCTGCGGCCTGCTTCATACATTCGGCGTAGCACTGGCATGTGCGGTCTCAGGCACATCAGACGGCTATTGCGACCTCCTGGACCGGTGTTTTGCGTAGACACTACGTACGCATGACAGAACTCATTCCTTTCCGCTTCAGAGACGTCAACGGTGAGGCTGACTTCTGGAACTGTTCACCGGACGAAAAAGCGCTGACGGCGTCTTGCCCGGCGTCTGTCACCCATGACGAGTACAACTGGCGGCGTCAGGTGTCTGACGCACTGGCGCTTCAAGGCGGGTTTTGCCTGCTTATAAAACGATGTGTGGCTGGCGTGGGAAAGAGACGCTTTTATCCTCTCGAATTTTAGAAGTAGGAAGCCGCGTTGTGAATGGAGCGGCCCTTCAGTCAGGTCGTTGCGAGTTCGACTACTGCACATTCGCCAGGAGCTATACACATGACATTCGGTCTGGCAAGCCTCCTTAGTGGTTCAGCCCCCTGAGCTTTTCTGTACTCGATTGCTGCGCTTCAGGCCCAGTTCAGCTCTTGTGCGAGGGTACCAAGCGGCGCAGGGTCTGACACTGCATGACGCGGAGCCGCAACACATTGCATACTCTGCTTGATCAGAAACATCGTTGTTCCAGAAGGATGGCGGGAGCACTATGGGGTCATACCCAACGGCGTCCTTACAAAAGGCATGTGAATTCTCCGTCTACACATCATTGCAGCGTCCAGGGGTCGACATCGGCAGCCTCAGGTAGCTGATCTGGCAATCAGCCCGGTGGGGGCAGCAGGCAGATTTGCCAGCCAGGCTTGAGCTGCGCTGGCGTCCAGGAGGCGCGCTCCACGGCCCGGCGGAAACCATGCCAGAAGAGCTTCGACGCCTTCATCCAGAGGGCCGAACACCACTTTGTGGTCGCCGTCGTCCAGGTACAGCAGGCCAGTTGGGACATCTTCGATCTGATCTCCTGTTGTCCGGGGGACACCGAGCCACACGGCATCCGCCTCGGCATCATCGGCCGGGTTCCATACGCCCGGAAGACAACCATAATTGACGGGGGCAGGCAAGGTCTCGGTACGTAAGGGAATCACGCGGCCGGAACGCCAGACAAAGCGCTCCTTAGTGCCAGCTGTCCATTCCACCACGCCATTCCACGATTGACCCGCCATTATGGGCTGACCTCATACAGTTCTACCTGCCGCAGTACGATTCCTCCGAAAGACAGTACAGCGCGGTAAGCACCCTTGGCCGGTGCGTCAAGTCTGAAGACAGCTTCGCGTAATGCACTGTCCAGGTACACGCTGTCCGTCCCCAGCTCGCGGCTGCCATCGAACCATTGAACGGTCAGATAACCCGGCTCAAAACGTCCATGGATCTGCGCCCCCAGCTTGAGCTGCTGCTCCTCGCGTACCAGGGTCGCGTTGGTTATCCGTGCAGGCAGCCGGACTTCAGCCTGAGGAGGAATCAGCGGCACATAGTTGTACCGGCAGGCGCTGAGCGTGATGCACAGCGCGCTGGCCAGCAGGCCAGTCACAAGGCGGGAAGTCATGACTTCATTTTATGGTTAGGCTGTGAGAGGCCGCCTGATCCATAGTCCACTCCTGCTTAGCGGCGGTGAGTCTCGATAAAGTCGATTACCGCTTTCCTTGTACCTCCCAGGAAGGTCAGTGGACGTGCTATTGCCGCCATGATTGTCAGGTGGTTGACGCGGGGCAGCACTGTTCGCGTGACCGGAATGCCGGCACGCTTCAGGGCCGCTTCCATGTTCAAGGCGTTCTGCGGGTAGACCACAGAATCGTTCTCGGCCACCAGCAGCAGGTGCGGCGGAGCATCGGGTCGCACGTGGCGGTCAGGCATGATCTCGTCGGGCAGCCCGCCTTGCGGGAAGGCGCGGGCGCTCGAAAACTGCCGGAAATCGTAACTGTACGGTCCGGCAATCCCTATCACGCCGCGGATACTGCTGACCGGCACTCCCACCTCGCGCAACCAGCGTTCGTTGACCACAACCTCAACTGCATTGAAGCCTCCGGCCGAATGGCCCATGACAAATATGTTGTCGGGGCTGCCTCCAAGGCTCACGGACCGGTCACGCAACACCTTAAGCGCTGCTGCTGCGTCCTGCACGTAGCTGGGGTAGCGGTTTACCGGCGCCAGGCGGTAGTTCATGACGGCTGTCACGTAGCCAGCGCGGGCCAGGGACTCACCAGCGAAGCGGTGGCCTTCTTTGTCACCGCCCTCCCAGGAACCCCCATGAATAAACAGCACCGTTGGCGCCCCTTTAGCGTCCTGGGGGGAATAGATGTCCATAAAGTTTCGGGCGTCCGGGCCATAGCGGACGTTTGTACTGACATTCAGGCCGCTGGTGGACACAGTTCTGTTCAATACCGTCTGCGCGTCCTGCCCCGAGCAGGCTGCCAGCAACGGCGCAATCAGCAGGGTCAGAGGCAGACGCGATGAGCGGCGGGGGGAACGGCCGGGCAGAGACATGCTGATTACCATAGAGGTCCACAGCCCGCGCTGCCTGGCATACCCACCACACTCTGGCTTGAGATTCCTTTTACAGTGCTCTATGCGGGGACCAAGGATAGAGCAGCCCAGGTGACCCTTGCCCTCACGCGCAGTCCGTGGCCGGAACTCGACTTGAGGGCCAAGCCCTGAGTTTGCGGCTTCCTGTTTTGATGCCGCTGGGCCTGTCATACCGCTCAGAAACCGGTGAATAGCTTCCACTTCAACAGGACTGGATTCCAGGTGTGGCTGGACAGTACGTGGGGTGGGCGATACGAAAAAAGTCGAGCTCTGGATCTTCCTGCCGAGTTGACGTGGTCGAAGGTGTGTTGAAGTGAGGAGCGTGCCAAAGCTCTGGTGAGCGAGAAAGGGCAGGCCAGTTGTATATGGAAGGCTTGTGCTACCAACAGTGGTGCACGTTCTGGGGCCCACTTCTTTCGAGAAAGGTGTCAAGTTGGCGTGGCTGAATGGGTTTAACTTTGCGACGTTCTCCAAATCTGATCTGCATAGGCGGCGGCGCAACAGAAGGTTCAGCTTGTTTCACGGGTGGCATAAAGATTCACTGCGCATTTTCCTACCTGCGCTGCAGCAACTACAGAGCAAGCTGCTGACATGACCAATCCCAACCCGGAAAGCGGTGACGTAAACCAGACAGAGCAGATCAATGACGGAATGCAGGGTGCCGACGGCAGTGTCGATGCCAACGGTATGGACACTGCCGCCGATTCCCAGGAGAAGCTCGACGAGCTGCGTGAGAATCTGGGCACGCTGAACGACAGATAGCTTTTTTCGATTGTCTGTGGGGGCAGGACGCCAGTCGGCGGTCCTGCCTATACTTCTAATTATGTCTCTTCTCGACATGATTGGTCCGGTCATGATCGGGCCCAGCAGCAGCCATACCGCAGGCGCCTGCCGTCTGGGACTGGTGGCGCATCATCTGCTGGGCGAGGCCCCTCGTCAGGCGACTATCGGGTTGCATGCGTCGTTCGCCAAAACGGGGCGTGGGCACGGCACACACCTGGCCCTGATTGCCGGTCTGCTCGGTTTCTCACCTGATGATGCCCGTCTGCCACGGTCGTTTGAAGAAGCCAAGGAAGCTGGCCTCAATTTCGAATTTCGTGATGTCGACCTTGGGGATGTACATCCGAATACCGCCCATATAGCGGTCCGGTCTGAACGCCGTGAGGTTACCGTCCAGGGCAGTAGCACGGGTGGCGGCGTTATTCAGGTCACTCATGTTCAGGGTCTCGGCGTGAACTTTAGTGCGTCGAGTCCGACAGTATTGCTTTTGTATACCGACGCCGTTGGCATGATCGCGCGTATTGCCGCCACCATCGCTGCTGACGGCGTGAATATCGCCACGCTGACCTGTACACGTCAGGCCCGTGGAGGTCAGGCGTTGCTGGCGGTCGAACTTGACCAGCCCCTGAGTGTGGAGGCCCTGGCGTTTCTGAACCGCTGGCCTGACATGGGTTGGGTGCGTCTCCTCCCGAAACTGATGGACGGCTAGGACGCTGTTGCACGCGTGCAGCTGACATGATGGCTGGTTACCCACTGCATCCCCGTGGCAGGCATCTAGTGCTCAGCTTCATCCAAATTGTGTCTTACATGAGCATTAGTGCAGGATGAATTGATCCAGTTGTCACCGGGTTAAGACATCGACAGACCATACTTCGCCGCAGGAGGTTTCTAATGAAAACCCTGCTCGTCACCCTTGCACTGCTCTCAGCTCCCGTGGCTTACGCCCAGACCGACACCACCACACCAGAAACCGCGACAGAAACCACAACGGATGTCACAGGTACGGAAACGACCGGTACTGACACTACAGGTACTGATACAACCGGAACCGATACGGCCGGTACCGATGCGACGGATACGGACGCCATGGGCACCGACACCACTGAAACAGATGCCACCGATGCGACGGGCACGGAGACAACAGATACCACCGACGCCACCGAGACGACTGAAACCACCGAAACGACCGAAGCCACTGACACCGATGCTGCTACGACAACGTCGGGCACCACGGTTACAGAGACAGAGAACCGGTCTGGCTTTCCCTGGGGCCTGTTAGGGTTGCTTGGCCTGGCTGGTCTTGCTGGCCGCAACCGTGCAACCCACGCCCACACCACAACCCAGACAACCCAGACCCGCCGGCCCTGAGCGCAACCTTCGCGCAGGAAGCGTTTTATCGGGCCCGCCGCCTGGTGCTGGCTGATTACAGATAAATCTTTAAAAGACCGCCGCAGGTAACTCAGTGCTCTGAGTTGCCTGCGCGTATCGGTGCACGGTAACCCAGGTGCCAGCTCACTTCATCAGCGGCATCCCGAAGTGCACGGAGCAGCATGTCACTCTCGCGCAGCCTGGGGGTAGGCAGGCTGACGCCGAGGGCCGCCAGAACCACGCCATGCTCACCACGGATCGGCACAGCCAGACCGCCTGTTCCGTTGGCCCATTCGTCAGCGGTGACGGCATGTAAATGTTGGCGAATTGCGGTGGCCTCAGCGTCCCAGGCAGCTGCTGTGGTCACGGTGCGCTCCGTAAACACTGGAGCTGGATAGGGAAGTGGCCGCCCAGCCAGAGCCAGCAGCAGTTTGCCGCTGGCGGTGGCATGGGCCGGCAGCTCAAAATCCAGCTCTCCGGCAACAGGTGGCCCATCCCGGCCCTGTACCGATCTGGCCACGCAGAGCACCCGGGCACCGTCAAGTACGCACAAAAAGGCCAGCAGGTGGGTTCGGCGCGCAAGGCGTTCCATCGCTGCGTGGGCGGGGGGGTACCAGGGCAGGCTGCCGTACAGGGCACTCGACAGTTTCAGCAGCCGCCAGCCCAGCCGGTAGCGGCCTCGGCTCACCCGGGTCAGCAGACCAGTTTCGCAGAGGGTGGTTAATTGCTCATGCACCGTCGATGTGGGTTGTGCCACATGACGCGCCAGATCGCTGAGGGTCCACTCCGTATGATCGGCATCGAAGAGTTCAAGCAGCCGCACGGCATGTTCAACGGTGGCCAGGATGCGGGGCACAGGACAATCCTAGCCTGTTTCCGGAGTATCCGGAAACTTCCATTGTGGGGAGAGCAGTTGGGGCAGACGATAGGGCATACCTCGTTTTCCCAGGAGACCTGCCATGACCAACACAGTGCCCGCCCCCACAGAATCTGCTCCTGTCGTCCGTGCCCCCCGGGGTGCACAGCGCACCGCCAAAGGCTGGATTCAGGAAGCCGCCAAGCGCATGCTGATGAACAACCTGGACCCGGAGGTGGCTGAGCACCCCGAAACGCTGGTGGTTTACGGTGGACGTGGCAAGGCTGCACGTAACTGGCCTGCTTTTCATAAGATCGTGGAGACCCTGGACCGCCTGGAAAACGACGAAACCTTGCTGATTCAGTCAGGTAAACCCGTCGCTGTCCTGAAAACCAGCGAGTGGGCGCCGCGCGTGCTGCTGGCCAACAGCAATCTCGTACCCCACTGGGCCAACTGGGAAACCTTCGACAAACTGGATCAGGCGGGTCTGATGATGTACGGCCAGATGACAGCTGGCAGCTGGATCTACATCGGTACCCAGGGCATCTTGCAGGGAACCTATGAAACTTTTGCCGGGGCCGCGCGCAAGCATTTCGGTGGCACGCTGCAGGGAACCATTACGGTGACGGCTGGCTTGGGAGGCATGGGAGGCGCGCAGCCGCTGGCCGTCAAGCTGGCCGGAGGCGTCAGTATCACCATCGAGATTGACCCCACCCGTATCCAGAAGCGTCTGGAAACCCGCTATCTCGATGAGGTGGCCAGCAGTCTGGAAGATGCCATTGCCCGGGCCGAGGCTTACAAGGCCGCCGGTGAAGCCCGCTCTATCGGTGTGCAGGGCAACGCGGCACAGCTGGTTCCTCGGCTGGTGGCCATGAACTGGACACCTGACCTCATCACTGATCAGACCAGCGCCCACGACCCCATGTGGGGTTACATCCCGGTCCTGGCTCCCGATGAGGACGCTGCGCTGCTGCGTGAAGCCCGTCCTGAGGAGTACCGTGCCCGTGCCTATGGGGCCATGGCCGCGCACGTCCGCGCCATTCTGGAGCTGCAGCGGCGCGGCGCCGTCGCTTTCGATTACGGCAACAACCTGCGTCACCGCGCCCAGGAGGCCGGGGTAGAGAATGCCTTTGACTATCCGGGCTTCGTGCCGGCCTTTATCCGCGACTCGTTCTGCGAGGGTCGGGGGCCGTTTCGCTGGGTGGCGCTGTCCGGCGACCCTGAGGACATCCGTGCGACCGACCGCGCGCTGCTCGAACTGTTCCCCGAAGACGAGCGGCTGCAGAGCTGGCTGACCTACGCCGCCGATCAGATCGCCTTCCAAGGCCTTCCAGCGCGCATCTGCTGGCTGGGCTACAAGGAGCGCGACCAGGCCGCGAGGCTGTTCAATGAGATGGTGGCTGACGGCCGCTTGAAGGCACCGATCGTGATCGGCCGCGACCACCTGGACGCCGGCAGCGTCGCCAGCCCCTACCGTGAGACCGAAGCGATGAAGGACGGCTCGGACGCTGTTTCCGACTGGGCGCTGCTGAACTTCGGGGTGGGCATCGCGTCAGGTGCCGCCTGGATGAGCTTTCATCACGGTGGTGGCGTGGGCCTGGGCTTTTCCCAGCACAGTGGGCTGGTTGCGCTGGCTGACGGCACGCCCGAAGCCGCCGCGCGCCTGAGCCGCTGCCTGGTCAACGATCCGGGCATGGGTGTGATCCGTCACGCGGACGCCGGCTACGATCTGGCCCTGGATGTGGCGCGCGAGCGTGGCCTGGACCTGCCCAGCCTGGGCATCACCGATCATTCCAAAGGCCAGCAGTGATCACCCCCGCCCACCTGCCCTACGGCGGAATTGCCACCTTTGTCCGTGCGCCCCTGGTCGAACCCCAGGGAAGCTGGCGCACGGACGTGGCGGTGCTGGGCGTGCCGTACGACATTGCTCTGGGTTTCCGCCCGGGGGCGCGCTTCGCTCCGCGTGCCCTGCGCGAGGCCAGCCTGCGCAGCGTGCCGCCCTTCACCGGGCTCGACGGCCAGACCCGCCTGGGAGGCGTGACGTTTGCGGACGCCGGAGATGTGGTTCTGCCCAGCCTGGAACCCGAACTGATGCAGGCGCGCACCACCACAGCTGCCCAGGCGCTGCGGGAACGCTGCACCCTGCCAGTCTTCCTGGGCGGGGATCACAGCGTCACCTTCCCGCTGCTGCGGGCCTTTGCAGACGTACCGGAACTGCACGTGGTTCAGCTCGACGCCCACCTGGACTTTACCGATGTGCGCAATGACACCCGCTGGAGCAACTCCAGCCCCTTCCGCCGGGCGGTGGAGACGCTGCCCAACCTCGTGCACATCACGACCATCGGCCTGCGCGGCCTGCGCTTCGACCCCGAGGCCGTGGCAGCTGCCCGTGCCCGGAGTCACAGCCTGATTCCCATGACTGACGTGCAAAGTGATCTCCCTGCTGTGCTCCAGAGCCTGCCGCGGGACCGGAACGTGTACATCAGCGTGGATGTGGACGGCCTGGACCCCTCGGTCATTCCGGGAACCAGCAGCCCGGAACCGGATGGGTTTACCTACGCGCAGGCCATGGCGGTGCTGGCGGCCACCGCCCGGCACAACCGTGTGGTGGGCCTGGATCTGGTCGAGCTTGCCCCGAACCTGGACCCGACTGGCCGCAGCGAACTGCTGTGCGCCCGGCTCATCATGGAAACGCTCTGCGAGGTCTTCGAGGCGTCCGGGCATGAATGAGACGCTATTCACAGGAATTTCGCAGCTCGTGACCCCGGCGCCTGGCGTGCAGCGTGGAGCAGCCATGCGGGAGCTGACCCGGCTGGACGACGCGGCCATGCTGGTCCGGGACGGCGTGATTGCCTGGACCGGGTCCCGGCAGCAGGCCCCAGCCTCGACCAGCATTCATGATCTCGGCGGTGTGGCGGTCGTGCCTGGGCTGGTCGATCCGCATACCCACTCGGTCTGGGCGGGTGACCGTCTGGCCGACTTCGAGGCCCGCATTTCGGGTGTTCCCTACGAGGAGATTCTGGCGCGGGGTGGAGGCATACGCTCGACCATGCGGGCCACGGCGGCCAGCTCCGTGGAAGCCCTGGTGGCCCTGGCAAGACCCCGCCTGGAAGCGCTGCGGGACTCCGGTGCCACCACGGTTGAAGTGAAAAGCGGCTACGGTCTGGACTTTGCAGCCGAACGCCGGATGTTACAGGCCGTGCAAATCCTGCAGGCCGAGTTTCAGTTGATACCCACACTGCTGATCCATGTTCCACCGCAGGACCACCGCGCAGCCTACGTGCAGGGCGTGTGTGAGGACCTCATTCCTTGGGTGGCCGCAGAACACCTGGCCACGGCCGTGGACGTGTTCTGCGAGAAAGAAGCGTTCAGCGTTGAAGAGACCCGCCAGATTCTTGCCGCGGCGCAGCAGCATGGGCTTCAGGTCAAAGTTCACGCCGATCAGTTTCAGGCAATCGGCGGCACCGAACTTGCGTGCCAGCTGGGAGCGCTGAGCGTAGACCATCTGGAAGCCAGCGGGCAGGCCCAGATCGAGGCTCTGGCAGCCTCGGACACGGTGGCCACGATCCTGCCCGGTGTGACCCTGCACCTGGGGCTCCCAGCTGCGCCCGGGCGCCGGTTGATCGACGCCGGGGCTGCTGTGGCTGTCGGGACTGATCTCAATCCAGGCTCCTCGCCAGTGTTCAGCTCACAGCTGGTCCTGGCCCTGGCCGTGCGGCTGTGTGGCCTGACGCCACCAGAGGCTCTGAGTGCCTGTACCGTGAACGCTGCCCATGCTCTGGGCCTGCGTGACCGGGGAGCCCTTGCTCCCGGGCAGCGGGCCGACTTCCTGGCTCTGCACAGCTCCGACTGGCGCGACCTGGCTTACACCCTGGGTGCCAGTCCGGTCCGCGACGTGTGGCAGGCCGGCACTCGGGTCTGAACCCCAAGGGTCCTCATTCGCAACTTTTTAAGGAGTTTCTGACGTGATACTGGATACCACCCTTTCTGTAGAGCAGTTCATCGCGGTTGTCCGCCGCCACGAGCCGGTCGAGCTGTCTGACACGGCGCGCAGCCGGATTGTCCGTGCCCGCGCCGTCATCGAGCAGATCGTGGACGGTGATCAGGCGGTGTATGGGGTCAACACTGGTTTTGGCAAGTTCGCCTCGGTGCGTGTGGACCGCGCTCAGCTGGCGCAGCTGCAGCACAACCTGATCGTCTCGCATGCCATTGGCGTGGGTGAGCCCCTGCCGGCTGAAGTCGTGCGCGGCATGCTGCTGCTGCGTGCGCAGTCGCTGGCGCTGGGGCATTCGGGGGCGCGCCCTGAGGTTGTGGACCTGTTGCTGGCCCTGCTGAATGCGCAGGCACATCCGGTCATTCCTGCTCAGGGCAGCGTCGGCGCTTCAGGAGATCTGGCTCCGCTGGCCCATCTGGCCCTGAGTCTGATCGGGCTGGGCCAGATCGAATATGGGGGTCAGATTCGTCCGGCTGCGGAAGTTCTCAATGAGCTCGGATGGAAGCCATTGAAACTTCAGGCCAAAGAAGGTCTCGCCCTGATCAACGGCACGCAGCTGATGGGCAGCCTGCTGGCCCTTGCTCTGCATGACGCCTGGGCGCTGCTGGGCACGGCCAACCTCGCGGCGGCCATGACGGTCGAGGCGCTGTCAGGCTCGCACCGGCCGTTCGGAGCGGAAGTCGTGGGTCTGCGCCCACATCCAGGGGCCGTACACACGGCTGAGGAGCTTCGCCGGTTTCTGCGCGAGTCCCAGATCGCGCCGAGTCACGCGTCCTGCGGCAAGGTGCAGGACGCCTATAGCCTGCGTGCTGTGCCGCAGGTGCACGGTGCCACCCATGACGCCCTGAGCCAGGCGGCCCGGGTACTGGCCGTGGAGTTCGCCTCTGTGACCGACAACCCCCTGATTTTTCCCGACACCGGAGAGGTGGTGTCAGGCGGGAATTTTCACGGGCAGCCGCTGGCACTGACTGCCGACGCGTTGAAGGTAGCTGTGGCAGAGCTGGCCAGCATCAGCGAACGTCGCTGCGAGCAGCTGCTTAACCCCGCCCTGTCGAGTCTGCCGGGCTTCCTGGCACCTGAAGGCGGACTCAACAGCGGCTTCATGATCGCGCAGTACACGGCGGCGGCCCTGGTCAGCGAGAACAAGGTGCTGGCCCATCCGGCCAGCGTGGACAGCATCCCGACCAGCGCCAACCAGGAAGATCATGTCAGCATGGGGGCCCATGGAGCCCGGCAGCTCAGGCAGATCCTGGACCATGCCCAGACCGTGGTCAGCATTGAACTGATGTGCGCGGCCCAGGCGCTCGACTTTGCCGGGTTTCGCGCTGGCATAGGAGTGCAGGCCGCCTACGAGCACATCCGAGGGGCCGTGCCCACCATGCAGGTTGATCGGTATTTTCAGCCGGACCTGCTCCGTCTGCGTGAACTGGTAACTTCCGGCGACTTGTTGCGTGTCGCTCAGGAGGCCTGACAGGGGCGCCGTCAGGGCACCAGGGTAAGGACAGTCCTACCGGCTTTTCACCACAGGAGTCCAGCTTTCCTGGACACTGAGGGTGAAGCCCAGCCCCGGTTTTCTCCCGCCTACGGAGTAAACTTCGGCCGATCCCCCATTCTTTGCCCGCAGGCCCTGTGCGGCCTGGCGCGGGCGGCCAAGGAGCGCCCATGACCCTCGAAGAACTGATGAATGCCCCTGCTCCAGCCAGTCAGTGGGTGCTGGACCGTGACTGCCAGGAAACTGGCCTGGACCCTGCCGATATTCGTGCTGAGATGCTGCGGCGCATCGGGGAGATGCGCGACAGCATTGAGCGCGGTCTGAGCAGCGAGGCCAAAAGCATTACCGGGATGGTCGGCTGGAATGCCAAGGGGCTGTGGGACGCGCCGGACGTATTGAATGCCCCACTCATTCGCCGTGTTCAGGCTTACGCCATGGCAGTCAATGAGGAAAACGCCCGCATGGGGCGCATTGTCGCTGCACCCACTGCCGGGTCCGCCGGCACCATTCCTGGTGCCCTGCTGGGTGTAGCCGACCATCTGGGCCTGCCAGACGAACGGCTGGTTGACCCCATGATCCTGGCCGCCGGGGTAGGCAAGGCCATCAGCAAACGCATGTTCATCAGCGGGGCCGCCGGGGGCTGTCAGGCAGAAATCGGTTCCAGCGCCGCCATGGCCGCCGCCGCCGTCACTGAGCTTCTGGGCGGCTCGCCACGTGCGGCCGTTCACGCCGCGTCCCTGGCCCTGATGAACACCATCGGGCTGGTGTGCGACCCGGTAGGCGGTTATGTGGAGGTGCCCTGTGTCAGCCGCAACGCTTTTTTCGCGGTACACGCGGTCAGTGCGGCTCAGCTGGCTCTGGCGCAGCTGGAAAGCTTCATTCCGCCTGATGAGGTTCTCGGGGCCATGGCGTCGGTTGGACGCATGATGCCCGCTGCCCTGCGGGAAACAGCTGATGGCGGGCTGGCCCAGACGCCCACCGGACTGGCCGTTACGGCACGCATGGAAGGCAAGGATGACAGCGACCTGCCGGGCGGCATGGTCGAACTTCCAATGGCCTGAAGAACAAGACCAGGAATGTCGCCGCTGAGCCTGCACCCTCAGCGGCGACATTCCTGGCTCAGCTGGCCTGCTGTCTTGTTGTCGCCTGCTGGCTCCTCCAGAGCCACACCAGCCCTGCTGCCGCTGGCCACAACCACCAATCCGGCAGCGGGGTGCTTAGTCCAGTCAGACGGTGAAATCCCCAGGTAGGCAGGCCACCAAGCCACAGGCAAGTCAGGGCCACTGCCAGCCTCAACCCGTGCCTTCCATGTATGGCCCCAACCATGAACCACACGGCTGCCACGCAGATCCACGCTCCTGCTTCCAGCAAGGGGAAGGGACTTTCGGCAGAGGGCAGAGCGCCTGTCAGGCCAAGGGCCCAGGCGTGGGCAAAAGCCAGCTCGGCTGTCGCCAGTCGGTCCAGCACTGGCACCATCAGGACGACGAAGACAAGTGGAAGGCTGAATTCGGTTCCCAGCTTCAATACGGAAAGCACAAGTTGCCTGCGGCGCAGGTAACGCATTGTTTCCACTGACCAGGGCTCATCCACGGCGTTGACCGCCTCATTCTCCACACCCTGATGCCACTCTTCCGGGGTCATGTCTTTCTCCTGACCCTTGAGCGCTTCAGTACCTGAATGGCCCAGGCGAAGGCCCAGAGCACGGCAAGTAAAACCACGGTCCCCCCCATGACGCGGGCAGGGGAGAGTGCCGGTGCCGGGCCTTGGACCCGTAGCTGAACGAGAGCAAGTGCCAGAGGCATCAGGCTCAGGGTCATTGCGGAGGCTGTGACGGCCAGTGCCCAGGGAGCCCGGTCACTCCAGGCATACCGGGCGGTCCATAAAAGCAGGAACAGTGTTGCTCCTCCTGCATTGAGCCCGGCCAGCAGGCCGAACAGGAGCAGAAATACCCCCTGGCTATAGATGTTGCCAACACGGTCCAGACCCGGTAGAAGAATGAGGTACGGCAGGAGCAGCACAAGCAGAAGCTCTCCGAGTGGCTTGCGGGTCAGCACCTGCCTCAGTTCGTATGTGCGCCCAGCCCACCACGCGGCCCAGCGGGTCTCCCGGGCCCACTGACCGTCCGGGACACTCTCGGCTTCATGCTTCATACCCTGGTGCCACTCTTCAGGCATCATGACAGCGCTCCTCTGACCAGTTGTGGTGGGGTGCGGGCCGTTTCGCGGAGTTCGCGAGCCAGGCGTGTGCCCTGTTCTGTGAGGGTGTAAACATGCCGGGGCGGTTTTCCCGGATGCAGGGATTCTTCCCAGCGGGCTTCCAGGTAGCCCTGCGCGTGCAGGCGCTGAAGGATGGGATAGAGGGTGCCGCTTCTGAGGCCTGTTGTCTTGCTCAGGTCATAGCCGTAGGCAGGATCAGGATGGGACTGAAGCAGAGCTTCCAGCACGGAGCGTGTGTGCGGACTCGTATTGGGAGAACGCGGCATACAACATTTCTACATATGTAGAGTTTGAGCGTCGAGCGGATATGCCACCAGCTGAGGCTGGTCTCAAACCAGGGTCTGCACTTCCAGCGCGGCGCGTAGGTCGGCGTGCGAATGCAGCACCCGCGCCGCGCCCAGTTCGAGCAGGTGAGCTTCGTCGTCCGGCAGAATATGGCCCCCTGCCAGCAGTGCCCAGACTGTCGCGCCGGCGGCCAGCCCTGCGCGCGCTCCTGGCACGCTGTCTTCAATAACGAGGCAGCGGCCGGGTTCTGCGCCAAGCTGCGCGGCGGCGTACAGATACAGGTCCGGTGCAGGCTTGCCGAGACCACCCACATACGAGGGGTCATAGGCGTGTGGCTCGACCAGATCAGCCAGTCCCGCACCACGTAGTTTCATATGCAGGCGGCCCTTTTCGCTGTTGCTGGCTACGGCGAAAGGGATTCCTGCAGCTTGCAGGGCGCGCAGAGTATCCGCTGCACCCTCAATTGAGGGAACATGTGAAAAGGCTCCATTGAAGCGCTGATCGAGCATGGGTAGAAAATCTTCCGGCGCTTTCCAACCGCGCTGCTCGTCCAGCGCCTGCATCACACCTTCAAAGCGCTGTCCGGAGGTCAGGCGGGTGATTTCGCTGGGCGTCAGGTTAAGTCCGTGTCCAGTGAAGATGTCGGCCCACAGCTCGCCGATAATGGTCTCCGTGTCGACCAGCACGCCGTCGAGGTCAAACAGGACAGCGCTGAACTTCTCTGGCGTCACGCGCTGCCTGTATCGTTATCCGGACCGTGTTCCCAGCCGGCCATGATGTGGATGTGCGTGTGAAAGACCACCTGACCGCCGCCCTTGCCAGCATTGACCAGCAGGCGGTAATCCGCGGCATGCTGCCGGGCAACCTTCACCGCGGTCAGCCACAACTCGCCCATTTCCTGGGCGTCGGTAATCTCGTCTATGCGCGCCGAGACCCGTTTGGGAATGACGAGCAGGTGAATTGGCGCCTTGGGGGCAATATCGCGGATGGCGATGTAATGCTCGTCTTCATACACGATGTCACTGGGGATCTCGCGGGCGATGATGCGCTCGAAGAGGGTAGGCTGCGCGGTCATGCCTCCACTGTAGCCGCTGAAGGCCAGTTCTTAGCCGTTCCCTTAGACGCCTCCCGGCCTGACGAACCGGGGGGCAAACTGCGGCTATGAGACTTCCGAAACGACTGCTGCTGGCTGCCGGTCTCGGAGCGGTGGCCGCGCGCCGCGCCTTCAACGCGCCATATGACCTTCAGGGGCGCTCAGTGCTGATCACTGGGGGATCACGCGGCCTGGGGCTGATGCTGGCCCGGGAGCTGTGCTCGCTTGGCGCAGCCGTGACCCTGATGGCCCGGCACGCTGACGCGCTGGAGCGTGCTGCCGAAGATCTGCGCTCGCATGGTGCCCGGGTTCATACCGTGGCTGGTGACGTCACCATTCAGGCGGATGTGGACCGCGCCGTTCAGGAAACGGTTCGGGTCCATGGAGGCCTGGACGTGCTGGTCAGCAACGCTGGCATCATCCAGACCGGCCCGCTGGCCAACATGACCGAAGGTGATTTCCGGGAAATCATGGAAATCAACGCCTTTGCCACCCTTCGCCTGACCCGGGCCGCGCTGCCGTATCTGCGCGGCCGCCAGGGCCGGGTTCTGGTCGTCGGGTCGGTGGGAAGCAGGGTGGCTGTGCCGCATCTCGGTCCGTACTGCATGAGCAAGTTTGCCGTGGCTGGCCTGGCACAGGCCCTGCGTGCAGAACTCGCCCGCGAAGGGGTGACCGTCACGGCTGTCCATCCGAGCCTGATGCGTACGGGCAGCCCCCGCCATGCGCAGGTCAAGGGTCAGCATAAGAAGGAGTACGCCCTGTTCGCCACACTGGATAACCTGCCGGTGCTGTCGCTGGACGCGCCCACCGCTGCGCGCCGGATGATCGCTGCCCTGGTCCGTGGTGACGCGGAAGTGATGATCGGCGGGCCGGCGCTGATGCTGCGGTATGTTCAGGCGCTGGCCCCACAACTCACCGCCGATGTCCTGGCCCTGAGTAACCGCCTGCTTCCAGCGCCAGCTTCAAGTGACCGCATGGTCCTGGGGGCGCAGGCCGAGTCGGACGTGACGCGGCGCAACCCCCTCAAACGCCGGGCAGAGTCCGAATTCAACGAGCTGTAAGGCTGTTTTCTTTCCACCAGGTGTCATATGGCGTCGCAGGAAGCTGCCGTTTATGGCGGGTGTTCAGAAACATCCCTTCCAGGCGGCGGGCGGCTTCCTCGCTGACCTCGCGGCCTTCCAGGTAGGCATCGATCTGCTCGTAGGTGAGGCCCAGCGCGACCTCGTCGGGCAGGCCAGGGCGGTCATCTTCCAGGTCAGCGGTGGGCACTTTACGCCAGGTTGATTCGGGGGCGCCCAGGGACTGAAGCAGCGCTGCTCCCTGCCGCTTGGTCAGTCCCGTCAGGGGCGTCAGGTCCACGCCGCCGTCTCCGTACTTGGTAAAAAAACCTGTGACGGCCTCGGCGGCGTGGTCGGTGCCCACCACCAGCAGGCCTTCCTGACCAGCCACGGCATACTGCGCGACCATCCGCGCGCGCGCCTTGATGTTGCCCCGCACAAAATCGCGTAAGCCGGTGCCAAGCGCGTCATGCGCGGCGTCGGCAGCGGCGTCGGAACTGGGCTGAATATTCAGCGTGAGGTTCCGGTCTGGCCTGATAAAGGTCAGCGCAGCCTGTGCGTCGGCCTCATCCGCCTGCACGCCGTAAGGAAGTCGCATGGCCACGAACACCGCCTCACGGCCCTGGGCACGCAGCCTCTCTACAGCCAGCTGGCACAGCCGCCCGGTCAGGGTGCTGTCCTGACCGCCACTGATACCCAGTACAAAACCACGTGCCGGGGTGCTGCTGAGGTAATCGCACAGAAAGGTCACGCGGCGTTCGACTTCAGCCGCAGGGTCAATGATGGGCTGCACGTGCAATTCGCGCTGAATCCGTTCACGCAGGCCAGTGGTCATGCCATGGAGTATTCCATGTGCCGGAGCGCTGTGAAGGAGAAGTGGGGAGTAGCGTACCAGGACGTTTCTGCCTGGTGTGGTCCGGCCACTAGGGGCTGTGCCTGCCCTACCGCTGTGCAGTGAACAGGACGTTGTCCTTGTGTGTGAGGTCCTGACGGGGTCGAACATCCTGCTGCTCTGCCCACGCTAGCCTCAGAGGAGCATGACAGCGCACCTGACCCCGGCCACCCTGCGAGCGGCGGCTTTTTCCACTTTCGGGCCGCGTGGCACGCTGCAAGGTGCGCTGGACCGCATGGGCTTCGTGCAGGCCGATCCGATCCGCGCTCCAGCCCGTGCCCAGGACCTCACGCTGATGCAGCGGGTGCGCGGCTACCGTGCCGGAGATCTTGAGCGGCTCTACCCGAAGTTGGACGCCGAAGAGGACATGCTTCCCAACTACGGCTTTGTGCCCCGGCAGGTGCAGGCGTTGCTGCATCCACGTGTTCCGGCGCGGAGTCGCGCCGAACTTCAGCACCCGGAGCTCTTTGCGCAGGTGCGCGCCATGCTGCACGAACGCGGAGAACTGCACCCACGTGATGTCTCCGCAGCCCTGGGGCAGAGCCGGGTCACGAATGCCTGGGGCGGGCAGTCCAGTGCCACAACCCGGGCTCTGGAGGCCCTGCATTACTCCGGTGAAGCCCGCGTGACGCGCCGGGTTGGCGGCGTCCGCCTGTACGCCGCCGCTTCACATCTCCAGGCCCTGAGGGAAGCGCCGCTGCCGGACGAACAGAGACTGCGGGGCGCGGTGCATCTGCTGGCCGGACTTTACGGCCCATTGCCGGAAGCCAGCCTGGGGTATCTGATCAGCCTGTCCCGGTTTGGATTTCCACACCTGCATGGCCCGCTGCGTGCGGTCTACAGGCAAGTGGTGAAGGACGAGCTGCAGAGCGGCACCGTTGAGGGGATGCGCTATGTCTGGCGCGCTGAGCAGCTGCTGGATGTCCGTGCGCCACGCGGTGTACGCATCGTGGGTCCATTCGACCCACTCGTCTGGGACCGTCGCCGCTTCACGCACCTGCACGGCTGGACTTACCGGTTTGAGGCCTACACTCCGCTGGATCAGCGGCGTATGGGCTATTACGCCCTGCCGGTGTTCCAGGCCGAGCGGGCCGTCGGGTGGGCCAACCTGAGCGTGAACTCTGACCGGCTCCAGGCAGACTTCGGGTTCGTGCCGGGTGTGCGCCAGACCGCCACGTTGCGCCGGGGGCTCGAGACGGAGCTGGGCCGCTACCAGGCTTTTCTGGGCCTCCGCGGTTGAGCGCTCAGCCCAGTTCGTTCCAGGCCTGAACCACATTGCCGAGCGCCTCCTGAACCCCGCTGCCCGAAGACTGGCGGGCCTGACGGGCCGTTGACAACAGGTTCAGCCCTGTCCCCGCCCGTTCCTGAGCTGCCAGCCTGGAAGGGGAGAGGCCAAGGCCATGAACCGCCAGGGTCTCACGGTAGGTTTCTCTGAGTGCCGGACCAAGCCTCAGGCGCTCGGCTGAGCTGAGCCGCACGCTGAGCAGATGGGCCAGGTCTTCACCGGGCACCGAGGTGTGCACCTGCCCGTAATCAATCAGGACCGGCTGACGGTCATGCACGCGCCACAGCACCTGTCCGGCGTGAATGTCGCCGTGGACCAGCGTGACTTCAGGCGCATCCTGTAAAAGAACTGGCAGGGCCTGGGCGGCCGCCTGTACGGCAAAGAATGCTGGATGGCCAGATGGAACCGCTGCGGCGATGCGTTCGGCCTGGGTCAGCACCTCCCGAGGATCCCAGGCCCAGCGCCCGGTCAGGTGCACAGAACCTGGACCAGCCCAGAAGGCATGCAGGCGGGCGAGCAACCGCACGATCTCGTGAAGAGCGGCTTCTCGCTGATCATCCGTGGTCAACGCTCCCCATCCGGTGGTCTGGGCTGTGAGATCGGGCGTCAGCAGGTGCGCGCGCAGCCGCGTGCGATCCAGGGCGGCATGAAGCAGAGGCGCGTGGTCCACTGGCATCACTGGTGCGAGATCACGCAGAAACCTGATTTCACGTTCCAGCCGGCGGTAGGCGTTCTGGTCCCGCCAGCCGGCCGGAAGATACTTGAGAAAAAGGGGCCCCTCAGTCGTAGCGTAGCGGACAAACGCGGCGCCCTCTCCCGTCCAGGCTTCCAGAAGCTGTCGCCGGCCAGGAAAGGCGGCCTGCAACTCCGCAGGCCACACCCGAGCTGTGCCAGCCGGGCCTGCGCCGCGTATCACCGCCCAGGCATCGTGCAGTGCGGCCAGCGGTGGAACCAGAATCAAGCGATCAGTGACACCAGGCCCATGACCCCGGCTCCTGCCAGCCCAGCCGTGACCAGGAAGGCCCCCAGGCATCCGCCAGAGCGGCGCCGTTTGGCCTGACGGTAGTGGCCACCCTGGACATAGTGTCCACGCCGCCCGCTGCTGTGGCTGTGGCCCAACAAACCGCCGACCATTCCGCCGCGGTGACCACTGGAGCGTGAATGGGCGAAGAAGCCTCCGCGACCATGACTGCTGCGGCTAAACGAGAATCCTCCTCCAGAAAATCCACTCATGCCCCAGAGTACGCCCTGCAAGCCCAAAAAGTTGCGATGCCATAAATTTGAGACCTAGGCAGTGAAGGATGTGTCAGGTACTCACGTCACTCATGGGCGTATGATGCGCGCAGCATGAGCGAACGCAAGTATTTCGGCACCGATGGAGTGCGGGCCGTGGCCGGAGAATTTCCCCTGACATCTGCCTGGGTCATGAGCCTGGGGGCAGCTGCGGGTGAGGTGCTGCGGCGCGTCAACCCGCACGCCCGCGTGGTTATTGGTAAAGACACCCGCCAGAGCGGTGACATGCTCGAAGCCGCGCTCGCGGCTGGCCTGACCAGCAGAGGCGTCACTGTGATTCATGTCGGCGTCCTGCCGACTCCCGGGGTCAGTTACCTGACCCGGCACCTGAAGGCCGACGCCGGGGTTGTTATCAGCGCCTCGCATAACCCCTACGAGGACAACGGCATCAAGTTCTTCGGAGCAGACGGCCAGAAGCTCAGTGACGCTACCGAACTTCAGATCGAAGCGGCCATCGATGAGGTTCCCGGCTTTGCGCCGCTGACAGGCACAGCCATGGGCAGCGTGACCAACTACACCGAGGCCGAGCACCTGTATACCGACTTCCTGAAAAGCCACGCTCCGGACCTGAGCGGCCTGAAGATTGCGCTGGACTGCGCCAACGGCGCGGCCTACCGGGTGGCTCCCAAGGTGTTTCAGGCGGCAGGAGCGGATGTGTTTGCGATCTATACCACCCCGGACGGGCGCAACATCAACCGGGGGTGCGGCAGCACACATATGGACCACCTGCGTCAGATCGTCCGCGAGGGCGAATATGACCTGGGCGTCGCCTTTGACGGCGACGCCGACCGGGCACTGTTCGTGGACTCGCGCGGTCAGGTGGTTCACGGCGACCACATGCTGCTGCTGAACGCCCGGGCGCGCGGCGAGCAGGCCGTGGTGGCCACCATCATGACCAACATGGCCCTGGAGGCCAAGCTGCAGGACGCCGGAATTCCGCTGGAGCGTACCGCCGTAGGTGACCGTTACGTGCACGAGCGTCTGCACGAAAAGGGTCTCAGCCTGGGTGGCGAACAGAGCGGCCATGTGCTGTTCCTGGACATCTCGCCTACAGGCGACGGGGTGCTGACCGCCCTTCTGACCCTGGCCAGCATGAAAAAACTGGGGACCACACTGGACGCTCTGCACGATGATCTCGTGATGTATCCCCAGACCCTGGTCAATGTGCGTGTGCAGGACAAGAAGGCCATTGCCGTGGACCAGCAGGTGCAGCAGGCAGTGCGGCAGGCCGAGGAGCAACTGCTGGGTCGTGGACGGGTCAACCTGCGCCCCAGCGGTACGGAGAACCTGATCCGCGTTATGGTCGAGGGCCAGGACGCCGCAGAAATTCACGAGGTCGCGCGGGTGCTTGCCGGCGTAGTCGAGGCGCGCGGACAGGCCTGAGCCAGAAAGACCCCAGGTAGAGCCGGAACAGGATCCTCCCTGTTCCGGCTTCGTTCTGTTCTCAGAAGAATGCGGCGGCCCGGTAGAATGCCCGGTATGACCACGTCCCCCACCCCCGATACGCTGGTGTTGATTGACGGTCACGCGCTGGCGTTCCGTTCGTACTTTGCGCTGCCGCCCCTGACCAACAGCCGGGGCGAGGCCACGAACGCCATTCTGGGGTTTCTGCGGATGACCCTCCGGCTGGCCAAGCAGCGCAGCAATCAGGTGATCGTGGTGTTCGATCCGCCGGTCAAGACGTTCCGGCACGAACAGTTCGACGGGTACAAGTCCGGCCGCGCCGAGACCCCGGCGGACCTGCCGGCGCAGATCAACCGCATCCGGGCCATCGTTGACGCCCTGGGGTTTCCCCGCCTGGAAGAACCGGGGTACGAAGCTGACGATGTGATTGCCTCCCTGACCCGCAAGGCCGAGGGCAGCGGCATGCAGGTGCGCATCGTGACCAGTGACCGCGACGCCTATCAATTGCTCGACGATCACGTCAAGGTGATTGCCAACGACTTTTCCCTGATCGGTCCGGATCAGGTGTTCGAAAAGTATGGGGTTACCGTGCGTCAGTGGGTGGACTACCGCGCTCTGACTGGTGACGCCAGCGACAACATTCCCGGGGCCAAGGGGATCGGACCCAAGACAGCCGCCAAGCTGCTGCAGGAATACGGCACGCTCGAGGGCATCTACGAGGCAGCCCGCGCCGGCACCCTGAAGCCCGACGGCACCCGGCAGAAACTGCTGGATTCCGAAGAGGCGGTGAAATTCAGCCACGAACTGTCGTGCATGGTCACGGATCTGCCGCTGGAGGTGGACTTCGGGGTGGGCCGGCTTCCTGGAGACCCTGCCCGGCTCGACGAACTGCTGACGGAACTCGAACTGCATTCCGTGCGGCGCGACGTGCTGGCACTCAACGGAGTTTCTGGAGCAGAGCTGAACGTCCCGGACAGCATTCATGACGCGGAGGCCAGTACGCGCCCGGAACCTGCCGATCCGCTGGACACTCCGGCGGTAGCGCCCTGGCGCACTCCGGGGCAGGACGTGGTCTGGGGATATGTGCTGTCACGCGAGGATGACCTCACAGCTGCACTGACCGCTGCGGCGACATTCGAGGCCTCAGAGGACGGAGAGCCCGGTGTCGTGCGTGTCGCGCCTTTGATCAGGCCCGATCAGCGGCTGGCTGAGACTGGTGTGGGGCCGCAGACCCTGTTCGAGGGCATGCTGGATCCTCAGGGCAGCGCGCCGCCCACCAAAGCGCAGCTTAAGGCCCAGGAAAAGGCCCGGCGTGAGGCGGAAAAGGCTGCAGCGAAACTGGCGACGCGGTATCCCGACACGGTCAGCGAGGCTGAGTTCATCGGACAGCGGGCAGTTACAGCGGCCGGGGCCAAGGCACTGGCAGCGCACCTGAGCGTCCGGGGAACCGTGGTGGACCCCGGCGACGACCCGCTGCTGCACGCCTACCTGCTGGACCCTTCGAATACAACCATGGCCACCGTCACGCCCCGGTACCTGGGAGTGCCCTGGCCTGCGGACGCTGCCGGCCGCGCGGCAGTCACGGCGCGGCTCCTCCGGGATCTGCCGCCGCAGCTTGACGAGGCACGCACGAAGCTCTATGCCGGTATGGAAAAGCCGCTCGCGGCAGTGCTGACCCGTATGGAAGTGCGTGGCGTGCGGCTGGACAGCGAGTACATCCGTGGGCTGGCCGGCGCTGCAGCCGCCCGCCTCGCCGCGCTGGAGACCGAAATCCACCAGCACGTGGGCCGTGAGTTCAGTGTCCGCAGCCCCTCACAGCTGGAAACTGTGCTGTACGACGAACTCGGGTTGGCCAGTGGCCGGAAGACCAAGCTGACCGGCAAGCGCTCCACGGCCGTGGCCGCTCTGGAACCCCTGCGTGACGAACACCCGGTTATTCCTCTGGTTCTGGAATTCCGCGAACTCGACAAGCTGCGGGGCACCTACCTCGACCCGCTCCCCAGTCTGGTCAATCCGCGCACCGGGCGTCTGCACACCACCTTCGCGCAGACGGCGGTGGCCACCGGGCGCCTGAGCAGCCTCAACCCCAACCTGCAGAACATCCCGATTCGCAGCGAGATGGGCCGCGAGATCCGCAAGGGCTTTATCGCCGACAAGGGCTACTGTCTGATCAGCGCTGACTATTCGCAGATTGAACTCCGGCTGCTGGCGCACATCGCCGACGATCCCCTGATGCAGCAGGCCTTCCGCGAGGGCGCGGACATTCACCGCCGCACGGCCGCGCAGGTGCTGGGGCTTGAGGAGCAGAGCGTGACATCCACTCAACGGCGCGCCGCTAAAACCGTCAACTTCGGGGTGCTCTACGGCATGAGTGCCCACCGCCTCAGCAATGAGCTGGGCATTTCCTACGTTGAAGCCGCTGGCTTTATCGAGACCTACTTCAATACGTATCCTGGCATTCGCGGGTATATCGACCGCACGCTCGAATTCGGGCGTACTCAGGGCTACGTCGAGACCATGTATGGGCGCAGGCGTTACGTTCCGGAGCTGGCCGCGACCAACCGGAATGTCCGGGAGGCCGGCGAACGACTGGCCTACAACATGCCCATCCAGGGCACGGCTGCCGACATCATCAAGCACGCCATGATCCGCCTGGACCGCGAGCTTGAAGCGCTGGGTGGCCGGCTGCTGCTGCAGGTCCACGACGAACTGCTGATCGAGGCTCCGGAAAACCGCGCCGAGGATGTGGCTCGGCTGACCCGTGAGGTGATGGAGGGGGCGGCGAAACTGAGCGTGCCGCTGGCGGTAGAGGTGGGTACCGGGCCCAACTGGTACGACACGAAATAACAGCTGAATAACAGGCTGCTGTCTGGTGTGGCCAGGTCGCTGTCAGCGGCCCGGCCGCGCCGTTTTACACCTTTACAAATTCGGCTACTTCCATCACGAACATCACGGCGCCGCCGACCGGAACCTCGACCGGGTCACTGGCCAGCCCTTCATGCTGTTCGCCCATCGGCATGCTGGGAGCCACCAGCCGGGTGCGCGCACGACAGGTCTGCTGAACCCGGCGCTTGAGTTCTTCCAGGCGTTCATCGGTCACCCCGATCATCAGGGTGGTGTTGCCCTCACGGAGGAACCCGCCGGTACTGGCGAGCTTGGTGACCTCGAAGGCGTTTTCGGACAGAACACGCACCAGAGCGGTGGCGTCGGCGTCTTGAATTACGGCCAGCACAAGCTTCATGTGTCCGAGCATACCAGAGGGCCAGAAAGTGCTGTAGAACTCATTCCTCCCAACCGGTGCAGAGCCCTTGGGCAGACTGTAGCCAAAGGAGGTTTTGAAAGCCCTACAATTCCAGGCATCTATGAAAAAACTGGCGACCCTGCTGACGGTCGCGCTGGCAGCCTCGGCTGCGGCGCAAACGCCCTTGCCGGCCAACGTGGCCCGGGTGCATTACCAGCGTGCCGACCATGCGTACGCCGGCTGGGGACTGCATGCCTGGGAAGACACGGCCGTAAGCGTGGACTGGGCCAAACCCATTGCTCAGGCTGGCCGCAGCGACTGGGGCGCTTACTTCGATATTCCGCTGAAAGCAGGGGCGCAGAAGGTCGGCATTATTGTTCACAAAGGAGACCAGAAGGATCACAACGTGGATCTCTGGTTCGACCTCTCCCGGGGCCGGGAACTGTTCGTAAAATCCGGGAGCACGCTGGTGGCATATGCCAAAGGGGCACCACTGAATGTGGACGCCGCTAAGGCGCCGGTGGTCCAGGCAGCGCCAGCCAAGGCGGCCACAGCAACTTCTGCACAAGGAGTACCACAGGGCGTCCTGCGGGTGCGGTATCTGCGCCCGGACGGAAAATACGAGGGCTGGGGGCTGCACGCCTGGGAAGACACGACCGCCAGCGTCGAGTGGACCAAGCCGCTCACGCCGACCGGCGTGGATGCCGGCGGCGCGTACTGGGACCTGCCACTGAAGGCTGGCGCGTCCAAGGTCGGTTTTATCGTGCACAAGGGCGACGAAAAGGACCCGGGTGCCGACATGTTCGCCGACCTGACCAAGGGCCGGGAGGTGCTGGTGACCAGCGGCAAGGCCGACTTCGCGTATGTCAGTGCCGACCCGCCTGTGCCGGCGGGCGCGACCCGCATCAACTACTTCCGTCCGGACGGAAAGTACGAGGGCTGGGGCCTTCATACCTGGGAGGACGCTGCTCAGCCCACCACCTGGACGGCTCCGCTGAACCAGACTGGCCAGAGCAGCTTTGGGGTGTACTGGGACGTACCGATGAAAACCGACTGGAAAAAGCTGGGGCTGATTATTCACAAGGGCGATGAGAAGGACCCGGGCCCGGATATGTTCCTGAACCGCGAGCAGGGCCAGCAGGCCTGGATCGTCAGCGGTCAGCCGACGCTGCACACCACCCGTCCGGACACCAGCGTCCGCCGCGTCGGGGACCTGACCCGCCAGCAGGCGATCATGGTGTCGCGTGACCTGATTGCCGTAAAGCCCGACATGGTGCAGCCTGGGGCTCTGCTGACCCTGCATGCGTCGTCCACGGCCGGTCTGACCCTGACCCCGGCAGGGGTGCAGGGGGGCGACGCCCTGACGCTGGAGGAGGTCCCGGCGGGCCTCAGTGCCGCGCAGCGTGCCCGAACACCACATCTGGCGAACTACAAGCTGCTGCAGGTGCGCGCAGAGGACCGGGCCAGATTGCCCGAAGCGTTGCGCGGGCAGCTGGCCGTGTCCTCGGTGATGCCAGACGGTTCCGTGCTTGGCGCCACCAGCGTGCAGACTGCCCGGGCGCTCGACGACCTCTATGCCTACAGCGGACCACTCGGGGTGACTTGGCAGGGCGCTATTCCCACAGTACGTCTGTGGGCTCCGACCGCTCAGAACGTGGCTCTGCGCATCTCGAAGGCAGACGGCACCGGTGAGCGCACCGTGCCGATGACGCGCAGCGCCCAGGGTGTCTGGACTGCCAGCGGTGACGCCAGCTGGAAGGGCATGGGCTACCGCTTCGAGGTCAAGGTGTTTGCCCCGAGCACCGGGAAGATCGAGACCAATCTGGTGACCGATCCTTACTCGGTGGGCCTGAGCCTGAACAGCACCCGCAGCCTGTTCGTGGATCTGGGTGACGCGGCGCACACGCCGGCCGGATGGGCAGCCCTGCGTAAACCGGCGCTGAGGTCAGTGTCGGACCTCAGCTTCTACGAACTGCACCTGCGGGACTTCAGTGCGGCCGACGCCAGCGTGCCGGCGGCACAGCGCGGTACCTACCTGGCGTTTACCCAGGCAGGCAGCCACGGCATGAAGCACCTCAAATCCCTGGCCGACGCGGGCCTCAAGGCCGTGCATCTGCTGCCAACCTTCGACATTGCCACCATCAACGAGGACAAGGGCCAGTGGAAGTTCACCCCGGACCTCAGCCGGCTGGCGCCGGGCAGCGAAGAGCAGCAGAAAGCTATCACGGCCATCAAGGACGCTGACCCCTATAACTGGGGCTACGATCCCTACCATTTCATGGTCCCTGAAGGCAGCTACGCGGTGCGTCCGGACCAGCGGGCGCTGGAATACCGTCAGATGGTTATGGCCCTCAACAACGCCGGGCTGCGGGTGGTGCAGGACGTGGTATTCAACCACACCAACGCCAGTGGGCAGGCCGAGCGCAGCGTGCTCGACCGTATCGTGCCGGGCTACTACCACCGATTGAACGCCGACGGTGCCGTAGAGACTTCTACCTGCTGCGCCAACACGGCGACTGAACACACCATGATGCGCAAGCTGATGGTGGACACGCTGGTGCTGATGGCCCGCGCCTACAAGGTGGACGGCTTCCGCTTCGATCTGATGGGACACCACATGCTTGCAGATATGCAGGCCGCCCGGCAGGCACTGGACGCACTGACGGTTCAGAAAGACGGCGTAGACGGCCGGCAGATCTACCTGTACGGCGAGGGCTGGGACTTTGGCGAAGTCGAGAAGAACCGGCGCGGGGTCAATGCTACGCAGCTCAACCTGTTCGGCCAGGGCATCGGAACCTTCAACGACCGCATCCGCGACGCGATCCGGGGCGGGAATCCCTTCGGTGGCCTGCGGGACCAGGGGTTTGCAACAGGATTGT